>JAGNNV010000005.1:0-21166 GCA_017990495.1 Vicinamibacteria bacterium
CGAACACACGGCGGAACTTCTCGAACACCATGTCCTCGGTGTCTGAACCGAGAGCTTCGGCCTCGAGGACACCGCGCCACGGCCCGCGTCGATCCACCAGTCGGAAATAGCGCCGGTCCGCCGGCTCGAATAGTCCCTCGGCGAAGAAATGCTGAAGCAGCGGCTCGTAACCCTTGAGCTGCGGTAAGGCGGCGCTCATCTCCGAGAGATCGAGCGACGCACTTTCGCCCGGATCCACGTGCGCGGACGGTCCCTGGATCGCGGCCTGAAGCACCGCCCCGGTTTCGGCCACCAGGTAACGCGCGTAGCCGCCGAACAGTTCATCGCCGCCCTGTCCGCCCAGCACCACCTTGACCCGCTTCTGCGCGGATCGGCTCACGAAGAACTGGGGGAAGAGGCCTGGCCCCGCCGCCGGCTCGTCCATGGCGCGGACGAGCCCCGGCATCAGGTCGGCGAAGTCCCGCGGCCCGGGGGTGCTCACCACCAGTTCGAGGTCGAGGGCTTCGGCCGCGTCGCGCGCGTAGGCCGACTCGTCGTAGGCCGGCCCCTCGTCGAATCGCCCGTGGAACGCGGGAATGCGGCGACCGGTGGCCTTGCGCGCGAGGGCCGCCACCGCGGTGGAGTCGAGGCCGCCCGAGAGATAGACCCCGATGGGCACGTCGCTGCGGATCTGGAAGCGTGCGCTCGAGTCGAGCGCCGCGCGCAGCTCCGAGACTCCCTCATCGATCGAGGTATAGAGCGGCGACTCGAAATCGAAATCCCAGTAGCGGGCGACGCTCTGGATGCGCACGCCCCGGCCCTTCACGTAGGTGCCGGGTTCGATCTTCCGCACCCCGCTGAACAGCGTGCGCTCGGAGAGAGTGAATTGGAAGGTGAGGTATTCGGAGAGGGCTTCGTGGTCGAGGGCGCGGCGGAAATCGGGATGGGCGAGGAAGGCCTTGATCTCCGAAGCGAAGCCGATTTCCTGGCCGAACTCGCTCAGGTAGAGAGGCTTGATGCCGAAGGGGTCGCGGGCCAGCATCCACTCGCCGGTCTTCAGGTCGCAGAAGGCGAAGGCGAACATGCCGTTCAGCTGGGGCAGCGCCTTCTCTCCTCGCCGGATCAGCAGCTCGAGCAAGACTTCGGCGTCGGAGACGGTGCGGAACGAGACGCCTTCATCAGTGAGTTCGCGCTTCAGTTCGAGGTAGTTGTAGATCTCCCCGTTGAAGGTGAGGGCGAAGCGTCCGTCGGCCGAGATCATGGGCTGAGCGCCGCCCTCGACATCGATGATGGAGAGACGCCGGTGCCCAAGCACGATCCCCCGACCCTCGGCCCGGCCCTCGCCATCAGGCCCGCGGTGGGCCAGGGCCTTCATCATTCCGTCGACGATGCGGCGCCCTTCGGCGATGGGCCGTCCGGTTCCGAAGAGTCCGCAGATGCCGCACATGGCTTCAGGCTCGCGCGGCCCTGGTCTCTTTCGCGGCCGCCCGGTAGCGGGCGTTCGTGCGCCATCCGCCCCAGGGCCAGTGATAGAGAAGGGCCATCGTGAAGTAACCCACCGTGGTGATGCTCGAGATCATCTTCGACTCGGAGAGTTTGCGATCGTAGCGCAGCACGAAGGGCACCTCGGCGAAGCGGGCCCCCAGCATCCGCAGCTTGACCAGCTTCTCGAGGGTGCACGTGAACCCGAGGCCCTTGAGCTGGATGAAGTTGTTGCCGAAGATCTTGATGGCGCGGCGGATGATGCCCGCGCGGTAGGCCCGGAAGCCGCACGAGTATTCCTGCACCCCGGAGATGGGGAAGAGGACCTTCATGAAGAGGTTGGCGCCTCGGCTCACGAAGGCGCGGTACGCGTTCACGCCCTTTTGTCCGCCGCCCTCCTGGAAACGCGAGGCGATGACCACGTCGTAGCCCGCGTCCAGTTTCTTCGCCATGAGGTGCATGAACGAGGGGTCGTGGGTGTCGTCGCAGTCCATGCGGATGATCACGTCATCGTCGCTCTCGAGGATCTCGGCCGCGCGTTCGAAGAGATCGCGGCTCGCCTCGCCGAGACCCCGGTTGATCTTGTGAGTGATCACCTCGAGGCGGACGCTCGATTTGTAGGAAGCTAGGATGGACGCGGTCTTGTCGGTGCTGCCGTCGTCGCAGACCACGATCACGCCGTCCCCGCCGTCTTCCTTGAAGAACTGCTCGATCTTGGGCAGGAGGATGGGAAGGCTTTCCTCCTCGTTGTAGGCGGGCAGCAGAACGAGAATCACCCCTTAGCCCCCCCCTGTCCGGACACGGCCCAGCCAGGCGCCCGCACCTGTCGGCACGGGTAGCGCGACGGACCATCGCTTGCCTGCCACTGGATCTTGAAGAGGCTGAGCGGACCGTCCAAGAAAAGACGCTGAATCTGACCAGGCCGGCCCGGTGCGGCGGCGAGGATCCCCTGTGCCAGGCCGGCACTGGAATCGCGAGTGTCGATGAGGACATAGTCGATGCCGCGCTCACGGAGCCTTAACCAGGCCGCCTTCGGATCCTGCGCGTCCCAGATGGCGGTTTCATCCGCCATCGTGGCGGAGCATTGAATCAAGTCAGGCCGCATGAAGTACTTATACGTCGTCGTCGACCACACGCGCGCGCCCTCAGGCGCTTCCAGATTGACCACCGCGGATGCCCGGCACCAGGGCTCCTGAATGTCGCAGGCGGAGAGTCGGCCCGACAAGTAGGCGAGCGTTCGGCCGGGGAAAAGCAGGAAGGACGAACTCATGTAGGCGACGGAACCGAGGACCACGAAGGGTACGACCAGACTCGCGAACGTGAGCATCCGAAGCTCAAGCGGTGTTCGTGATTCCCACGAGAACGCGGTTCGGTAAGCCAGGTAGGCGAAAGCTGCGACTGAAGTGATAAACCACCTCGCCCCGACCTCTTCCATCTGCAGACCCCGCAAAGCCAGCAGGCCCAACCCCGACGCGATCAAGACATGGAAGAACCGGTGCCTGGCCAGGAGGTTGTCGTTCGGGCTCCCTTGCCCGGGCGAACACACGACCTCCGCGCCCCGGGCGGCCAGAGGAATCCACATCAACAAAGGAACGAGGAGGTAACGCGTAACGACTTTGTCCGGGTAAGCGATCATCCAAGGCACGATGGTCAGCAGAGGAGCGATCGAAAGGGGTAGCAGCGCCGGATTCCCGTCCCTGTGCGCGCCGAAAAGCAGGGCGACGGGTACGAATCCCAGCACCAGCGGCGACAGGTTCCCGTACTGGGCGAAGTAGCTTCCATAGCTGAGCACGAGGGGATAGGCCATCTGGATCTGCGCGGCGACCGCTGGCCCGTACCAACTCTCGTCAAGAAACGTCGGCAAGGTTCCTTCGACCTCGGTTGTACCAATCAGACTGCCGAACAGGAGCACGTTCTTGGCCAGATGCGGGATCATGGCCAGCACGAACATCGCACCGGCAGCGGCCATGCCCTTGGCCTGGCTGCGGATGAGCCACCGCCATCCCAGGCCCGACGCCGCTTTCAGTGGTGACCACAGACAGAGAAAGGCCAGGGCGGGCAACAGCGTGAGGCCGTACGCGAGCTTTGCCTGCACGGCGAGCGCCGCGAATGCCGCCCCAAGCGCCAGGTCGGCGGGCGTGCGGTGGCCGGGCAGAAGCCACAAGACCGCAGCCAGGCCCAGCGCGGTCGAATAACAATCGATCTTCCCCTCGCCGATCCACCACACGACGCCGGTGGATGTGTAGACCATCAGGATCGCCAGCCATTTTCCGGGACGGCCGGAGCCACAGCGCGCGCAGATGGCGGCGAGACATACCGCGCCTGCCACCATCGTCGGCCAGGAGAACAGCTTGGCGGCATCCGACCAGCCAAAGGACAGGAAGACCGCGTGGTGCATCTCCCCCAGCAGGCCGAAGTAGGAATTCCGGTAGTTGAGGAACTGGCCGGTCAGCTCGTGGGAGCTCGCAATGATCTTGGGCACGAGCATGTGGAGGTTCAGTGCATCACCGGAGAGCGGACGGGCTAGGGCGGTGACCCCGAAGAGGATCCAGACTACGAGCAGCCCGGCCAGGACGCTGAGGCTCGCCGGTCCACGGCCGAGGTCCCGGGCTATCGACGTCGCTTGCCCGAGCGCCGCACGGAGATCGGACGTGGTGATCGTGGCGCACAACAGCGAGCAGGTGAGCACCGCCAGAATAACCCCTGGCGCAAACCAACCAGCAAGGGCCAGCGACAACCAGACCGCGGAGAGCAAGCCCAGACCAGCGAGGAAGTCGACTGCCAAGCGCGCAATCGGCGACAAGGGCGTCAGAGGACCGAGAGCCATCACGACCACGCGTCGGGCAGCCGTTCCCGCTCCGAGGCATGCGAGAGCGTGGAGACTCAGCTGGGTGAGGATGGTGAGACCAGACAGTGCCAGCTGCCCGAGCTGAGCGGTCATGTACCGAGTGGTGCAGTCAGCAATTTCTGCAAGGCGGGGCGCCACTCCTCAACCACGAAGCCCAGCGGCAGACCCGTCAGCCGCTGGAGATCCACCAGCGGGCCATAAACCACCCACTGAATCAGACCCGCGGCGACCACCCACACGAGCATTGCAGCCAGCGCGGGACGCGAGGGAAGAGTTCCGGATACGACTGAAGGCCCCTCGGCGGGGTGGTGGGACGCATCGGTGGCCGAACCGAACCACCCCTTACGCTCTCCCCGTTGCATCATGGCGAGCTGATTCTATGCGATTGATACTCAGGGACGGGCCGCGATGCGCGCTCAGACTCGATCGGGAGAGGGGTCAGGGGCTCGCCTTTCGGTCAGCAGCGTGTCCACCAAAGCGAGAACACGTTCCCCCGAACGCCCGTCGAGCGGAAACTCCTTCGCGGCGAACTCGCGCTGCCGCGCGGCCAGCTCCTCCCTCGCTCGGACGTCGGCAAGCCGAGCAAGGGCCGCGCGGAACGCCTCACGATCGGTGACGGTGATCAAACCAGGAACGTCGATGAAGTCCGAGTAGCGATATCGGTAGCAGTCGTAGTTGATCACGGGCTTGCCGGCGGCGATGGCCATGCGGATCGTCGCGGAGACGCTCGCCAGGAACACGTCGCAGCCTGCCACCAGCGTGGCCGTGTCTTCGGTCGAAACCGCGAGGCCATACTCGTTCTCCAGATACGGCACGTCCTCTTTCAAAGTTCGAGGGTGGAGCCGGACAACCACATCGAACGCGCGGGCCGCCGCGAGCTCGGCCGCCCAGGCTCGCACGAGGGCTTCATAGGAATCGAATTCGGCCGCGCGACGCCTGGAACGAAACTGGTCGGGCGGCAGCGCGCACAGGAGGATTGGCCGGCGCATCGGCCGCTCCGGGAACCGGGCCGCTGGGGCCCCGGATGATGAGCCAGCCATCCGGCGGAAGAGGACGTCATCGGCCAGGGCGCCGGTGACAACCATCCTGCCGCGAGGCAACCCGGCGGCGAGATAGTAGCGGAGCATGAAGGGGCTCTCCACGGCAAGACAGTCCGCGGCGCCGCTGTTGATGACCCACGGGTGAGGTGGCGCCAAACCAAGATGCTCTATGGCCAGGATCTGATCCGGCGGCAGGGGCAGGAGCCTGCGTTCCTTGTGGGTGTGGATCCAGGCCGGATAGAGCCACCCGACCACTCGATTCCGCCAGCGCGTCAGCCAGTAGTCGGGATTGTCCCAATAGGCCTCGGCGATCTCCTCGGCGTTGGCTATGGTGTACGGCACGATCAGGCTGGGCGCTCCTAGCTCCTTCGCGGCTCGGATCAGGGCGCCGGTGGGGTAGGCCACGTTGTCCTCGGGCAGGACCAGAAGGTGGGGGCGGAGTTTTTCCATCGCGGAGTTGGCTTGTTTCTGGTGTTCAAGACAGATGGCCAGGAACACGCTGAACCGCGGGAACATGAGCGCTTGCAGAAAACCACTGGGTGAGGCTCGGCGAAACTGCGACAAGAAGGCAGCGGCGATCGTCCGCAGGCGGGCCCGGCCCGGCTGACGCGCCAGCTGGCGCAGACGTGTCCAACGGGACTGGCGCGGTTTGCCATCAGAGGAACCCGGGGCAAGCGGCGACTCCGACTCCGGGCCCATCAGGTTGCCCGCTCCATCAACCGCAAGGAAGCCATGCTGCCGACAAAACTCGAGATCGCGCGGGCGCGCGGGATAG
The DNA here is from genome assembly GCA_017990495.1 of Vicinamibacteria bacterium. Taxonomy (GTDB): domain Bacteria; phylum Acidobacteriota; class Vicinamibacteria; order Fen-336; family JAGNNV01; genus JAGNNV01. The sequence goes on from JAGNNV010000005.1 coordinate 6,125, forward strand.
CGGTAGACAAACTGGAAGACGCACTCCCAACCACCCACGCCTTTGAGCAGAAGAGCCAGACGGGACAACTCGACAAAATGGGTGTCGAGATAGACGAAGAACAGAACGCGCCTCACGTCGGCCGCACCGCGAGCTGGTCGAAAAGAGCGAGCAGGCGCGAACCGGCCTGAGCATCGAGGTGGCCCCAGGACTCCGACACCGAGCCAACCTGGGCGCGCATGGACTCTCGGAAGGGGGCGTCGGTGTCAAAGCGCCGGAGCGCCTCCGCGAAGCCGCCCTGCTCCTCGACCGCGACCACACCAGGCACGCCTGCGAAATCCTCGTAGCGGTAGCGATAGACGTCGTAGTTCACGACCGGGACGGCGCAGGCAATCGCCCAGCGAATGGTTGACGAGACGGAGGCCACATAGAGATCACAGAGCGGAATAAGCGCCGAGGTCGGCTCCGTCGAGATACGGACGTCGTAGCGACCTTCAAGATGGCGCCAGTCCGCGACCGCCATCGAGGGGTGCAGGCAGACCACCCGATTGAAGTGCTGGACCGAGGCCACCGTCGACATCCAGAAAGCGACGAGGTCCTCATACCGCGCGAAGTCGCACTCGGGTCTGCCGCCATCCAGGTAGAGAAAATCCGGGGGAAGGGCCGAGAGCAGGATCGGGACCTCCGGAGTCAGCTCCAATTCCCGGCACAACGCCGCCCGGCGAGGAGCGCGGTCCCGCATCGCCTCGGCAAGCTCGTCGTTCGCCAGTGAACCAGTGTCGACCAGACGCTCAGGGGGAAGGCCGCAATCGAGGTAGTACCGACGCATCGAGGCGCTTTCGACAGCGATCGCGGCCGCGAACCCGCTGTTGAAGCTCCAGGGACGGGGAGGCGCGATGCCCAGGAACTCGTAGGCGAGCACCCTCTCTCCAGGAACCCGGAGGACGACTCTGTCTTTGTGTTGGCGGGCCCATCGCGGATACAGAGCGGCCGCGAGCGCGTTGAGCCCGCCGCGCACGAGATGACGCGGGCTCTTCGAATAGACCTCGGCCTCCTCCTGCCCGTTCGACATCGTTGAGGGAACCAGGACGGTGCGAAGGCCGTGATCCTGAGCGGCGCGGATGAAGCAGGCGGTGTCATAGCCAACGTTGTCGCCGGCGAGCACCAGAAGCGCCGGCTTGACCGTGGCGATCACGCGACGGGCAAAACGGAGTCGTTCCCTGACTTCCAGCACGCTTTGTACGACCCTGAACGGACCGACTCGCGCCAATAGCGTCCAGACCCGAAGGGGCGCTGCCCAGACGTTCCTCCGTCTTGGCGGTCGGAGAATGTCCGGGCCCAGCAAAACCCCGTTCTCATCCAGGCAAGTGATCCCTTCCGCCAGGCACGCGCTCACGTCGCGAGTGCGCTGCGGGTAGTCGACTGTAAAGAGCAAGATGGGCCGGTGCCTTCGTGTGCTTTGGCAGAGACGCGCGACGCGCCGAAGCTCGACAAACCAGGTTCCGCTGTGTACGGGGATCAGCAGGCGCAGCGCGTCGCGTTCCAAGGACTGAGCGCCGGCGTCAGAAACCGAACCGTTCAACAAACCTCAGCAGAGCGGCCCCGGCGCCCCTGAAAATCCTCTTCACGCGGTTCCGCGCGCGACTCCGTCTGATGATGGGCAACCATCCCGGATTTGTCCGCTTCACCCAGGCGGCAAACTCACTCCAATCCATCTGCCCTGATATGAGCAGGTCGTATATGTAGTCGATCAGGCAGTAGCGATTGAATGTCTCCTGGTCGGGGTCGAGGTACTTCAGGAGGCCGTAGAGCTGCGTCCGCTTTTCGCGTAGATCCTCCTCGGCGCTCTTTCGGATCGTGATCGACACCTGCGCGATGTCACGACGCCACAGACTCTCCTTCGCCATTTGCTGGTGGTAGGCGAGGGCGCCGTCGGCGCGACCGTATTTGAAGCCAGCCTTGCGCACCAGATGGGCGAGGATGATGTCCTCATTGCGGTAGAGGAAGTCATCGTCGATCTTGGGGATCACAGGGTCGAACGCGCGGCGTCGACCCATCTGTGCGCCCGAGTAGGAGCGCTCGGCGACGCTGTGCTCGAGCGGCACCTCGGCGAGAATCGTGGTGTGCTGCTGGGATTCAAACCAGTCGAAACGGTGCCTGTCCGCGACCATGGCGTCGAACCAGCCGGGCGCCAGAAAAACGTCCGAATGAAGGTAGACGAACCAGTCCGTCTCCACGGTCTCGATCAGTTTTCTCAGACAATAGCCCAGCGAGACGAACTCGCGGTGATCGAGTACCGTGATCCGTGGAAAGCTGCGTGCGATCGACAACGAGTCATCGCGGACTCCGCCGTCGCTGATAATGAGCCGCCGCACCGGGATCTCCCGATAGATCGAGGTCAGGTTCGCACGCCACAGTTCGTTGGTGTGCATCACCGGGATGATCACATCGACGGATTCGCGCGGATCGGCGTCGAAACGATCCCTGAACGACTGCTCCCCGTAGAGGCGAGCGAAGATGGATGGACCAGCCGGGGCAGCTTCGTTGCCTGGTGTGGGCGCACCAGGGGTCGTGCTCAAGCAGCCGGTCCTGACTGGGACGGAGCGGCCCAAAGGCGTTGGTTGCGGTTCTGCCCCGCAGTCAGCACCCAGTCCAGGGTGGCGAAATCCGGGCGATAGGCCCGGTAGCTGAATACGTCGAAACCAGCTTCCTCCAGCAGGGCGCGGTAGTTATGCGCGTAGCAGACGTATCCGATCGCCTGAGTGTCGGAGTGTCGCTGCAAATGCACGGGAAGGGACAGCTCCGGTGAGATCGCGGTCGGAATCGGTCGCTGTCCATCGGGCATCGGCCAGATGGGCTCGCTGAAAACGACGTACTTCGCCGTCGTGGAGAGGATTCGCAGGTAGCGCTTCAGCTCGCCCATCCGGATGGCGGTCGCAGTCGATGAGAAATATGCGAGGTCAGCCTTCAGCCCCCCGGCCTCAAGCAAGTCGAGCGCATAACCGGGCTGCAGCTTGAGATTGGCGGAGAGCAGGTCGGCGTTGAGGTCGGTCAGCCTGGGGTTGACGTCCACACCCTGGAACAAGACCTGTGGATAGGCCTTCGACAGCTGGGCGTCCATGTAGGCGTAGTTGCAGCCGATGTTGAGCGTGGACCGAATGGACGAATCGCCATCGAGAAGCTGCTTCAGCAGGGGTACAACGATGCCGTGCATGGTCCGGGTGTGATCGGAGGTGGCGAAATAGCGCTTTCGCGCCTCGACGTCCATGGTGTCATCCTGGTAAGAGGTCAGGAGCCTTAGTTGTTGAGGTGACAGCCGATCGCCGTCGGCCCTGAGGCTCTGGGTGTGATGGACCTCGCTGAGCGCCGCGGACTTGCGGTGCGGCTCGATGAGATCGAACAGCAGCTTGCCGACGGCTTGCTTCAGGCGCAGCTGCAGCCGCCGTGGAAGGCGGAACAGCATAGGGGGGCGAGGAATCTCGGTCTTGTCGACTCGTGGAAAGCTGGGAGGCATGGGGTCCTCCAGCATATCGCGCCTCACGCTACCTCTTCGACATGAATCTGTGCAGGCGCGAAGGCCGAAGGGCTCAGTCGAGAGCAAAGGCAGCCCGGTAGTCCTTCTTCTTTTCGGGAGAAACGTTGGACTTCCGCACCAGGACCGTTTCCAGGACGAGGATGTCCATCTCCGTGCCCAGGAAGCATCGGATCGCGTCCTCGGGAGTGCAAACGATGGGCTCGCCCCGCACGTTGAAGGATGTGTTCACCAACACAGGAACTCCGGTGATGCTGCCGAAGCTCGTGAGCAGTTCGTGAAACCTCGGGTTGTCGTGCTCGTTCACCGTCTGCACGCGCGCCGAGAAATCCACATGAGTGCACGAAGGAATCGAGGAGCGCACGCCATTGACGCGCTTGAGCCCGGTGAGCGCTTCATCGGCCTCGGGGGGAAGCCGCCGCTCCTCCCGGACCGGGGCGGTCAGCAGCATGTACGGCGAGTCGTAGCCAGCCAGGGGCTGCCCCAGGACCGAATCCGGCCTGCCATTCAGATCGAACCATGAGGAGGCCGACTCGCGCAGCACCGCGGGTGCGAAAGGCCGAAACGACTCCCGGTACTTGATCTTGAGGTTGAGGGTTCGCTGCATGGCCGGTGATCGCGAATCGGCGAGGATCGAGCGGGCCCCAAGCGCTCTGGGACCGAACTCCATCCTCCCCTGGAACCAGCCGATCACCATACCCTGGGCGAGCAGGGCGGCCACTGTGGCGCACAGGTCCTCGCTCGCAGGCCTCTCGTACGGAATCTGGATCCGATCGAGCTCCGACGTGATCTCCTCTTCGCTGAATCGCGGGCCCAGGAGTGCTCCTTTCATAAGGTCGCCACTGCCGGGACGCCTGAGAGCGGGATGGGGCGAATGCCTGCGCCCCTTCGCGACGTCGTGCCAGACGAACAGGGCGACGCCCAGAGCGCCCCCCGCATCGGTGGCCGCCGGTTGCACCCATACATCCGAGAAAGGCCCTTCCCGCAGGAGCAGACCGTTGGCCACACAGTTGAGTGCGACCCCGCCCGCAAGACACAGACGCGGTTGTCCGGTCAGAGCGTGGAGACGGCGTCCGATCCCAAGGACCAACTGCTCGGTCACGGCTTGTATGGAGGCGGCCACATCGAGGTGAAAATCTTCGAGGGCCTGCTCCGGTTCTCGAGCAGGCCGGCCAAAGAGGTCGAGGAAACTGTCATTCACCATCCGATAGTCGTACGGAAAGCTCAGGTGATCGATGTTCAGGCGATAGGAACCATCGGCTTTAACCTCGATCAGATTCTTCGTGATCAGGTCGGCGTACCTGGGCTTGCCGTACGGCGCCAGTCCCATCACCTTGTATTCGCCGGAGTTGACTCGGAAGCCGAGGTATGAGGTGAAGGCCGAGTACAACATGCCGAGCGAATCGGGGTAACGGATCTCTTCCAGGAAGGTAATCCGCGGCACCCCGACCACATCTCGGGACCCGACGGACAGGGACGTCGTGGCCCACTCGCCGACCCCATCCATCACGAGGATGGCCGCATCAGCGAACGGAGAGGGATAGAACGCCGATGCCGCGTGCGCTTGATGGTGCTCGGAAAACACCAGGCGGCCATCCCAGCGAGCGAGAGCCCCCCCGCTGGGCGAGAGCTCCATCAGATGGCTGGTGATGATTCCGGGCATCCAGGCCTTCGAAGCCGCCCACGCGGAGACCGCGTGATCGAACGCCTCGAAGCCGTGAGGGTGGAATCGCCCGGCGACGCCCAGGATTCTCTCGAGCTTCAGGTACGGCTTCTCGTAGAAGCCGACGTAGTCGACCGCATCAAAATCGATTCCGGCATACTCCAGGCACCATTTGATGGCGCTGATGGGGAAGGCCGCGTCATGTTTCCGGCGCGTGAAACGCTCCTCTTGAGCCGCCGCCACGATCTCTCCGTTGCGGACCAGACACGCGGCGGAGTCGTGGTAGAAGGCGGAGATCCCGAGGATGTACATCTAGATCGCTTCCCAGGGCTTGCTCGGCTGGGGCTTGCGGCGCCAGAAAGTCGCGGTCGCGCGGCGCGGAGGGCGCGAATACACAAGCCCCAGAAACCGAAAGAGCAGCAACTTCAGCAGACGAGACATGGGCGCCGTGACATCAGTAGAAGGGATAGTTGGTGTCCGCGCGAAAAAGGGCGACAGGAGCCGCCTCTTTAGCGCGCTTATGGCTTGGCCGAACACGGAGCCACGTCAGGTACAGACGCGAGAAAACGACGAGAATGACCCGCATCGGCTAGTGCCAGGCAATCTTGTCGCGGAGCAAACCCGCCAGCAGCTCGTAGCCGGCGTCGTTGAAATGGCATGAATCGGTGAACACTTCCACCGGGCCGAGTTCGGCGGTCAGCCAGTCGTTGGCGTCATAGAACCGCACCCCGGACATATCGCAGGCGCGCGCCACGTGCTCACGGAAGCGGAGATACAGGCGGTGATCGGTAAAAGCGCGGACGCTTGCGATGGCGCTCCGGTCTGCCTCGAAACACTCGGCCTCGATCGGCCCGAGCCTCTTTTGGCACCACCCAATCGCGGGCTGCAACACGTAGTGGATGCGCGCGCCCGACGCGGTCTGGAGCAATCCCCAAGTCTGGATCGTGTTCGCCACATGTGACGCGACCACTCGGAACTGCTCTTCCGGATTCAGGCGACTGGTCTCAGCAGGGGCGGCCACGCTGCGTCGGAGGAACGCACGCGCGATGCGGCGGAACGCTCCACTCTTCACCCAAAGGCCATCCAGGATCTCGCGCAGCCGTGTCCGCTCAATAACGTCGTACTGGGAGGCAGCCAATGAGTCCTGGAACTGGCGAAAGTAGAGGTCACCTCCGAATACGCCGCCGAAATATGGATGGGCCAGTGCTCCCTCGAGGGTGGCCAGGGAGACATCGTTCATTCCGCTGAGGAGCACGATGTTCCGCTGTGGCGGGAGCAGGTAGCGCAACGTGAGATACAGCATCAGTTCCTGCTGGCCGGTGGCGCCCCGGACCCCCCAGTTCAGGCACGGCAAGCCGAGGCCTCCGAGATAACCAGCCGTTGTCCTGGTGTCAGCGCTCGCGGTGACACCGAAGGCGGTGCTTCCGCCCAGCATGAGGTTGCACTCGGGCAATCTGTCCCGCAAGGTGGCGAACTCGATGGCCTCTCCGGTGCTGTAGTGCTGGACCCGAAAACCCAGCTCGTCCGTGTTGAGGGAGGAGGAGCGGTATCCCGCCTCGCCCATCGTTGTCACGAACGGCCTGAACTCGTTGGCGTGAGTGACGTAGTCGGCGTGATGAGGGTAGTACTTTAGGCGGGGATGCACTGTTGTTTTCCAGCTACTGATCTGACGCGGCGTCGCTTAGAACCTCTGCTTCCCAGGGGAGTCGCGGAGCGGCTCGACTTCCTCATCTTCACTCCCGGGGAAATCGCTCGCCGCGACCATCTAGTCTCGGAGGCGGTATTGCAGCATCTTCCTACCGGCGCCGCAGGCCACAAAATACATCGACCGACCGTCACAGGCGACGGCGCCGTCGTAGTAGACGCGTCTATCGTCATGCTCCGCGACATTCATGAGCGCCCAGGATGCGTCCTCGGCAAACGGCCTCCGGGTATCGAAGCGCAACACGTTTCCATGATACCCAACATGGTTGCCGACGGGCGCGAAGTAGATATGCGCACCGTCGAACCCCGCGCCTATGTAACCCGTCGCGGCGGGTCCGAAGACACGCTCCGCATCGAAGGCCTGCCAGGCCGCAGGATCGCGAAAGGAGCGCGTGGTGTCGAACCTCGCTACGCGGCCGTGCCTGAGACCCTTCTCCAAACCGGTGCGCGGGTAGTAGGGCGCGTAGTAGACGTATCTGCCGTCTGACGCCATGCCGTCGTAGCCGACGAGGGACCGGTCGACGGTCTCGAGGTCAAATGATTCCCATGAGGCTTTCGCGCGAAAGTCCGCGTCGCAGCGCACTCGCAGCATCAAGCCGTGTGGACGTTTGAGGAGATCGTTGTAGCAGGGAGAGAAATAGACGTGTCCGGCAACGTGACGGGCGCCGATGTATCCCTTGAACTTCCGGGTGAAAGAGAGCTTGTCGATGGTCACCCAGGAATCCGGATTCGCGAACTCGCCATGAGTGTCGTATCGAGCGAAAACGCTTCGTCGGTCCGAGTAGTAAGGGCAGCAATAGAAGTATCGGCCGTCGAACTCGGCGCCGACGTAGCCGCCGCACGACGGGTGCATAACGCGCATGTCGAACGGAGTCCAGGCGGCTTCGCTGCCAAAGGGCCGATGAGTGTCGTACCTGAGCGCTACCGAAAACAGGTTGTACTCCCCGGTCTTGCCGGAACGGAATGGCGCGTAGTATACGAAACGGCCGTCAAATGCCATGCCCACCGAGCCACCCTCGACGCCGGTGATCCGGGCGGCGTTGAAGACCTCCCAGGCGGCGCAGTCCTCAAAGGGCAGCGAGGTGTCATAGCGGAGGAAATTGGCGTGCGCTTCCGCCGACCGTCCACTCGCATCGTAGTTGCGCTCGGGCCCGTAGTAGACGTACCGGCCATCGAAGATCGACTCGGCGTATCCGCCAACGCCCGGCCCCAGCTGCTCCAGGTCGAACGCGCGCCAGTTCGCATGGTCGTGAAAGGGATCCCCCTGCATCAGGCTTCGGCCCGGTTTGCGTGCTCTGGAGCGGGCGTGAATGAGTGCCGCCAGTGAAGACGGGGGCGGATGAGGGATTGCGGCCATTCCCGGATCCAATTGCCGCGCACCCCGCCGGGTTTGCGACGGTCAGCCACGCTGAAGCAGACGGCGTTGGCCACCCACGTGTTCTGCTCCGCGGTCGGAAACGTACAGAGTGTGGCCTCAATCGAGAACAAACCCTCGTTGAGCAGGCGCGGCGGAATCTCGACGGATTCCACGTACACCCCCGGCTCGCGCGGGCGCTCGGTGTCGGGAAAGTCCAGGTTGTCGAGGGTAACTAGGACGATCTCGCCATTGCCCCCGAAGACGCGCACGTAGCAGTACAGGGGGTACTTCCGTTTCAAGACCTCGAATCGCATTTCGAATCGTATGGGCTCCTCCAGGTCGAACTCCGTCCGCACTTCGTCGGTCGGGCCGAGCGCTCTTACCGACCGAAGACGTACGTTGTCCTCGATCATCGGGGCCGTGTCGTTATCGGGCCAGGAGCGCTCACCGATCACCGTGGTCGTTTCTTCGAGGTAGCGAGCGGTGACGTGGCGCACGGGCGCGAGAATGCACTCACGCGTCCCGGGGCCTTCCTGCAACGGCACGATCTGGGGCACCACATGCCCATGGTCCAACTCCACCGCCGAGGTGCAGAGGGTGTTGACGGCATCGAGGTTGTGGCTGACGAAGATCACCGTCCTGCCCTGCCCGGACACCTGGAGCATCCGCTCGGTGCATTTCTTCTGGAATCCTGCATCCCCCACCGCCAGCACTTCATCCACGATCAGGATCTCTGACTCAAGGTGCGCGGCAACCGCGAATGCCAGGCGAAGGTACATCCCGGACGAATAGTGCTTGACCGGAGTATCGATGTGCGCCCCGAGTTCGGAAAATTCGACGATCTCGTGGAACAGCCGCTCAATGCCCTTGCGCGTCATGCCATTGATCTGCGCGTTCAGGTATACGTTCTCCCGGCCGGACAGGTCGCCATGGAAGCCGGTGCCGACCTCGAGCATGCTGATCACGCGCCCCCGGTAGCGGAACCGCCCCTCGGTCGGACCGGTGACCCGGGACAGGATCTTCAACAGCGTGCTCTTCCCGGAGCCATTGCGTCCGACAATGCCGACCCGCTCGCCCGCAGGAATCTCCAGATGGATATCACGGAGCGCCCAAAAATGCGCCGGCGGCGCCCCCTCGAATTGCCGCGGCGACAAAACGCGGTAGGCCCCCGCCGAAGGTCGCGCCGCCTCTTCGGGCGGTGCGGAACGTGAGCGCCACCAAGCCCGGAACGCGTCGCGAAGCGTGTCGGTCGCCGGCCCATTTGCGCCATACCGGTACAGCTTCGAAACGCCTTCGATCTGGATCGCCCAACTCATATGATGTCGACGACATTGCGTTCGTTGCGGACGAACGTCGAAACGCCGAACCAAAGAACCACCCCGGCGACGAGGAGAGCGCCGATCAGCTCGGTCGGCTGGGGCCACTCCCCCTTGAGGGCTTCCCGAAAACCAGTGATCACAACGCTCATGGGATTCATGGCGTATACCGGGCGAATCCACTCGGGCACTATCGAAATGGGGTAGATCACCGGGGTCGTGAAGTAGTAAATCTGGGTGAGAAGGGGCACCAGCTGTCGCACGTCTCGATACCGCACGCTGAGCGGAGCCAGCGAGAGACCGAGGCCCAGCGCCAGCGACGTGAGGATCAGAAGCAGGATTGGCGCGAGCACAAGCAGTTGCAGGGTCAGGTGGCCATAGAAAGAGGCAACCGCGACGATGAGCAGGAAACCGACGGCGAAGTCAGCCCATACGGTCAGCGCACCAGCCACCCCGATCGCAACGCGCGGAAAGTAGATCTTGGCCATCAGCGCCGCACCCGACTGAATCGATGTCGCGGAGGTGTTCAACGAAGTAGCGAACGCCTGCCAGGGAATGATGGCCACGAGGTAGAAGAGGATGTAGGGAAGTCCATCACTCGGGACCTTTACGAAAAGACCGAACACGAGCGTGAACACGCCGACCGTGAGGAGTGGCCCGATCAGAATCCATGCGGCGCCGAGCACGGTCTGAACCTGCCTGACCCTGATGTCGCGCGCGGCGAGTGCGATCACGAGGTCGCGATAGCGCCAGAGGTCTGCCATCACCTCCAAAAACGGCCGCTCCCGCCGGGCATCGACCTCGGTAATTCGACCTGAGACGCTGGCGTTCAGCATTTCGTCAGTCCGGGGCGAGTCCGGCGGTGTGTCATCGAACGCACGTCCCTCCCAGGCGACTCGACACGAGTCGAGCGCAAAACGCTCATTAGAGACGATCGCTCGCGCCGGAGTCAAGTCAGCGCACGCCGCCGGCCAATCGCGCATTCACCCTGGTGTTTCAGGCCACCACGGCTGTATGATACGGGTTTCGGCAGCCGTCGCGCCCCTAGCTCAATTGGATAGAGCAACAGACTACGAATCTGTAGGTTGGAGGTTCGAATCCTCCGGGGCGCACCACCCGACCACAGCCCTGCCCCATCCGACTTCTCGCTTCGAGATCTGGAGCCGCAGATGACCACGACGTCTCCTTCGAAGGCGGTGCTGGTCTGGCTGATCGTCTCCCAGTTGGGCTATCTGCTTTCCCTGCTGCCCTGGGTGATGTTCTCGGGCCTGGCCATCATGGCCTTCGACGCTCCCGGCTCCACGGAGATGTGGCAACCCTGGCTCTTCGTGGCCGCCGTCTGGTCTTATCCCCTGCTGCCGCTTTCGTGCTCGATTCTGGCCTGGATCCTCTACACGCGCGGACGCGGCACCGGTGCGGCGATCGCGACTTCCGTGCCCCTTGTCCTCGGGGGCTTCGGCCTCATCCTGATTCTGGCCCTCTCGTAGACAAAGGGACATGGAACTGCCACCTATTGAGCCGCTGATGGACCTGGCTCTGGCCCAGGCCCACCTCGCCGCCGAGGCGGGGGAGGTGCCGGTAGGCGCGGTTCTCGTGGATCAAGCGGGCGCCGTGATCGCGTCGGGCTTCAATCAGCCCATCTCGTCGATTGACCCCACCGCCCACGCCGAGATCGTTGTCCTGCGCGAGGCGGCCCGAAAGCTGGCGAACTACCGTCTGCCGGGAACCACCTTGGTGGTCACGGTGGAACCGTGCCTGATGTGCGCGGGGGCGCTTGTGAACGCCCGCGTGGGACGCGTGGTGTACGGAGCCCGGGAACCGAAGTGGGGCGCCCTGGGAAGCCTTCTGGACGTTCAGGGCCTGGCTCTCAATCACCGCATTGACGTAGTCGGCGGTGTCCGCGAGGCGGAATGCAGCGAGATCATGCGCCGTTTCTTCCGCGATAAGCGGAGCTGAGTCGCGCGGGCGTCGCGGTTGGGAACGGAGTGTTCGCGCTAGGCCCCCGGGTCAGCGCACGTAAAACGGCGTGGCTCGCCCGGGGGTGACGACAGGTCCAATAGGCTGATCGGCGCTAGGGTACTCTGTCGACTTTCCCGTCTGGCGCGCCCTGGGCGCCAAGCCCTCCCTTCTCCGCATGCCCTTTCGGGCCCACGGGTCGACAGGGCTGCCCCCTATTCCTCGCCCCCGGCGCATTGAGCGCCAAGCCCGCTGGGATTCGAGACTGAACGAGAGCGCGCTTCGACGGGTGTGGGTACTCCGGACTCAGCGACCGGGCGGATCCCACCCTTCTCCGCATGCCCTTTCGGGCCTTCGGGTCGACAGGGCTGCCCCCTATTCCTCGCCCCCGACGCATTGAGCGCCAAGCCCGCTGGGATTCGAGACTGAGCGAGAGCGCGCTTCGACGGGTGTGGGTACTCCGGACTCAGCGACCGGGCGGATCCCACCCTTCTCCGCATGCCCTTTCGGGCCTACGGCCCGAGAAGGGCTGGCGGAGAGGGTGGGATTCGAACCCACGGTAGCCTTTCGACTACAACGGCTTTCGAGGCCGGCCGATTCAACCACTCTCGCACCTCTCCGCGATCCGTCCGGTTGAAGACCGCGGATCATACCGCGCCGCGGCCTTCCGAACCCCGCCTCCCGCCGTGTCGCGGGAGGCGAGGCGCCTGAATCGCGAATCAGGCGAGGTCGAAGCGGTCCAGATTCATCACCTTGGCCCAGGCGGCCGCGAAGTCGCGCACAAACACCGCCTGCGAATCGCTGCAGGCGTAGACCTCGGCGAGGGCGCGTAGCTGCGAGTTCGATCCGAAGACCAGATCGGCCACCGTGCCGCTCCACCGGGGCGCGCCGGTTTTCCGGTCGCGCCCTTCCAGCACGCCTTCGGCCGTGGCCGACTTCTCCCACTTCGTCTTCATGTCGAGAAGATTCGTGAAGAAGTCGTTGGTCAGGGTTTCGGGCCGGTCCGTGAAGACGCCGTGCTTCGACTGGCCCGCGTTCGCGTTCAGCACGCGCAGGCCGCCGATCAGAACCGTCATCTCCGGCGCGGTGAGGGTCAGAAGCTGCGCCTTGTCGATCAGCAGTTCAGCCACCAATCCCTCGCAGCCCTTGCGCACGTAGTTGCGGAAGCCGTCCGCAACCGGCTCGAGAACCGCGAACGACTCGACGTCTGTCTGCTCCTGTCGCGCGTCGGTGCGGCCGGGCGAGAAGGCAACCACCACATCGTGGCCGGCTTTCTTCGCTGCCGCCTCGACCGCGGCCGTGCCGCCAAGAACGATCAGGTCGGCCAGGGAGATCTTCTTCCCTCCGGACTGCGCTTCGTTGAACTCTTTCTGGATCTTCTCGAACGAGAGAAGGATCTTCGCGAGTTCGGCCGGCTGGTTGACCTCCCAGTCCTTCTGCGGAGCCAGGCGAATCCGGGCTCCGTTGGCGCCGCCGCGACGGTCGCTCCCGCGGAAGGTGGAAGCGGACGCCCAGGCGGTATTGACCAACTGGGAGATGGACAAGCCGGAGGTCAGGAGTTTGGCCTTCAGCGCCGCGATGTCCTTGTCATCGACCAGCGGATGGTCGACCGCCGGAACCGGGTCCTGCCAGATCAGCACTTCTTTGGGAACGAGCGAACCGAGGTAACGGGCGCGCGGGCCCATGTCGCGGTGGGTCAGCTTGAACCAGGCGCGCGTGAAAGCGTCGGCCAGCTCCTGCGGGTTCTCCATGAACCGTCTCGAGATCTTCTCGTAGATGGGGTCCATGCGGAGCGCCATGTCGGCGGTGCTCATCATCGGGGCGTGACGTTTGCTCGGGTCATGGGCATCCGGCACGAGATTCGCCGCCGCGGGATCCTTGGGTTTCCACTGCTGGGCGCCACCCGGGCCCCTGGTCAGCTCCCATTCGTGACCAAAGAGGGTTTCGAAGTAGCCGTTGTCCCACTTGATCGGGTTGGGGGTCCAGGCGCCCTCGACACCGCTGCTGATCGCGTGAACACCCGCGCCGGAGCCGAAGCTGCTCTTCCAGCCGAAGCCCTGATCCTCGATGGCGCCGGCCTCGGGCTCGCGGCCCACGTACTTGCCGGGGTCGGCAGCGCCGTGGGCCTTGCCGAAGGTGTGGCCGCCGGCGATCAGGGCCACGGTCTCCTCGTCGTTCATGGCCATGCGGGCGAAGGTCTCGCGAATGTCCCGGCCTGACGCGACAGGGTCCGGATTACCGTTCGGACCTTCCGGGTTCACGTAGATCAGGCCCATCTGGACGGCGCCAAGGGGATTCGCGAGCTGACGGTCTCCGCTGTAGCGCTCGTCACCGAGCCACTTGGTTTCGGGACCCCAGTAGAGGTCCTCTTCGGGCTCCCAGATGTCGGCGCGGCCGCCGCCGAAGCCGAAGGTCTTGAGGCCCATGGAGTCGATGGCCACATTGCCGGCAAGAATCATGAGGTCGGCCCAGGAGATCTTGCGGCCGTACTTCTGCTTGATGGGCCAGAGCAGCCGACGCGCCTTGTCGAGGCTGACGTTGTCCGGCCAGCTGTTGAGGGGAGCAAAACGCTGCGCGCCCCGCCCGCCGCCGCCGCGACCATCGTGAATGCGGTAGGTCCCCGCGCTGTGCCAGGCCATGCGGATGAAGAACGGGCCGTAGTGGCCGTAGTCGGCGGGCCACCACTCCTGCGAATCCGTCATCAACGCATGAAGGTCGGTGATCACTGCGTCCAGGTCGAGGCTCTTGAACTCCTTGGCGTAGTCGAAGTCCGCGCCCATGGAGTCGGATTTCTCTGATTGCTGATGGAGGATCTTCAGGTTCAGCTGGTCGGGCCACCACGTGGCATTCGACGGGGTTCCGGCCACGGCGTGTTTGGCGCCGCCCGAGAACGGGCACTTGGATTCGCTGGACATGGTTTTGGCTCCTGAGTTGGAAACGGCGGGAGCCTCAATGTAGTGGCCTTCTTTCAGTGGGTCCAATCGTTTCTGCCAATGAGAGCCATAGGCGGGGCCAGGCGAATCGGTTCGCGACCCCTGGGTCGGACCGAAAGGCGAAGAGGGCAAGATGACTTGGGAGAGGGGCGGCTGGTAACCTTGCTGCTTCCTGTGCCCGTCGCGGAGAGATGCGAGAGTGGTTTAATCGGCACGCCTGGAAAGCGTGAGTAGGGGTGACCCCTCTACCGAGGGTTCGAATCCCTCTCTCTCCGCCAGCCTTTCCGGGCCGAAGGCCCGAAAGGCGGGCTTGAGAGAGATGGCGTCGGTCCTTCGCTGGCGCTCAGTCTCGAATCCCCACGCGTCTGCGCCACCTTGGCGGGACCAGAGGCCCGAAAGGCGGGCTTGATGGCGTCGGTCCTTCGCTGGCGCTCAGTCTCGAATCCCCACGCGTCTGCGCCACCTTGGCGGGACCAGAGGCCCGAAAGGCAGGCTCGAGAGAGATGGCGCCGACCGGTCGCTGAGTCCGTCGTAGGGAACGCCGTCGAAGCGCGCTCTCGCTCAGTCTCGAATCCCCACGCGTCTGCGCCACCTTGGCGGGA
>JAGNNV010000005.1:21266-41959 GCA_017990495.1 Vicinamibacteria bacterium
AGAGGCCCGAAAGGCAGGCTCGAGAGAGATGGCGCCGACCGGTCGCTGAGTCCGTCGTAGGGAACGCCGTCGAAGCGCGCTCTCGCTCAGTCTCGAATCCCCACGCGTCTGCGCCACCTTGGCGGGACCAGAGGCCCGAAAGGCAGGCTCGAGAGAGATGGCGCCGACCGGTCGCTGAGTCCGTCGTAGGGAACGCCGTCGAAGCGCGCTCTCGCTCAGTCTCGAATCCCCACGCGTCTGCGCCACCTTGGCGGGATCAGAGGCCCGAAAGGCAGGCTTGAGAGAGATGGCACCGCGTGGTGGCTTCGACCCAAACGCCTCACGATGCGACTCAGCCACCGGAACCGGGCGCTGAGGGGACTCCGTGCGGCAACGCAGTCGAAGCGCCCGCGCTGCGCGACTCAGCCACCGGTGCCAGAAGCGGGCCGGGCAGGTAGAATCACCAGCGCCCCGCGAATCGGTCGTGCGTGAATCCCGGGCTCCGCGCGACGATGCGCGCCTTTAACCCCGCCAGGCCCGGAAGGGAGCAACGGTTAGGCGAGGCGTTGGGTGACGCGGTCGGTTCGGGGTTCACGCACGGCCGGGTCGGCGGACCCCAGCCATCCCCCCTGCGGAGAGCGCAAAGAACCCCGAATGAGCTACGTCGTTTTCGCGCGCAAGTGGCGCCCCAGGACGCTCGCCGACGTGGTCGGCCAGGAAACCGTCACCCGCACCCTCGGCAATGCGCTCACCTCGGGACGCATCGGCCACGCCTTTCTGCTTACCGGCGCGCGCGGTGTAGGCAAAACCTCCACCGCCCGCATCCTCGCCGCCGCACTCAACTGCTCGGCTCAGGACGAACCCACTCCCACACCCTGCGGGACCTGCCCCTCGTGTTCGGAAATCGCGGCGGGCAATTCGGTTGACGTTCAAGAGATCGACGCCGCCTCGAACAACAGCGTCGACGACGTTCGTGAGCTGCGCGAAAGCACGCGCTTCAATCCCGCCCGCGATCGTTACCGCATCTGGATCATCGACGAAGTCCACATGCTGAGCGGCGCCGCCTTCAATGCACTGCTGAAGACACTCGAGGAACCGCCGCCTCGCGTGAAGTTCATCCTCGCCACCACCGAACTCAAGAAACTCCCAGAAACCATCCTCTCGCGTTGCCAGATCCACGCGTTCCGGCTGATTCCCGCCAAGACCCTGGCCGGACACCTGAGGGCCATCGCCGACTCGGAGAAGATCGAGGTTTCCGACTCGGCCCTCCTCCGCATCGCCCGCGCCGCCGAGGGCAGCGTGCGCGACGCACTCTCCCTTTTCGATCAGGTCTACGCCTTCACCGGCGCGGTGATCCAGGACGAGGACGTGGCCAAACTTCTCGGTCTCATCGATCGGGAACTGCTGCGAGAAGCCACCCGCGCGGTCTTCGAAAACGATTCACCGGGCGTTCTGCGCGTGATCGAAACCCTCGCCTCCTATGGCGCGGACTACGAGATGTTCGCCCACGAGTTGCTGCTTTACTGGCGCGATCTCTTGGTGCTGAAGATCGATGCCCAGAGCGAAGGCGTCGATCTGCTTCCCGAGGATCGCGCCGCGGCCGCCCAGTTCGTGAGCGCGCTGGCCGAGGAGGATCTGCTCCGCCTCGTGGATTCGCTGTCGCGATCCGAACTCGACTTCCGCAAGGCCATCGACCCCGACCCGCGCCTCAGCCTCGAGATGGCGCTGCTCAAGGCCGCGCAACTGCGTCGACTGGTGAGTTTCGCGGATCTCGTGAGCCGGGTCGAGCAATTCCTCGGCGAGTCGCCGCGGCCCGTGCTCACCGTATCCGCTCCGCCCGAGAGACCGCGATTGCAGGCGCCCGTGCCGGCCCCTCCTGCGCCGGTGGTGCGCCGCATCGAGGCTCCAGCCGAGGAAGCTCCGGCGGCCGCCGCGAGACGCCTCGTCCCTCCCACCGACGCGGCGCCCGTGCGACCGACGGCCAAGGCCGAAGCCGCGACTCCCCCGCCCTCCGTCGCGCCTGCCCCCGCCACCACCGCCGAACCCGCGGGCAACACCATCGATCGTCTGCGCGCGGCCACCTCGGGACGAATGCTGCTTGGTGCTCTCTCCGAGGCGAGCGCCACCATCGAAGGCGACACCCTGATCATCGGCGTGGCCGCGGCCCAGGTGGCGTTCCTCGAATCGGAGAAAGACACTCTCGCCGCCAACGGTCTCAAGGCCTTTGGCCGAAAACTCCGCGTGGTCCTCAAGGCGGGTGGTCAGGACGAACTCGACGACAGCGTGCCGGAGAAACCGCGCCCCGCGCGGCCTGCTCCCGCGCCGTCGCCCGCAGCCGCGACAAAGAGGCCCGCTCCTGAACCTGCACCCTCATCGGCTCCCGCGGACAAGGGGCCCGGCAAAGCGGCGCTCAAGGCGAAGGTCATGGCCGACCCCGTGGTGGGCCGCACCCTGGATCTCTTCGGCGGGACGTTGATCGACGCCAAGCCCCTCGCCCCCCTCCCCTCCGACGAAAGCGCGGAAGAAGAAGACCGCTGACGCAGCGCGCGCAGGCCGCTGACGTCTCGGCTATTGCGTGACCGAGGCCACGCCCTCGATCGACTTCGCCACATCCACCGCGCGTTTCTTCTGTTCGGCGGTGGCGGTGGCCGACGAGATCTGCAGGTGGCGTCGCACTGCCTTCACCTCGAAAGCAGCGTCCGCCAGATCCTTGTCGAGCCTGAACGCGGCCCGGACTTTCAGCTCCAACGCCTCGTCATCGACGCGTTCCCCGATGGTGCGGTCGTCCGCGTCCTTCGGTTGCGCTCCCGCTGAGGCATCGATCTCGAGAAAACTCACCACCTGCCGCACTCCGGGCACGGAGGCCACGACACTCTCAACCGTCTTGCCCACCTCGGCGCTCGGAACCTTCCCGCGCAAAGTGATGACGTCCTTCTCGGCGCTTACCGCGATGTCGAGGTTCTTGAGCGACTCGCGCAGGGAAAGGGCCGCTTTGACCTCGGCCCCAAGCTTCACCGTCCCCACCTTCTCCTGCACCGAAGCGACGCCGCCCTTCCATGGAGCTTTCTCGGGGTGGAGTTTCAGGTAGTAGTAAGCGACACCGCCCAGCAGGGCGAGCACCACCACGAAAAAGACCAACCGGAACAAACCGCCGATGCATCCGAACATGGTGAGACTTTCCGGCCCCCTGTGACGGGACCTACCGGCGACGGCGCGCGGACTCTTCCTCGAAGTACTTCCGATAGAGGATGTCCCACTCCTCCGAGCCCTCGGGAATCCCCCGCTTCTGGGTTTCGATCTTCTGGCGGACGGCGAGGTCGATGGCCTCGTCGACCTTGCCCTCGTTCTCGATGAACTTGAAGATCTCGGCGCGGATGTCCTTGGGGTCGGTGAAGAACTCGACCATGGGCTCATCCTTCAGGTAGCCGATGGCCACGTGGGAGAGCTGCATCATCTTCTCGCGAGAGAGCCTCACAGGATGATCCCCTTCTTCTTGGCCAGTTCGCGCTTGACCTTGCGGAACATGTCGAGCCCGGTGATGTTGTCGCGGGCCATGGTGGTGGAGTGCGACATCAGGATCTGACGGGCCTCCTCGTTCAGGGCGTCCTCGAGCCGGATCTCCTTGAGCAGGGCCCCGGTGAGGCCCATGACCACGGCCTCCTCGTTGTCGCAGTCGATCCGATTGGCGGTGGTCAGACTTCTGATGATCTTCCGGGCGAGGTATTGGACGTCCTGGTCGGTGGCGCGCATGATTCGTGGTCGAAGTATCGCACGTCGGCATATAACCTCGCCCCATGCGAGCGGTGGTCCAACGGGTGGCATCTTCAAGCGTGGCCGTAGGCGGGGTGGAGGTCGCGGCTATCAATCGGGGCCTGCTGGTTCTGCTCGGCGTCCGCAAAGGCGATGCTCCCTCGGATCTCGAGTGGATGGCCGAGAAGGTCTTGAACCTCCGCATCTTCGACGACGCCGAGGGCGTGATGAATCTGTCCGTTACTGACGTCGCGGGCGAAATTCTCGTGGTCTCGCAGTTCACGCTTCTCGCCGACTCGCGGAAGGGACGACGGCCGAGCTACATCGACGCGGCTGGCCCCGACGAAGCAAAGCGCCTCTACGAGACGTTCTGCGATCGCCTGGCCTCCTCCTCACTCGTGGTGCGGCGCGGCGTGTTCCAGGCCGTGATGGCGGTGTCGCTGGTGAACGACGGCCCGGTCACGATTCTCCTGGACTCGGATAGGGGGATTGCTTCGTCCCCCTTCGGGGAGGCTCCGCGCTCGTAACGGTGAACGGAGCGACTCCTCGCAATGACGGCGCCCTCTAGACCATGAGCGCCGTCACTTGCCGGTGACCCGGACCAGCTCGGTCACCGTGGTCCGGCCGCGCATCACTTTCTCGAAAGCCGATTCGCGCAGGCTGCGCATGCCCTCGTCGCGCGCGGTCTTCCGGATATCCACTGACGACGCGCCCTGGGCCACGAGGAGGCGGATCTTGTCGGAGAGGTTCATGATCTCGTAGATGCCGTCGCGTCCCGAGTAGCCGGTCTGGCGGCACTGGAGGCAACCGGATCCCGACTTGAAGAGGACGGCGCCCAGCTTCTCCCGGGGCACGCGCAAAGCCGCCACTTCCTCGTCGGTGGGCACGTGGTCCACCAGGCAGGACGGGCAATTGGTGCGCATCAGACGCTGGGCGATCACACCCACCAGAGTCGAGGTGACGAGGAACTGGGGCACGCCGAGATCGAGCAGGCGGGTGATCGACGAGGGTGCATCGTTGGTGTGCAGGGTGGAAAGCACGAGATGGCCGGTCAAGGCCGCCTGCACCGCGTGGTCGGCGGTCTCCGAATCGCGGATCTCGCCCACCATCACGATGTCGGGGTCCTGCCGGAGCACGGTGCGCAGGGCGGCGGCGAAGGTGACGTCGATCTGCGGGCGCACCGACACCTGGTTGAAATCCTCGATGACCATCTCCACCGGATCCTCGATGGTGACGATGTTCACCTCGGGCTTCGAGAGGTGGCGAAGAATGGAATAGAGGGTGGTGGTCTTGCCGCTGCCCGTGGGGCCGGTCACGAGGACGATGCCGTTCGGCCGCTCGATGAACGAGAGGACCTTCTGGAACTCAGTCCCGGCAAAGCCCAGTTCCTCGATACCCTTCATCAGGATGTCGGGATCGAAGATTCGCAGCACGGCTTTCTCGCCGAACGCGGTGGGCATGGTGGAGACGCGCAGCTCGACTTCCCGGCCCTTCTCGTCGCGTTTGATCCGGCCGTCCTGGGGCCGCCGCTTCTCGGCCAGATTCATGCCCGACAGAAGCTTCACCCGCGAAACCACAGCCTGGTACACGATCTTGGGAATGACGTGCACGTCGTGGAGGATGCCGTCGATGCGCAGGCGGACGAGGGTGAGTTCACGCTTGGGCTCGAAGTGGATGTCGGAGGCCCGCTGTTCGAAGGCGTAGGAGAGGATGTGGTCGAGCGCCTTGACCACCGGGGCGGCGGCGGGATCGAGATCCTCCTGGTTCGAGGAGAGGAACTCCTGATTGGAGATGTCGACCGAGCCGATGCGCCCCTGACGGAGTTGAGCCTCCGCGGTTTTGAGCGAGCTCTTGAGATCGTAGAAGGTCCGGGAGATGGCCTCGATGTCGCTCTTGGGCGCCACCACCTTCTCGATGCCGAGGCCGGTGACTCGGCGGATGTCTTCATCGGGGAAAGGCCCAAAAGGGTCGTGAACGGCGATCACGATCTTGCCGTTGTTCTGCCCGATGGCCACGATCCCGTTCTTGCGCGCGAATCCCGCAGGCAGGGCGCTCGTCACGACTTCGAGATCGAGATCGAGGGGATTGATTCGCTGGAAGCGCAGACCCGCGGCCTCCGCGAGGGCCTGGCTCAACTGGATGTCGGTGAGAAATCCGAGGCGCACGATGGCTTCGTCCACGGCCAGTCTCTCGAGACGCGCAAGTTTCTCCACCTTGTCGGCCTGTTCGACGCTGAGCGCTTTCCTGGCCACCAGAAGAGGCACGATCTCCCGCGCCGAGGTGAAGGTCTGGACGGACGCCGGCGCATGAGCGCGGCGCGGGCCGGGTGGAGGAGGAGTCACGCGGGGTTGATTATCCGATACCTCAGCGGCGCCTTTTCGCCTACCCGAGAGAACTCCGGTACACGCGGTAGTCGATGGCGGGGAAAATGGGCCACTCCGCTTCCATTTTGGCGATCGAGGCCTCGTCGAGGCTTCCTTCGTCGACGGCCGAAACGAGGTCGAGAAAACGCCTCAAGTGCTCGATCACCCTTCGGGTGGCGTACTCGACCATGGTGCCGGTCTTCATGATGAACGCCCAGTCCGAGGACTGCGCGAGCAGCAGCTCGCGGGCGGCCTGGTCGAGAGCCCGCTTGAGCAGGCCTTCGGCAGCGGGATGCTGATTGGCCATACGGATCATGCGCCGTGCCGCCGCGTCGTAGTGGGGATAGATCCAGTCGTTGGTTTCGTTGAGCCACACCGAGGCGTAACCGTGGGCGCCCCAGGTCGACATCTCGGGCGTCACCAGTTCACACTGATCGAACCGGGCAAGGTAACCGGGAGGGGTGATGGCCACCACATCGTTGCGAGAGGCGAGATCGCGGAAGACGCCTTCGAGGAATTGCGGACCTTCGAACCACCAGTGGCCGAACAGTTCGGCGTCGTAGGGACTGACGATCAGGGGCGGTCGGTCCATGTTCGCCCGGGCCTGCGCGGCCTGGCGACGACGCTCGTCGGCGAAGTGGGCGGCGTGCGCGGCCACCCGGCCGAGGGCTCGCGTGCGCGAATAGGGTTCCTTAAGGTGCAGGTCCACCCGGCCCGTGACCCGGTGCCGCTTGAGCCCCACGGGTCGGCGCGGCTCGTCGGGTTTCTGGAAATCGAGGAGTTCCTCGAGCGGCACCTCGTAACCCGCGTCCTTGTAGAACTCGCGATACTCGGGGTCACCCGGGTAACCCGCCTCGGCGCTCCAGACCTGGCGCGAAGACTCCATGTCGCGTCCGAAGAAAGCGATACCGCCCGTGGACATGATGGGCGCCATCACTCCGTAGACCGGGGAGGGCATGGAGTCGGTGATGCCGTGGGCTTCGAGGAATGAGTAACGCAGGCCGACTTCCCCTAGATACTTCTCCACACCCTCGAAGTAGCCACATTCAGGGAGCCAGATTCCTTCGGGGTGATAGCCGAAGATCCGCCGGAAGTCGGTGGTGGCCACCTGGATCTGCGCCCGCACCGCCTCTGGAGTGAGGCGCATGAGGGGGAGGAAACCGTGGGTGGCTCCGCAGGTGATGATCTCGATCGATCCCGCGGCCCGGTGTCTGATGAAGGCCCCCACGAGGTCGCGCTTGTAGGTGCTCACGAAAAGTTCACGAAGGCTCGCGAGGTCCTGCTCGGCGAAAAGCGTGGCCTCGAAGAGGCCGCGATCATGGACCGCGGTGCGCTTCACTTCTCGGGAGGCGAGACGAAGGAGCGAGTCGATGCGTCGCTCGCATCTCTTCAGGAGCAGCGGGTCCTGCATCATGGCGAGCAGGGGCGGGGAGAGAGTGAGGGTGAGACGGAACCGGACCCGGTCGCGGGTCAGGTCGTCCATCATGCGCAGGAGCGGGAGGTACGTTTCAATGACCGCTTCGTAGAGCCAGTCCTCCTCGAGGAAGTGTTCGTGCTCGGGGTGCCGGACGAAAGGCAGATGGGCGTGAAGAACCGGGCACCAGTATCCGAGAGGATCCGGCGGGAGCGACGCGTCAGCGGCGATAGAGATCGCTCGCTCCTCCGAGAACGCGAGGGGCCGACTTGATCCGGGCCGCATACTCGGCGCCGGCTGGTGCGGCCGACGGCGCGGTGGTGGTCGACGCGGAAAGACCATGTCCGGCCGCGCCGTTTGCGGGAAGGGCGGGGCTCAGGCCCCGCCGGGCCAGAGCCTGGGCTTCGCGGTATCCAAGGGCCGCCCGCTTTCCTTCGACCGGCTCACGACCCGCGACCGGTCCCATCGGGACCACGCAGGGCGCGCTGCGCGCCATCAGCTCGAATCGTCCCGATGGCGTGGTGAGGCCGATCTCGGCCACATAGACCGGGCCGCCATCGACCTTGAGGTAACGGGATCGGGCGCGTTTGCCGAGGTGGAACACGCTGGTGGCGCCGGCGCCGCTCAGACGAAGCGTGAGGTTGGATACCGCGAAGCCGCGGTTGCCGAGGCGCGACTTCACGGCGTTCACCGCGGCGGGAGCCATGTCCCAGGCCGCGAACAGGGTGCGGGGATCGCGGGCGAGGAGGAGCAGGTGGCTCTCTCCGTAGCTCGAGGGCAGGGTGGGAAGCGGCCGGGGTTTGGGCACGGGAAGTTCGGTCCGGAACTTCGAGGCCACCACCGCCGACTGGGCGTCCGAAATCGAGATTGAAGGCGGAAGCGGAGGCGAGAGAAGGGGTACATCGACGGGCCTGGCGGAGACCGAAGCGGTGCGGACACCAGTGGTCCGGGGCCGAGGTTTGGGGCGAGATGGCCGCTTGGCTGAAGGTCGCGGAGTGGTTGCCGCAGTGGCCTTCGTGGAGGAACGGCCCGCGGGCTTCTTCGCGAGCTTGACGCCTTTGTTCAGCGCGGGCTTGGCCGCAGATCTGCGGGGAGGTCTCGGGGCCGGCTTTTCTTCGGGGGCCGTCTCAGAATTCGGCTTGGACATGTCTCAGTATCACAAGGCTGCTCCCGAGACGCAAAGGCCCGACCCGCGCCGGGACGCTCAAAGCCCGGCGGGAGCGCGCAGCCTTATACTGCGCCCTTCCCCGATCTGAACGCGATGCCCAACCCCGAAGTCGATTTCCTGAGCCAGAGTGAACTGTTCGCGAATCAGGCCCCCCTGGTCCTGACCGCCGTCCTCTCTCAGGGCACTTTCGAACACGTCGGGCCGGCCGGCATCGTGTTCAAACAGGGCGACCCCGGCGACCGCATGTACGTCATCAAGTCGGGCGTCCTCGAAGTCATCACCCAGCCGAGCGACAACACTCCAAGCGTCACCGTGGCTTTCCTGGGCGTGGGCGAGGTGGTGGGCGAACTGGCCCTGCTCACCGGTTCGCCGCGCAGCGCCACCATCCGTTGTCCGGAAAACGCCGAGTTGTTCCGTCTGGACAAGGCCGTGTTCGACGACCTTATGGGCTCGCTTCCCGGCATGGCCCGGTCGATGTGCGAGGTCATCGCGCGCCGGCTGGAGGCCACCACCCTCAAGTCCCGCCGGGCCGAACCCAAACAGCTCTCGGGCAACCTCGAGTTCTTCGATCTCGCCACCGTCATCCAGACTCTGATCGGATCACACCAGACCGGTTCGCTGATCGTCAGCTCGCTCAAACACGAGCGGGTGTCGGAGATTGTTTTCTTCAAGGGCAACATCGTGCGCGCCCAGTTTCAGCAGCTCAAAGGCGACGACGCGGTGTTCCAGCTGTTCCAGTCGAAGCCCGAGGGCGAGTTCGCCTTCACCAGCCGCGAAGTCGAAGAACAGCAGCGCATCGACATCACCCTGCCCGGCATTTCGCTCCTGATGGAATCGATCCGGATGTCCGACGAACTTCCGCTTCTGCAGGAGCGGCTCACCGATCGCAAGAAGGTCTACAAAGCGAAGTCCGCCGAGTTGACCTGGACCGATGCGGAGAGCCTCGCCCCCGCCCAGGACGTTTTCGCGCGCCTCAAGAAGGGCGCTTCGATCGAAGATCTCGAGAAGGAATCCGGACGCTGTTCCTTCTGGGTCTACAAGGTCATTGGCACCCTGCTGGCCGCGAATCACCTGGAATAAGCAGCCGACCCGCGGGACGGACGACCGCACCACTCCTCCTCAAAAACAATCGCATGACCCGGATCTCCCCTGATGTGGTCGTGGCCGGCGCTGGAATCGTCGGCCTTTCGGCGGCCTGCGAACTGGCGCGTCGCGGGGCGCGGTGCCTCGTCTTCGACCGCGACCGGGCCGGCTCGGAGGCAAGCTCCGCGGCGGGCGGCATCCTCTCCCCCCAATCCGAGGCGCCACCCAACTCTCCACTGCTCGCTCTCGCCCTGCGCGCGCGCGACCGCCATGTTCATCTGGCCGAAGAACTGCAGCGCGAAACCGGTCGTTCGGTCGAGCACCATCGCGAAGGTGTGTTGTCTCTGGCCTTCGCCCGCGAGGATGAGGCGAGACTGACAGCCCTCACCGAGGCCCAGCGAAAGCAGGGACTACGCGCGGTGATGGTCTCGCGTGAGGACATCGCCCGGCTCGAACCCGCGGCCCACCCCGATGCCATTGCCGCCGCCCTTTTCCCCGACGATCACCGCGTCGACAACGGCCGGCTGCTCGAAGCCTTGAAGACGCTGGCGATGAGCCTGGGCGTGGAGATTCGCGAGTACACGGCGCTACGCGGGGTAGAAACCCGCGAGCGACGGCTGGTGGCAGTGCGAACGGACAACGAGCGCATCGAAGTGAAAACCCTCATCAACGCCCTTGGCGCTTGGGGCTCACAACTCGAGGGCGACTCGCCGTGCCCTCCGCTGCGTCCAGTGAAAGGGCACATGCTGTCGCTCGTGGGTGGTCCTCACGTCCGACACGTGGTCTACGGGAATCACGGGTACATCGTGCCGCGGGGCGACTTTCGGCTCATCGTGGGCAGCACAATGGAAGAGGCGGGCTTCGACGCGCGGGTCACCGTCGAGGGCATCTCGCGCGTCCTCGCCATCGCCACGGGAATCGCTCCCTCCACCAAACAGGCGTCGGTCGTCGAGACCTGGATCGGGTTTCGGCCTGCCACGCCCGACGGCCTTCCCGTGATCGGAAAGGGATCGGCCGAAGGCATCATCGTGGCCGGCGGCCTGTTCCGAAACGGCATCCTTCTGGGGCCCCTGGTCGGTGAAATGGCGGCGGCCCTGGCCCTGGGCGCGGATCCCGGCCATGACCTCACGCCTTTCAATCCCGCCCGCTTCCACACGGGCTTCGCCATGAAACCGGCGTAAGGCTCTGGGGGCCCCGCCGCCGCTTCTCGTGTTTAGCCGTGCCGCACCCAGCGGACCATCTCGGGGAAGTTCGGGGGCTTGCCGTACATCAGGATGCCCACGCGATAGATGCGCGCGGCGATCCAGATCACGAGAGCGATGGTGAGGCTCGTGAGCACGATGGACAGCGCGATCTGCCACACCGGAGGCATCAGCACGCTCATGCGCAGGAACATCAGAATCGGAGTCATGAAGGGGATGAGCGACAGGATCACCGAGAGATTCGAGTCAGGAGCGCGCATCACCACCGGCCAGCACACCATGGCGAGGATGATGGGCAGCATCACCGGGAAGATGAAGTTCTGGGCTTCCTGGATGGTGTTCACCGCGGAGCCGATGGCGGCGTAGAGCGAGGCGTAGAGGAAGAAACCGAGCAGGAAGAAGATGGGGAACGCGGCGATGAGCACAGGGTTGATTTCCGGCAGGTCGACACCGGAGAGGAACGCCATCGACCCCGAGGCGAGCGACACCCCGAGAAGGGCGAGGATCCAGATGCCGAACTGGAGCAAGCCCGCTCCGCCCACTCCCACGAGTTTCCCGAAGAGGAGATTGCGGGGCGTGGTGGAGGACACGATGACTTCCACCACCCGGTTGGTCTTCTCCTCGATGACACCGGTCATCACCACCTGGCCCCACATGAGGGTGCCCACGTAGATCATCATGACCAGGATCAGGGAGAGGAAGAACGAAACCCCGCGGTCCTCGGTTTCGCCCTTGTCGCTGACGCGGAGCCGCTTCAGGTCGAGGGGACGGGTGAGGGCGGCCACGTGGGCCGGATCGATGCCGGCGGAACTGATCCGCTTGAAGAAGACGGCCTTCTCGATGGCCCGGTCGACGGCGCGGATCCCTTCGAAGTCGGTGACACTCTTGGCGTAGTACTCCGCCTTCGATTCGGTGAGGACATCGGGAGGGAGAACCACGTAGGCGTCGAGCGTGCCCTTGAGGACCGCCTGTTTGGCCGCTTCTCGCTGCGCCGCGATATCGGCGCCTTCGGCGGGCTTGATGACGAATTTGGTTGTGCCTTGATCGCGCCGGCCCAGAGGGGTTCCGCCGCTTGCCGCCTGCGGCTCCGCATCGCCGGACAGGCTTTCCTCGACCAGCGCGCGCAGCGAGCCCTCGGCATCGATCACGGTGACGGACACCGACTTGGCGAGGTTGCGGGCCATGAGGGCCGGCACGATCATGATTCCGGCCATGAAGATGGGCCCGAGGATGGTGCCGATAACGAAGGCCTTGGTGCGAACGCGTTCAATGAACTCGCGTTTCGCGATGACCAGAATGTCGCTCATGCGGGCACCTCGGTGACGCGTTCGATAAAGATGTCGTGCAGGGAAGGTTCGACCACTTCAAACTTGGTGATCTTCAGTTTGTCGCTCGCGGCCCGAAGGATGGCCTGCGCGTCGGCTCCCGGCCCCAGCCGGAGTTCGGCGTAGCGGCCGTGGTCGTTGACCGACGCCACGCCGGGCAGGGTTTTCAGGAATGAGCCGTCGCCCTCGAAGGCCAGGACCAGCGTGTTCTTGCCGTAGCTCGCCTTGATCTCGGCCACCCGACCGTCGAGAACTTTGTGGCCCTTGTTGATCAGCACCACCCGGTCGCACATCTGCTCGACCGTAGCCATCTGGTGGGAACTGACGATCAGGGTTTTGCCCGCCCGAGACAACTCGATCATGGCGTCCCGCATCACGTTGGTGCCGACAGGGTCGAGGCCGCTCATGGGTTCGTCGAGGATCAGAATGTCCGGATCGTGGAGCAGGGTCTGGATGAACTGCACCTTCTGCTGCATGCCCTTGGAGAGTTCGTTGGCCTTCTTCTTGTGCCAGCCCCCAAGGCCGAGCTTCTCGAGCCAGGGCATCATGCGCCGCTTCGATTCGGCGGGCTTGACGCCCTTCAGTTCGGCCATGAAGACGAGAAGTTCTTCCACCACCATCTTCTGGTAGAGGCCCCTCTCCTCGGGCATGTAGCCGATGCGATTCCGCAGGGCCTTGTCGGCCTTGCGGCCCAGGATCAAGACTTCGCCGGTGTCGGGGCCGATGATGTCCATGGCCATGCGGATGGACGTGGTCTTGCCCGCGCCGTTTGGGCCGAGCAGGCCAAAGACCGATCCTTTCGGCACTTCGAGGTCGAGTCCGGCGACCGCCACATGGCCCTGGTAGGCCTTGCGGACATTCTTCAACTCAAGAGCATGGGTCATGGGGTTCTCTGGCACACCTTCGGTTCAAACTATAGAACGACAATCCGCGGCGATTGTTCCAATCGTACCTAATGGCCCGAATGGCGCCCGAAGGTAAAGCGCCCGCCGCCCGCTAAAATGGCGGGTACCTCATGAGCTCCCCCGCCATTCGTGTTCGCTTCGCCCCCTCTCCCACCGGCTACCTGCACATCGGGGGCGGACGCACCGCGCTTTTCAACTGGCTGTACGTCAAGAAGTACGGGGGCACGTTCATCCTCCGCATCGAGGACACCGACAAAGAGCGGTCGACCGATGACAACACCAAAAGCATCCTCGAGGGCCTGAAATGGCTCGGTCTTGACTGGGATGAAGGTCCGTTCCTGCAGAGCGACGGTGTGGAGCGTCACAAACAGGTGGCGTCCGAACTTCTGGCCGCGGGGAAGGCCTACCGTTCGTTCGCCACCGCGGCCGAGATGGAGGCCCAGCGCAAACAGGCCGACGCGGAGAAGCGCCCCTGGCAGCGGGATATGCCCTCGCGCCTGCTGTCCAAAGAAGAGTCCGACGCGCGCGCGGCCAAGGGCGAGCCCTTCACCCTGCGCTTCCTCGTCCCCGAGGGCGACGGAGCCACGGTTTTCGAGGATGGGGTGTACGGCACCCAGGAGCGCAAGCACAAGGACACCGAAGACTTCGCCCTGCTGCGCCCGGATGGATCGCCGCTCTACAACTTCGTGGTGGTGTGCGACGACATCCACATGGTCATCAGCCACGTGATCCGCGGCCAGGACCATCTCTCGAACACCCACAAGCAGATCCTGATCTACGAGGCCCTGGGCAAGAAGCCGCCCGAGTTCGCCCATCTCCCCCTGATCAACGCGCCCGACCGGGCCAAGCTCTCCAAACGGAAGCATGGCGAGGTCGTGTCGGTGACTACCTATCGCGACAAGGGCTTCATCCCTGAGGCCTTCCGCAACTTCCTCGCCCTCATCGGCTGGTCCTCGGGAACCGACAAGGAGTTCTTCACTACCTCCGAGCTGATCGAGGCCTTCACCCTCGCTGGCGTGTCGCGCGGCAACGCCATCGTGAATTTCTCGGAAAGCGATCCGAGGCAGTGGACCGATCGCAAGGCCCTGCATCTGAACTCCGAGCACATGAACCGGATGCCCATCGACTCTCTCCTCCCCATGGTCGAGGCCGAGCTCAAGGGGGCGGGCCTGTGGGACGAATCGTGGGCCGAAGGTTGGAACCGCCGCGACTGGTTCCGCAAAGCGGTCGACCTGCTGCGGCCGCGCTTCATAACCCTCAAGGACTTCTCCGGCATGGGTCGCGCCTTTTTCGACAAGACCTTCGATGTCGACCCCGTGGCCGTGCAGAAGAACGTCGACAAAGACCCGGGCGTGCGTCAATGGCTGGTGGAACTGTCCCAGCGATTCAAGTCGATCCCCGAATTCAACAAGGAAACCGCGGAGGTCGAACTCCGGAAACTGGCCGACGAACTGGGGATCAAGGCCGGCTTGCTGATCAACGGCTCCCGGACCGTGGTCTCCGGCGTGTCGGTGGGACCGCCGCTCTTCGATCTGCTGGAATGCCTCGGACAGGACACGGTGGTCGCGCGTCTGGCCGGGGCGGAGACCTTCGGCCGCCCGTGATCGGGTCCTTGTTTGACAGCCCCCAAGCCGCCTTGTAGCCTGATTTCCACATTCTCGTCACGAAGAAAGTGTCCTAAGACCCCCCGATGAGTTTCCAAGGTTCCCTCTCCGAGCTCCCGCTGCCCGATGTCGTCCAGCTGGTCTCCTCGTCCGGGAAGACCGGCTGCTTTCACCTGACCGACGGAGACATCAAAGGTCAGATCTACATCCACGAGGGCAAGATCGTCCACGCCCAGGTCGAGGATCTCTCGGGCGAAGAAGCGGTCTACCAGCTCGCCATCTGGAGCAAGGGCGAGTTCTTCTTCGAGACCGGCGCCTCCGTGGCCGCGAACACCATCACGAAGACGAACACCAACCTCTTGATGGAAGCGGCGCGCCGACTCGATGAATGGCGGGTGCTGCAGAAGAAGGTCCCTTCGATGGACCTGGTTCCCGAGTTCGTCATTCCCGAAGGCCGGGAAGGACAGATCAACCTGAACACCAGCGAGTGGCTGATCCTCTCCAAGATCGATGGCCGCCGCTCGATCAAGGCCATTGCCAACGCTTCGAGCCACTCCACCTTCGACGCCTGCAAAATCCTCTACGGCCTGATCGCCACCAATCTGATCCGCCTCAAGGAACCGGCGGCCGCGCCCGCCCCTCCGCGCCCTCCGTCGCCTGCTCCCGCGGCAACCGGCACCGGCCCCACCGCCCGCCCCGCCACGGCTTCCCTGCCGCGTCAGGCCACCATCCCGCCCGGCAGCATGCCTCAGGCGAGCCTCGAGTTCATCCAGCGGCTTCTGCGCATCCGCGATACCGCGGTGGCCCTGCTCGGCGCGGGCGGCGAAGCGGTGGTCCAGAAGCACGTGATCGCGGCGCGCCTCGCTATCGAACGCGGAGCCGGAGTCGAGGTGGTCGAGCAGGCGATTCAGCAGATCGCCGCCGCCGCCGCGGTCATCAAAGGCCCCCAGGCGACGGACATAGTCCTCGAACGTCTCCGCGCGACCAAGTAGGCTCCCCTACGAGCGCGAAGCCGCGTCGATCTGCCTGACCAGGCGGTCCAGCACGCTCTCCCATGAGAACTCGGTGAGGGCGTAACGCTCCCCGTTCCGGCCCAGGGCGCGTCGCAGCGGCTCGTCGAGCACCAGGCGGCGCACGGTTTCCGTGAACTCCTCTGGGTCGCCATAAACAAGACCGGCCTGGCTCTTGAGACAGTGATCGACGAGGACGTCGGAACGCGAGGACGCGAGCACGGGCGTGCCCTGCGACATGGCCTCGAGCAGTGTGATCGACAGGCTCTCGTACGGGCTCGGACAGATCAGCGCCTCGGCCCCCGCCATGGCCGCGCGTTTGTCGGCCTCGGAGACAAACCCGAGGTGTCGCAGGCGCGGAATGCGCGGCAATTCCATCGCCAGTTTGCCGATCAGGTGGAGATCCGGGCAGCCCATGATTTCGGCCTGGGCCCGCTCGTAGAACCGGAGCATCTCGTCGCAGCCTTTGCCCGCGTCGATCCGTCCCGCGTAGAGAAGATACGGGCGTTCGATGCCGCGCAGGATCCGGTACTCCTCAACATCGGTGGGCTCGGGCGGATCGACGCCGATGCCCACCACATCCTGTGAACACCGCGACAGATCGAACCGCGAAGCCACGAGGCGCGCCTCGGGAGCCGAGCAGAAGGCATAACTGCGCACGCCCTCGAACACGCGCTTGAACATCCCGAAGCGCAGGGGCGGTTCGTCGTGCGCGGTGGGGATGAAGACCGCTTTGTCGCCGGCCACGCGGATGCCCTCGACCGTCGGGTAGTAAAGGTACGTGAGAAAGAGCACCGCCTCATAGCGGCCCAGATCCGAGCGGAGCGCGTCGACCAGCGCAGGCGTCAGGGGACCCTGGGCCTCGAGGAAGGCCCTTTCGTCCTCGGCCGTGGTCGGCCGGGTGTACATCGGCTCGGCCAGAGCGTTGAAGGCCTGCAGATCGCGTTCGCGCTCCGGCGCGAAACGCAGGATCCGCACGCCGTTTTCAGCGGACTCCCCGGCGGGGTATTCGGACCGCCAGGTCACGTAATCGCGCGCGGTGGTGGTGTAAACGGTTATCGCGAAGCCACGTCCGATCAGTCGTTCCGCGTAAGCGCGGGCCAACGTTTCCGATCCGCCGACGAGATCGGAGCCGTACCGCTGTACGACCAAAGCCACAGAGCGCGGCATCAAAGGCTCTCCACCACATCCCGCAGCTTGCGGAAGGTGGCCTCGGTGGCGAAATCGAGAACGCGCCGGTCCTGGCTGCGCAGAACCGCCTCGCGCGCGGGCCCGGGGGCGGCGAGCAACGCCGCCGCCTCCGCGAACTCGACGATGTCGGCCTTGTCGAACTGAAGGCCGGCTTCGCCCAGGGTTTCTCCGACGGCCGTGCCCTTGAGGGCGATGACGGGCACGCGTTTCAGCATGGCCTCGACCAGAGGCACGCCGAAGCCCTCGTGTTCGGACATCGATACGAAGACGTCCGCGCTCTCGTAGTAGCCGAGAAGTTCATCGTGGGTGACGCCGTCGGTGAAGACCACGTCCGAGGGTTCGATACCCAGATTCGAGTAGAGCCTTATCAGCGCGTCGAGATAATGGGCCTCGATCGCCACTCCCATGCCGGTTTCCCGTCGCGGGAGCTTGCCCACCGCGAGAAGGCGGACCGCGGGCGAGATCTTCTTCTTGTAGTACGCGAGCACACGGAGGAGATTGTCGTGCCGCTTGTTCGGAGCGATCCGCCCCACGAACAGCAGGTTGGTCCGCGCATCCGCGTAGCGCTTCTTGATCGCCCGATTGGCCGGGGTCCGGTAGCGCCCGAAGTCGATGGCGATGGGAAGCACGCCCGTGGGCGCGAACCCGAGGCTCTCGAGTTCGGCGCGGTTGAACTCGCTGTCGCCGAGAGCCAGGGTGGTGACGGACGGCAGGACGGCCAGACCTTCCCGGCCCAGACGGAGGATCTTCTGGATCTCCTTGTCCCATGAGGCGAAGAAGTGGGGCGGGGTGATGTTGTGGTACAGCAGCACACGCTTACAGAGAAGGCGCGCGAAGCGGTCGTTCATGGGCGAACCCATGGGGTAATGGAAGATGACGATGTCCGAAGTCGCCCCCTCCCGCCACTGGTCGAAGGGAATCGCGGAGACGCCCTGATCCTGGTTGTAGGTGTAGATGTCCGAGACGTAGCCCCAGGAGATGAGGGCCTCACGCATGAGGATGGTGGAATCGCCGATGGCATCGCCGCGATGGAGGGCCGGCACCCACTGATCGACCCGACGGGTCATGCGCTGCGACTCCCCCGACCGAGTTCGAGCAGGAGGTCGGTGGTTGCCCGGGCCACCCGCTCCCAGGAGTAGTGGGCGGTGACGTACGCCTGCCCCTGGGCTCCAAGGGTCTCGCGCAACGCTTTCTCGCCCATGAGGCGACGGAGCATGAGACGGAACTCGGCGTAGTCGCGGTAATAGAGGCCGCCGTTGCTGCGGCGGCACTGGCCTTCGAGCACCGCGCAGCCGGCATTGGCAAGCACGGGCCGGCCGAGCGCCCACGCTTCGAGCACGATCATCGAAAGGCTTTCGTAGCGGCTCGGCATCAGGACCACCGAGGCTCCCTCGATCAGGGAGGACTTTTCGTCATCGGAGACGTAGCCGAGATGGCGGATTTTGGGGTGAGAGGGAATGTCGAGCACGGGATGGCCGACGAGCAAGAGGGGCGGACAGTCGGGCCACTCCTCCGCGAGCCAGAGGTAGTAGCGGAACAGTGTGTCGACACCTTTGTTGCGGTCGATGCGACCGACGTAGAGGGCATACGAGTCGGGCACGCCCATCTTCTGCCGCGGCGCGGGACCCGCGGTCAGAACGTTGAGACCGCTGCCGATCACCCGCGATGGCGCGGTCAGGGGACGACCCGCGGCCCGTTCGATGAGGTCCTTCTCCTCAGGGGTCAGGTAGAGGAAGCCCCGGACGGCGCGAAAGAGATCGGCGAAAACCGACAGCCGGATGGCGTCGTCTTCTTCCGCTGTGGGCACGAGGATCGCGCGTTCACCCGCGGCCAGCGCGCCCTTCACTCCCGTGTAGTAGCGATAGGAATAGCAGAGGAAGAAGTCCACGTCGGCGCGGTTGCCAATCGCTTCCACCAACTCGGGACAGAGGGGCCCGTTCTCCACGATCCACCGCTCCTCGTCAGCGCGGTCGTGCGGCTCATTGAACACGTGATCCGAAACCGCGGCGAACCGGCCGAGGTCGCGGGACTTCTTCACCGGGTATCTCGTCACGCGAAGGCCGTCGACCAAGGACTCCCCCGCCTCGAACTCGTTCTTCCAGGAGAGATAGTCGCGCGCGGTGGTGGTGAGAATCTCCACCTCGTGGTTCTTCGCGAGTTCGTTGGCAAGACCCCGGCCGTGAGCCTCCGACCCGCCCGCGACCGAATCGCCGTAACGATGAATGACCAGGGCGAGCTTCAAGGACGGTCCTTCAGATCCTGGACTTCCTGGCGGAGTTTGCGGACCTCCATCTCGAGAGTGGCGCTGTGCTCAACCGAATCGAGCAGCACGTGCCACATGGCGAGATTGAGCTGGCTCTGCCGATTCAGAATGTGATCGGTGTAGAGGCGCACGAAGGGGCGCACCACGAACTTGGCGGCCCGCAGCAGGGCGCCCACGAAGCCAGGGCGCCGGGTGCGGATTTCATAGCCGGTGTCGGTGTTCCAGTCGTGGCTTTCATGCAGCATCCGGGCGGCGAGACTGGGGTCGATCCGGGCCTTGGCGATGCTTGTTCTCAGACGGCGATCGAGGAGCCACTCGATGTCTTCGGTTGTCAGGTCGCCCGCGGCACGCCGACGCGCGATCTCATCGCGGATGTCATCCACGATGCGCGTCACATCGACGGGTTTCGCTCCGGTCATCGCGCGCTCTCGACCACGAAGAGGGCGTCGTCCAGTCGGCGGCCGATATCCACGGAGCGGATCTTCTCAAGGGCCGTGGCCTGAGTCTTGAGCACGGCCTCGCGCAGGGACCCTGGCGACATCACCAGGCCGAGGAGTTCGGCGATCTCTTCAGGCTTCTTATCGTCGAGCAGAATGCCTCCGCCCTGCAGGGTCTCGCGGATCGCACCGGCGTCGTAGGCGATCACGGGAAGGCCGAAGGTCATGGCCTCGATGAGTGGGGCGCCGTAGCCCTCGTGTTCAGAGAGACAGAGGAAGCCATGGGACAGGCGGTAATAGGCGTTCAGCTCGCTCTGGGTGACGGCGCCGGTGAACACGACCTCGTCGATGCGCAGGTGGCTCACCAGTTCGGCGAGCCGCCTTGTGTAGTTCTCGAAGCCGCGGCCCTCCCCCACCACGAACAGCCGGCTTTCCGGCTCGACGTAGCGCTGATAGGCGCAGAAGGCGCGGATCAGGTCTTCGATCTTCTTGTTGGGCGCCACCCGGCCCACGAAGAGCAGGTTCTTCCGGGCGTCGCCGAAGCGGCTGGTCACCACCGGATCGGGCGGTTCGTCGAGGGCCACCCGATTCAGAGCCAGGGGAAGCACGGCGGTGCGCTCGAAGCCCGCGCGTTCGAGATCGAGACGATTGAACTCGCTCACCGCGAGGGCCAGGGTGGTGCGCGGCACGAACTCCGGGAGGCTCCGGGCTCCGTGGTAACAAAGGCCCACGAGGTGGCCGTTGAAGCCGAGGAAGAACTCGTGAGGGGTCACATTGTGGTAGCGCAGGATCAAGGGCTCGGTCCGACGCAGGACGCCCTGGACCACGGGGTTGCCGATGGCGAAGTGGAAAATCGAGATCGCACCGCGCAACTCTCCGTTTTCGGGATACTCCGAGAAAGGCTTGCCGAACGCGGTCATCTCCGGGGCCAGAATGCCCGCGTAGATCTCACTTGCGTACCCCCGCGCGCGCAGAAGGCGCTGGAAAGCAAGGGCCTCG
>JAGNNV010000418.1:0-1184 GCA_017990495.1 Vicinamibacteria bacterium
ACCCTGGGCCGCGTGGTGCGCGGTCACGGCATCCTGCAGCCCCGGGTGACGGCGAGCCTACCCTCCACCAATCGGTCCCGCTTCGCCAAGTTGTTCGGAGGGGAGCCCGGCCTCGATCCTTACACCCGCGCGGTCTCCGACGTGTATCAGGATCTCTTCCGCGAAGGTTCGTTCATCGGGAAAGGCATTTACGACGTCGATGCCTTCAACCAGGCGCTCGGCGACCGCCTGCCCGAGAATCGGATCCTGAGCCATGACCTGCTCGAGGGTTGCTACGTCCGCTCCGGTCTGCTTTCAGACGTCCATCTGTATGAAAACTTCCCCGCGCGTTATCGCGCGGATGTGAGCCGACGGCATCGCTGGATCCGCGGCGACTGGCAACTGGCTTCGTGGCTCCTCAGGCGGGTGGCCGTCCGCGCCACCGGTCCTGGAGAGAAGGCTGGAACGCGAGTCAGGAATCCCCTCTCCCTGCTCTCGCAGTGGAAGCTCGCCGACAATCTGCGCCGGAGCCTCGTGCCCGCCACTTTGACGGCGCTGATCATCTCGGCCTGGATCCTTCTCACGCCTTCGTGGTTGTGGACCCTCTCCATCCTCGGCATTCTGCTCGGACCTCTGATCCTGGCCGCGGTGCTCGACCTGCTGCGCTGGCCGGAGAGCGGACAGGTGCGTCAGCACGCGAGAGAAACCCTGCGCTCGGTCTCCCGGGCCGCCGCGCGCGCCGGCTTCGACCTCGCCTGCCTGCCCTACGAGGCCTGGTTCAGCCTCGACGCCATCGTGCGCACCTGCTGGCGCCTGCTCGTCTCGCGCCGGCTGCTCGAATGGAAGACCTCGAGCGACGCCGACCGCGAGGGCAGCAACGGCGGCT
Organism: Vicinamibacteria bacterium; assembly: GCA_017990495.1. GTDB lineage: Bacteria > Acidobacteriota > Vicinamibacteria > Fen-336 > JAGNNV01 > JAGNNV01. The sequence continues at coordinate 866 of JAGNNV010000418.1, forward strand.
TGCCCGGTTCGTTGCGAGCCATGTGGATCGGGCCCGTCCTGGCCGCGACCGTGATCATCGCTCTGCTCGGAAACCGCCCCGACGCTCTCGTCACCGCCGCGCCGATTCTCGCGCTGTGGCTGGCCTCGCCCTTCCTCGCCTGGTGGATCTCCCGCCCCTTCGCCCGGCGCACCGCGGCCCTCACCGCGGATCAGACCCGGTTCCTTCGCGGGGTCTCCCGAAGGACCTGGGCTTTCTTCGAGACCTTCGTCGGACCGCTCGATCACTGGCTGCCGCCCGACAACTGGCAGGCATCACGCGCGGAAGCGATCGCGCATCG
>JAGNNV010000418.1:1284-3058 GCA_017990495.1 Vicinamibacteria bacterium
GCCCTGGCCTCGGCGCGGGCGGGCGAGCGGATCGAAACCATCGGCCGTCTGTCACGGCTCGCCTTCGACCTGTCGGACATGGAGTACGACTTCCTCTTCAGCAAGACGCGCAACCTGCTTTCGATCGGCTACAACGTCGCGGACCGACGCGTGGATCCAAGCGACTACGACCTGCTCGCCTCCGAGGCGCGGCTCGCGAGTTTCATCGGCATCGCCCAGGGTCATCTGCCTCAGGAGCATTGGTTCGCCCTCGGACGCCTTCTCGCCGCGGTGCGCGGGGAACCGGTGCTGCTCTCGTGGAGCGGTTCGATGTTCGAGTACCTCATGCCCCTGCTCGTGATGCCGGGGTACGAGGACACTCTGCTCGAACAGACCGCTCGTGCCGCGGTGGAGCGGCAGATCGAATACGGAAAGGAGCGGGGCGTTCCGTGGGGCATCTCGGAGTCCGCCTACAACACGGTCGACGCCCACCTCAACTACCAATACCGCGCCTTCGGCGTGCCCGGCCTGGGCCTGAAGCGCGGCCTGGCCGACGATCTCGTCATCGCCCCCTACGCTTCCGCTCTCGCGCTGATGGTGCGACCGGACGAGGCCTGCCTCAACCTGCAGCGCCTGGCCGACGAAGGCGTGCTGGGCCGGTACGGCTTCTTCGAATCCGTCGACTACACGCCCTCCCGCCAGCAACGGGGCCGCACTCGCTCGGTGGTGCTCGCCTGCATGGCTCATCACCAGGGCATGAGCCTGCTCGCCTTGAACCATGGACTCTTGAACCGGGCCATGCCCCGCCGCTTCGAAGCCGACCCCGAGTTCAAGTCCGCCTTCCTTCTGCTCCAGGAACGGATCCCCAAATCTTCGGGCGCGATATCCCTCACTTTCCAGAGCGGCGAGGGGCGCCGTCACGGGGCGGACACCGAATCACCGATCCGGGTGTTCAACACCCCGGACACCGCCGCCCCCGAGGTTCAGTTGCTGTCGAACGGCCGCTACCACGTGATGGTCACGAACGCGGGCGGAGGCTACAGCCGCTTCATGGACCTTGCCGTCACAAGGTGGCGGGAAGATCCCACCCGCGATCCGTGGGGTTCGTTCTGCTACGTCCGGGAGATGGAAGGACTCTCGTTCTGGTCGAACACCCATCAACCGACCCTGACCCGGCCCACCCTGTACGAAGCCACCTTCTCCGAAGGCCGAGCCGAGTTCCGCCGCACCGATCCGGTTGGTGACGGCGATTTCGAAACCCATACCGACATCGTGGTGTCGCCGGAAGACGACATTGAGCTCCGCCGGGTGCGCATCACCAACCGCACGCGGCGACGCCGGGAGATCGAGGTCACGAGCTACGCCGAGGTGGTGATTGCGAGTCCGGCGAGCGACGCGATGCATCCCGCGTTCAGCAACCTCTTCGTCCAGACCGAGCTGTTGCCGGATCGCCGGGCCATCCTGTGCACCAGGCGGCCTCGCTCCCTCGACGAGCACCCACCCTGGATGCTGCACCTCATGTCGGTGCACGGGGCGAAGGTGTCCTCGGTGTCTTACGAAACCGATCGCCTCCGCTTCGTCGGCCGCACGCGTTCGCCGATCTCTCCCCGGGCCATGGTTGAAGTGGGTCCGTTGTCGGGCACCGCCGGTTCGGTGCTCGACCCCATTGTGGCCATCCGCTCGGTGGTGACCTTGAACCCGGGACAAAGCGTCACCGTCGACATGGTGACGGGGCTCGCCCCCTCCCGCGACGCGGGGCTCGGGCTCATCGAGAAGTACCAGGATCGACACCTCG
>JAGNNV010000419.1 GCA_017990495.1 Vicinamibacteria bacterium
TTGTACAGGACGCGGGCGGCCACGTTGCCGTCCCACTCCGAAACGCCGGTCGGGTCGGGGGCCACTTCGACGAGATCAAAGCCCACCACTTTCCGCCCGCTGTCGACCAGGGTGCGCAGCAGCACCGTGATCTCCGCGAAGGAGAGGCCTCCGGGAACCGGTGTGCCGGTGTGGGGGCAGAGCACGGGGTCGAGACCGTCGATGTCGAAGGAGATGTAGTTGACCTCGGGAAGTTCGGCCACGATCCGGTTGCAGACCCGCCGCCACGATCCGGCGTCGAGCAGCTCGCGCCGCACATCGGACTCGAAGAAGGTCTTGATCCTTCCCCCGCTGTTGCGGATCGCCTCGTCTTCCTGCTCGCAGTAGTCGCGGATCCCGACCTGAACCAACCGGGCTACACTCGGAATCTCCCGAATCACGTTGTCCATGATCGAGGCGTGGGAGAAAGTGAACCCCTCGTAGGCCACGCGCAGATCGGCATGGGCGTCGATGTGGAGAATCCCGAGGCCCTGGTACTTCTCGGCCATGGCGGCGATGGCTCCGAGCGGGACCGAATGGTCGCCGCCCACGATGCCCACGATCTTGTCGCAGGCTAGCCAGGCCCGGGTCTCCTTGGCCACCCAGTCGTTCAGGCGCCGACCCAGGTCGTTCACCTGGTCGAGATTCACGAGCAGTTGCGGGTTGTCCCCTGCGCCGCCGTTCTCGATGACGCCTCGGGCGAGATCCTTGGCCTCATGACTCCAGCCGCGCACGGTTTCCGAGATCGGCAACATGGCGATGCCCGACTCGTAGGGCTTGCCAGTGTCGCGATCGAGCAGGTCTACCTGGTGGCTGGCCTTGAGAATGGCGGCCGGTCCATCGGCGGCGCCGGAACCGTAAGAGACCGTGGCCTCCCACGGCACCGGAATCAGCACCACGCGCGAATCCTCGGGGGTGTGCGGGAGTCCGAAAATGCCGTCGGCATTCGCGGGAGCGTTCGGGTCGAACGTGTCGTGCATTCAGCGTTGAAGCTAGCACAGTGGTTCGCCGAGGCCGCCCCGAACCGCCGGTCCAATGGGAGAATGCCCGCTCCATGCGCCAAGCTCGCCCCGATGTCGCCACGGCCGAGGCGCCGGCCTCAGTGGGAAACCTGGCCACCGGTTTCGACATCCTCGGCCACACCATCGAAGGCCCGAGAGATCGGGTCTCAGTGCGTCGGATCGGAGGCGCCGAGGTACGACTGCGCTCCGTCACCGGTGTGGTGACCGACCTCCCGGGCGAGCCGTCCCGGAACACCGCGCTGCGCGCCCTCGACGCTTTGCGGATATCCCGCGAACTCCCCTTCGGCTTCGAGGTCGATATCACCAAGGGCATCCCTCTCGGTTCGGGCATGGGCGGATCCGCAGCTTCCGCGGTGGCCGCCCTGGTGGCTGGAAACGCGTTGCTCGACGAGCCCCTCGACATCACCGAGCTGTACCCTCTCGCCCTCGAGGGTGAAGTCGCGGCGAGCGGCGGTTACCACGGCGACAACGTAGGACCCATGTTGTCGGGCGGTCTGGCCCTCGCCACCCGCAATCGCTTGATCCCGCTTCCGGTTCCCGCGGGCCTCATGTGTGTTCTTGTTCATCCTCATCTTGTGGTGGAGACCCGCCGGGCAAGAGAGGCGCTCGTAGCACCCTATGCGATCGGCGACTTCGTGCCCCAAAGCGCCGCCCTGGCCCAGATGCTGGTGGGCCTCTTCACCGGCGATGTCCGCTCTCTCCGCGCCGGACTCAAGGATGGGCTCGTCGAACCCCGCCGGGCCCATCTCATCCCCGGTTTCGCCGCGGTGAAGCGGGCCGCTCTCGACGCGGGCGCGCTGGGATCATCGATTTCCGGCGCCGGACCCAGCGTCTTCGCGTGGTTTGAAAACCGAAGCACGGCGGAGGCTTCGACCCGGGCCATGCAGGGGGCTTTCGCGGACGTGGGCCTTGGTTCCGATGTTTTCATCTCGGCGGTCGATGGACCGAAGACCCAGGTCATTCCGTGAAGTTCATCAGCACGAACGACGCGGCTCCCGCGGTCGATCTGCAGGCGGCGCTGCTCGCCGGTCTCGCGCCGGACGGCGGGCTCTACGTTCCGGAGGTCCTGCCCCGTCGCGACCTCACCGAGTTCGACGGCGCGACGGCGCTTCCCGACATCGCGCGCGTCTTCCTGACTCCGTTCTTCGAGGGAGATCCATTGCTCGCGGATCTGCCCGCGATCTGCGCGGAAAGCCTCGACATCGAGACGCCGATGGTGAACATCGCGCAGGACACCTTCCTGCTCGAGTTGTTCCACGGCCCCACCGCGGCCTTCAAGGACTACGGCGCGCGGTTTCTGGCCCGAACCCTGGGGCGGATGCGGGAGATCTCCAAAACCACCACGCCCCTCACCATCCTCGTGGCCACCTCGGGTGACACGGGCAGCGCGGTGGCTGCGGCCTTTCATCAAAGGCCCGGTTTCCAGGTGGTGATCCTGTTTCCGGAGGGCCGGGTCTCGAAACGCCAGGCCCATCAGCTCGGCTGCTTCGGCGACAACATCGTCGCCCTGCGTGTGCCGTCCGGTTTCGACCCCTGCCAGGCCATGGTCAAGCAGGCCTTCAACGACCCGGCCTTGCGGGAAGTGGTGCCGCTTTCTTCCGCCAACAGCATCAGCCTCGGCCGTCTGTTGCCTCAGGCCACGTACTACGCCTTTGCTTCCCTCCGTCACTTCCGTGCGACCGGCGCACCGCTTTCGTTCATCGTACCCACCGGCAACCTCGGCAATGCGGTGGCGGCGCTGATGGCGCGGCAGTCCGGTCTGCCCATCGGGCGAGTGCTTTTCGCCACCAATGCCAATCCGACCATTCCCGAGTTCGTGGCGAGCGGCGACTATCGGGGCCGGCCGAGCCTCAGCACGCTGGCGAACGCCATGGACGTGGGCGACCCCTCGAACGTGGCCAGGCTGCGCTTCATGATGAACAAGGACCACACCCTCTCGAGCCGCCTTGCCGCTACGTCGGTCGACGACCGGACGATCGAGGCGCGCATCCGCCGGGGCGAGGCCGATTACGGGC
>JAGNNV010000006.1 GCA_017990495.1 Vicinamibacteria bacterium
CCCATGCAGATCACCGACATCCTCGCCCAAATGGGCGGACTTCAATCCATGGCCCGCGAGTTGGGGGTGAGCGAGAGCCAGGTGGCCACCGGGGCTTCCGTGCTCATCCCGGCCATCCTCGGCGGTTTCAAGAAGCAGACTCAGGCCCAGCCCAGCGGTCTTGAAGGCCTGGGCGGCCTGCTCAGCCAACTCGGCGGTGGAGGCCTGCTCGATCAGGTCCTGGCCCCTGAACCGACGAAGACCGGGCTGGGCGATGCCGTGCTCAGTCAGATCTTCGGCTCCAAGGACGTGAGCCGCACGGTGGCCCAAAGTGCGGCCGCGAAGTCGGGGCTCGATCCGGCCCTGCTCAAGAAGATGCTCCCCATGCTGGCCATGTTGGTCGCCGGGTACATGGCGAAGGAGCGGGCCGCGGCCCAGCCCGCTCCGGCGGACACCGGCCTCGGAGGAGCGCTCGGCGGACTTCTCGGGAACATGCTGGGCGGCGGAGGCGGCGCGACCGCGCATCGGCCGGCCTCGGGCGGACTGGCGTCGATGATCGACCTGAACGGCGACGGCAATCCCCTTGACGACATCATGCGTCTCGCGGGCAAAGCGTTTCGATAGCCTGAAGCGCGCCCGCATGCGCGCCCGGCCCATTCGCGTGCCTGTGCAAGAATGTCCGGGCTGCCATGCCCACCAACCGCCTGATCATCACGGCCGTGGACTCGGCGCGGGACCCTTGGTTCCGCCAGGCGTTCGCGCTGTATTCGCGCGTCTTCCCGCCCAGCGAGAAGATCGACAAGGAATACTTCCAGAACGTCTTCGAGGAGAAGCGGCTCGGTCTCCTCGCGCCGTTCAACTTCCACTTCCTGGTGGCTCACCAGCGGGGCCGGGTGGTCGGGTTCATCAGCGGCAGTTATCTCGCCATCGTGAACCTGGGTTTCGTCGGATACCTCGCGGTGGCGCCTGACGATGCGGGACGGCGTGTGGGATCAAGGCTGCGAAGGCGGCTCGTCGAGGCGATGCAGCGTGATGCGCGCCTCGGGGGTCACGACGACCTCATGGGCATGATGGGCGAAGTGGAAGAGGGCAATCCGTGGCTCGCGCGCATGCGTCGCCACGGGGCGCTGGCTTTTGATCTCGAGTACCTGCAACCCTCGACGGATGGCACCGAGGTAGTTCCGCTGGTCTTGTATCTTCAACCGGTCGCCGGAAGACGGCACCTTCGCTCTCTGAAGGTCTCGACCATGCGCAAGATTCTCTACGCGATCTACCGGCGTCTCTATCGGATCCGCTTCCCTCTGAAGGTCCCGGAATTCCAGCGTATGTTCCGGCAACTCGAGGGCCGCACGCGCGTGGGCGCTCGGCCCCTGGCTTCCCCGGCGGCGCACGTTCCGGCCGGCCGAAAAGACAGGAGTGTCCACCGTGCTGGATGAGATCTGGGGACTCTTTGACGGGTTCACGACGCTGGGGTCGCGGCTGGCCTCGTTCGTTCCTCTGCTCGGCATCGCCTTCCTGGCCCTCATCCTTGGTTGGCTGCTCGCTCGAGCCCTGCGAAATCTCACCCGCCGCCTGCTCCGGCTGGCCCGGATCGACCAGGCGGCGGAGAGGGTTGGCATCGACGACTATCTCGTTCGCGGAGGAGTGCGCTCCACCACCGTGACTCTGGTGTCCGACGCGGTCTATTGGGTTGCCATTTTGTCCTCGCTGCTGGCCGTGCTGAGCGTCCTTGGGGTCAACACAGCGGGCCGGCTCCTCGACCGCCTCGCCGCCGCGGTGCCAAACGGCATCGCGGTGGTGCTGTTCGTGGTGATCGGATCGATGCTGGGCCAGTTCGTGGGAGCCCTGGTCTTCACTCACCTGAACAACATCGGGGTTTCGGGCCCCCGCGCCATCAGCTTGATTGCGAAATACGCGATCACCGTGTTTGTGGTCGCCGTTGGTCTCGACGAACTCGCGATCGGCGGCCAGGTTCTGGTCTCCGCGTTCCAGATGGCCTTCGGCGCGCTTTGCGTGGCGTTCGCCCTGGCCTTCGGGCTCGGCGGGCGCGAGTGGGCGGCCCGCATCCTGGACTCGTGGTGGAAGAGTTGAGCGCCTTCCGGGAGGCCTGATGTGATCATCGACTGCCACGTTCATCTCAACAACTACCACAACGAGGACGTCGCCTCCCTCGATCAGTCGATTGAGCTTCTGCTGCGGACGATGCGGCGAAACCGGGTTGATATCGCGCTCATCCTCTCCTCATACAAGGTCACGCCCGGGCGCCCGGACACGACCACCCTGGTGGCCGCCACCCGGCCCTTCAAGAACCTCTATATCGTCGCCGGCATTCCGTTCGATGGCGACCGCTCCGAGCAGCTTGATGCCTTGCGCCCGGGAGTGGAGGAGGGCGAGATCCGCGGCCTGAAGCTGTACCCGGGCTACCAGCCTTTCTACCCGAGCGATCCATCGCTCGAGCCTGTCTATGCGTTTGCAAAGGAGCATCGTCTTCCCGTGATGATCCACAGCGGCGACACCTACTCGCCGGGGGGGAAGATCAAGTACTCGCACCCCATCCATGTCGATGAGGTGGCGGTGGATCATCGCGACGTGAACTTCGTCATCTGCCACCTCGGCAACCCCTGGGTTCGCGACTGCATGGAAGTGGTGTACAAGAACGCCAACGTCTATACCGATTTCTCCGGCCTCGTCCTCGGGGATTTCGACGACCGCTTCGAAAGCTACATGCTGCGGCAGGTTCAGGAGATGCTCGCCTACGGCGTGCAACCGGAGAAGTGTCTTTACGGAACCGACTGGCCGCTCGCGTCGATGGAGTCTTATCTTGACTTCATGGAGCAACTGCAGATGCCCCAGAAGGATCGGGCGATGATCCTCTACGAGAACGCGATCCGTTTGTTCCGCCTGCCCGTGGCCTTACCCGTTCTTGGAGGGAAGCCCAGGTTCGGAATTTTCTGAGGCCTCGCTGACCAGGTGCACGGTCTGGGTCGGGAAAGCGAAGCTCGTGCCGGCGCGTTCGACCACTTCCAGGATCTGCAGCAGGATCTCCTGACGGATCTCCTGAAATTCGGTCCAGTCGGGCGTCTGAAACCAGGCCATGACTCCGATGTTGAGCGAAGAGGCGCCGAACTCCTGGAACCTCACGCTCACGGCATCCGGCCAGATTTTCGGATGCGCGCGCAGAAGCTTCTCGGTCTCCTCCAGAACCTGGCGCGCCTGCGCAGGACTGGTTGAGTACACGAGGCCGATAGTGCAGGCGAGCCTCATGCGATCCCGGGACGTGTAGTTCTCGATCCGCATTTCCGCCATGCGACCGTTGGGGATGGTGATGAGGGTGCGGTCCAGGGTGCGGAAGCGCGTCGAGCGCAGGCCAACCGTCTCGACGTGACCGACGAAGTCCTCGACTTTCACGAACTCCCCGACGTCGAAGGGCCGGTCGAGAGCGAGCGATAACGAGCCGAAGAGATTCTCACCTGTCTTCTGCGCGGCGAGGGCAAGGGCGAGCCCGCCGATGCCGAGGCCCGCGAGCAGGCCGGATACGGGATAACCAAGCTCGGAGAGGGCCGCGATGAGGCCGAGGGTGGCGATCAGAACCTTGGCCAGGCCGCCGGCGAGAGACACCAGTGATCGGGTCGAGGTGCCCTGATTCCAATCCGAGCCCCGCAGCGCCGATTCGACAACGTCGACGGACCGCCAAAGCGCCCAGAAGATGGCCACGAGGCCGAGCGCCCGCAGAACTCCGCGCACGAACTGCCAGGCCGGTTCGTATAGCTCGAGCCACGGCACCAGCACCCACGCCACGGTTACGCCGAGGAGCAGGGTGAGCGGTCCGCCCGAACGTTCAAGGAGCGTGTCGTCCCAGGACGTCCGCGTTCTCGAGAACAGGCGGCGCAGCAGGAAAGCGACGGGGACGGCCAGAAGCTTCCCGCCCGCAGTTGCCAGGGCGGCGATGCCGAGCACCGCGATCCATTGCCACCAGAGCAGTTCTTTGGGCCCGGTGCGCAAGAGAACTTCCGGCGCGTGCTCACGGATCCAGCGGTCCGACAGCCCCGCGTACCAGTAGTCGATGCGACCGACCGTGCCGCTCGAGAAAACCCAGCGCGCGTCCGGGATTCCCTCGAGTCTGACCATGCGGACAGGCTCGGGGCCGGGCAGGCGTCCGACCTCGTCCATGCCCGCGGGAAGGCCGTCCTTCTCGTCGCCCTCCGAGCGTGGAGACATGCGCTCGAGGTCGACCCAGAGATGCCGGTCGAGCACCGCTTTCAGGTACCGGGCGAGTTCAGCGGCGCGTGGCCGCTGGGTGTCCGAGACGGCCAGGTAAGCGGCGGCTTCCTCGTACTTCCGCTGGCGCGTCAACTCGAGGAAGCGAGTGATCGAGGATCGCGGAGAATCAGGGTCGACCGGAGCCGCGGGCGCGGGGGCAGGCGTCGACAACGCCTCCCTGGGCTCAGATGCGGAGGGCGTCACGGGTTGAGCGAGCGCGCTGGCCGGGGCCGCGGCCACGGCCAGTCCGATGCAAACGCGAATCGTCCCTGAGACCAGATCCCTCATCGCCGGAAGGCTAGCAGGAGCGATGCGTCGGCGATGTGCGGGTCGAGCGCGGGACTGGAGACCTGGGTGGGGCCACCGGGCTACAGGGCGGCCCCGGCGATCCGCGCTGCCTGGCGCGCGCTGGAGAGAGCCGATTCGAGCGCCCACTCCCAGGCCGCCCGCTCGTCGCCCTCGAGTCCGGCCATGAAGGCGGACTGGCCCACCTCCTCGTACCAGGCGAGTTCCACGCGATAGGCGTCGGTCTCCTCGATCAATCCGTCGCGGTGAGCGAGTTCGTGACGCATGGCCCCGCCCAGGCTCAGCCAGCCAAAGGCAATCTGGTGCCCCAGGGGAACGAGCGGCGCGCCCCGCGGGTAAAGGTGGGCCGGTGGGTTCAGCAGTGCCACACGCCTGATGTAGATCCGCCGCACCAGGCCGAGTGACTCGACATAGGCCGCCCACCGGTCGGGCCCGAGCCCCGGCGCGATCCAGAGTTCCCGGCCGAGGCGAAGTCCTTCGAGCCGATCGGCGAGCGCCTTCTGTCCCATCACCGCGAGCTGCGCTTCGAAACGACGAAACGCAGCCACGTCCGCGGGCTGGTTCTCATCGAGCAGGAGACCCCGCGATCCCACTGCTGCGTCGCATTTCGCCTCGGCGATGCGCAACACGCCGAAGTAGGTGGCAATGGCGAGGACCAGAGCCCCGATCAGTTGATCACGCGCGCGCATCGAGAGGCCTCCCGATTGCGTCAACCCCCGATGATGCCGAGGGGCGGGCGGCTCTTCCACTTTCCCCGGGTGAAGTCGGGGATGTCCACCGGCTTGGAGCGCGATCCTGCGGACCGCCCGGTGAGTTCCACCATGGCGCTCCAGGCCGCCGCGTCGTAGACATCGAAATCGGTCGGTGTGCCTTGACGAAGGCATTCGATGAGGCGGAGGTCCTCGAGGAAGTCCATGCCGCCGTGGCCGTGTTTCGCATTCACTACCCGGTCGGCCTTCCACAGGGGGTGATCCCATTCTGTGGCGAACTCGGCGAGGGGCTTGTAGCGGTGAGAGGGTTCCTGGCCATCCACGTAGAAGCGGGGCGGGAAACCCATGTAGATGCCCTTGCTGCCCTGGAACACGTTGTACCGCGCGTAGGGCCTTGGAAGATTCGTGTCATGGACCATGTAGATGGTCTTGCCGAGCTTGGTGCGGATGAGGCTGGTGTGGACGTCGCCGAGCACGTAGCGCTCACGCCGCCTCGGATCGTCCTCGGCCAGGTGCTCGCGCTGGAAGTCCTGCAGGCCTCGTGAATTGCCGGCCATGGCCACGAGGTAGTCGAACTGGTCGCCGCGATTCACGCCCATGGCCTGGGCGGCCGGGCCGAGGCCGTGGGTCGGATAGAGGTTCGCGTTCAACCGTGTGGCATGAGCGCGTCGCCACAGCCCCTCGTCCTTCGTCTCGAACTTGATGGCGCGCAGATCGTGCTGGTAGCCCACCTCGGCGTGCATGGCCTCGCCGAGCAGACCCTTTCGCAACATGTGCAGGACCATCATCTCGGGCCGGTCGTAGCAGCAGTTCTCCATCATCAGGCAGTGCTTGCGCTGCTTCTCGGCCGTCTCCACGAGTTTCCAGCAGTCCTCGACGGTCTGGGCCATGGGCACTTCCGTCACCGCGTGCTTCCCGTTTCTCATGGCCGCGAGCATCACCGGCACATGCCACTCCCAGGGCGTGGCGGTGAAGACGAGGTCGAGGTCTTCCTCGGCGCACAGCCGCTCGAAGTCGCGGGGACCGTTGGTGAAGCCCTTCGGTTCCGCCTTTCCCGCCGCCTTCGCCAGTTGTTGCGCGTTCGCCACTTTCTCGGGGGCGATGTCGCACACCGCGCGCAGTTCCACACCCTCGATGGCGAGGAGGTTCTTGATGTGTTCGGTGCCCTGGAGACCGCAGCCCACGAAGCCGATGCGGACCACGTCCATGGGCGCGGTGTGAAGGAACAGGGCGGCGATCTGCGGCGCGTTCGCGCGCGCCTCGGCAGGGCCGATGAGTCCGGCCGCAGCCGTTGCCAGGGTTCCGGCCTCGAGAAAACCTCGCCGCGAGATGTCGTCGTGGTTCATAACTCGAACACCCTCTCGAATCGTTGAAGGACCGCGCGCATGACGAGGCCGGCCCCGAGCGCCACCACTCCAAAGATAGCCGCGGTTCCGGGGCGCCCGTAAAGCACCTCACCCACGCCGAAGAGCAGTGAATAGACGAGGACGCAGCCGGCGATGGCCCCGGTCAGTGAATCACCGAAGTGAGTCTTCTCCGGACTGGTGATGCCGAGGCGAACGCGCGTGGCGCGCCAGAGGCCGCCGCCCACCCCGGTTTTCTCGATGAAGCGGCGGAGGGTGGCGTCATCTGAGGGGGCGAACACGAAAGTGGCGATCACCGCGGCCAGGGTGGTGAGGGCCACCGTGATCACGAGCTTGAGCGAACCGGAGTAACCGGCGGCGAAGGCGCCATAGCGGAAGGAGAGGGCGATGACCAGCGACACCGCCATGCCCACGATCTCCGTCCAGGGATTCACGCGCCACCAGAACCAGCGCAGCAGATAGATGGCGCCGGTGCCCGCGCCCACGGAGATGAGCATGTTGAAGGCTTCGGAGGCGCTGCCCAGGGTCAACATGAAGGCGCCGGCGGCGATGGCCATGAGAGCCGACGACACCCGGCCCAGGAGAACAAGCTTCTTCTCTCCGGCATGCGGATTCATGAAACGCACGTAGACGTCGTTCACGATGTAAGACGCCCCCCAGTTCATGTGGGTCGACATGGTGGACAGGTACGCGGCCAGAAGGGAAGCCACCACCAGGCCCTTGATGCCCGAGGGCAGGCCGAGCAGCATGGCGGGGTAGGCAAGGTCGTGACCGATGAGCGCAGGATCAACGTGGGGCAGGGCGGCGCGCAGGTCGTTCAGGGTGGGGAATACCTTCATCGAGGCCAGGGCTACGAGGATCCAGGGCCAGGGACGCAGCGCGTAGTGCGCGATGTTGAACCAGAGCGTTCCCTGCAGGGCGTCTTTGGGCGAGCGCGCAGCCAGCATGCGCTGGGCGATGTAGCTGCCTCCGCCGGGTTCGGCGCCCGGATACCAGGTCGACCACCACTGGATCAGGAAGGGAATGATCAGGAGAGAGAGGACGGCGTCGGTGTTCGAGAAGCTCGGAAGGAGAGACAAGGTCTGGGGATCGGTGGTGTCGATCAGGTTGCGGAGCCCGCCGACCTCGGGCCGGGCGAGAGCGAAGTAAGCGGCGCCGGTTACCCCGACCATGGCCAGGCTGAACTGGATGGCGTCGGACACCAGAACTCCGGACAGGCCGGCGGGGGATCCGAAGACCAGGGACATGGCGATGCAGGCGAGGACCGCGTCCACTCGCGACAAGCCCAGCATCACCGAGGCCATCTTCACTCCGGCCAGGGTGACCGAAGCCATCACCAGGATGTTGAAGAACACTCCGAGGTAGACGGCGCGGAATCCGCGAAGAAACGCCGCGGGTTGTCCCGCGTACCGCAGTTCGTAGAACTCGAGATCGGTGAGGAAGCCGGCACGTCGCCACAACGGGGCATAAAAGAAGACCGTGACCATGCCGGTGACGAGGAAGGCCCACCAGGCCCAGTTGCCGGCAACGCCGCCGGTGCGGACCAGATCGGTCACCAGGTTCGGCGTGTCGGTGCTGAAGGTGGTGGCGACCATCGATGTGCCGATGAGCCACCATGGCGCGCTGCGTCCCGACGCGAAGAACTCGTCTTTGCCTTTGCCGGCCCGCTTGGCCAACATGAGAGTCGGCACGGCGGCAAGCGCGACGCTCAGAATAACGATGATGATGTCGAGTGTGGTCATGGCTTACGGGCGACCATACAGCAGCGTGCACCGCCCGTCATCGGCGAGGCTCGAGGCTCATTCGGCCAGGCTAAAAGGGCGAGTATTGGCGGCTCGCGGGCACGCTGACGAAGGAATCATCCTCGGGAATCCAGGCGGTGAGACGGCCGCCCCAGACGCAACCGGTGTCGAGCCCGCGCAACCCCGGACGCTTCACCAGTCCCGGGCGGGCCCAGTGTCCAAACACGATGGTCGTCTCCTTGAACCGCCCCTCCATGTGTTCATGCCACGGGCGGAACCCCGGGGCCTTGGGCGGGTCGGTCTCGGGTTGGGGCATGCGACCCTGCTCGTCGCACCAGCGGACGCGCGTGGCCACATCGATGTTGGGGTGGCGGACCTCGGGATTGAGCCCGGTGAGTTCGGCCACGGGATCAGACCAGGCGGGACTGAGTCCGGCGTGGACGAGGAAAATCCCCGGCCATGCCTTGATGAAGGGCTTCGCGCGCAGCCAGGCCAGAAGATCTTCGCAGTCGGGTGCTGCGAGCAGCGGGGCCAGGGTGTCGCCCGGCTTCGGAGTACGGGCTCCGCGCCGCGTGGCCAGAAGGTGGAGATCGTGATTGCCGAGCACACCGCCCGCGTCGAGCGACTTGAGGAGGCGAAGTGTGCCGAGGGAATCGGGCCCCCGATTCACGAGGTCTCCGACCGGTTCGAGAGTGTCGCGGTCGGGGTCGAAGCGGAGAACGGAAAGAAGCCGCTCCAGTTCGTCGCGGCACCCCTGAATGTCGCCGATGAAGATGCGCCTTTTTTGGGATGGCTCCACTCAATCCCTCTTGGAGTGAAGGCTGTGGCCCTTGGCCTCATACATCATCTGGTCCGCGCGGGAGAGAGCCCGAGACACGTCCTCGCCGGCCATGCGGACCGCGACGCCGAAGTTGAAGGCGGCGGGGCTCCCCTGTTGCGCGGCCTCGATCACTCGATCGGCGACCGCGCGGCCTTCCTCCTCCACGAGGGTGCGGACAAAGAGCGCGAATTCGTCGCCGCCCAGCCGTACCAGGATGTCCTCACTTCGGTGCAGTCGGAGGAGGAAGTGCGCGAACGCCACGAGGACACGGTCGCCCTCGGCGTGGCCGTAGGTGTCGTTGATGGCCTTGAAGCCCGTGAGGTCGAACAGAAGGCAAGCCCAGTGGGCGCCGTCCTGCTCGAGTTCGGCCCGTCGTTTATCGATATAGCGGCGGTTGAAGCAGCCGGTCAGGGGATCGCGAACGCTCATCTCCTCGAGGCGGGCCTCGAGCTCTTTGCGCGCCGTTATGTCGCGAACCAGCGTGCGGATCCTTCGGGGATGGCCGAACGAGTCGGCAACGAAGACGCTCTGGGTTTCGGCGGGGAATATCGTCCCGTCCTTCCGGCGCATGTTGAACTCTCGAAGATCCTGCTGGGTGCTGCGGACGTAGCGCGTGCCGCCGCCCTCCGCGTAGCCCCGGGTCAGGCGCTCACGCGTCTCCATCTGGGCGCGTTCGTAGTCGCCTTCGGCGAAGATGTCCTTCGCGGTCAGGCCCTGGACATCCTCGGCCGAACAGCGGAAGACCTGACAGGCCAGACGGTTCATGTACAGCACCCGCTCGGTGGCGAGGTCGCCCTCGAGCAGGGCGTCTGGAAACTGAAGGCGGAGATCCTCCAACTCCTGCCGCACCGCGGCGAGTTCGGCTTGCAGGGCTTCCATGTCGTTCGTCACGAGCGTTCCTGAGGTTTCGCCGAGTATAGGCGGCGCCGTTCGCCCAACCGGCGGATAATGGGGGCGTCGATGGCCATAGCCCTCTCCGTGAATCTGAACAAGGTGGCGCTGCTCCGCAACTCGCGCGGAGGCTTGAACCCCTCGCCCCGGGTTGCCGCGAAAACGTGTCTCGATGCCGGCGCCTCCGGGATCACCCTGCACTGGCGTCACGACAATCGCCACACCCGCGAGTCGGACGTTCGCGATCTCAGGGCGCTGTGCGCCGAGCGGAGGGTCGAGTTCAACCTCGAAGGCGATCTCCGCGAGGAGTTGATCGCTCTGGCCTGCGCGATTCGCGTGGACCAGTGCACGCTCGTGCCGGTGACGCCGGGCGAGATCACGAGCGATCACGGATTCTCGCTTCCACGGGAGTCAGCGTTGATCGAGCCGACGATCGCGAAACTCAACGACCGCGGGATACGGACATCGATCTTCGTGGACGCGAACGCGTCGATGATGGAAGACGCGGCCAAGACCGGCGCGCGACGCATCGAGATCTACACCGGACCCTATGCCGAGGCGCACGCCGCGGCCAACCGCGAAGCCGAGTTCATCCGGGTGCGCGACACTGCCCGCGCCGCCGCGGCGCTGGGCATGGGTATCAACGCCGGACACGACCTCGACCTCAAGAACCTCCCGCGCCTGGCCCGCGAGGTTCCGGAAATCAACGAGGCGTCGATCGGCCACGCCATCATCGCGGACGCGTTGTATCTCGGCCTCGCCGAGACCATTCGCCGCTACCTCGCCGCCTGCCGAGGTGAAGAGGTCGAAGCCCCGACGACCCACTGATATTCGTCGCGGGCGCGCCTACTTGTCTTTCTTGATGAGGGCGAGCAGCTCGTCGATCTCCTTCGGGACGTCCTTGGAGAGAATCTCCGGTTCGCCGTCGGTGATGAGAACGGTGTCCTCGATGCGGATGTGGATGCGCTTGTCCTTGATTTCGATGATGGGCTCGACCGCGATCACCATGCCCGGCCTGAACGGTTCGCTCGGATCTCCCACGTCGTGCACGGACAGGCCCACGAAGTGGCCGGCCGAACCGGGGCGCTGATCGGCGAAGCCCCACTTCTCGAAGATCTTTCGCCCGATCTCCCGGGTCTGGGCGCGCGTGGCCCCCGGACGCATGGCTGCGATGATCGCCTTCTGGGCCTCGAGGTCGGCGCGGTAGGCGCGCTCCTGCAGTTCATCGAACTTGCCGGACACCGGCCAGGTCCGCGTGATGTCCATGGTCTGGTAGCCGAGCGAGGCGCCGTAGTCCATCACGATCAGGTCGCCGTCTTGAAGGGCGCGGTCATTCCGGTTGTAGTGCCAGGTGTTGACGTTCGGGCCTGAGCCCACGATGGCGGGATAGGCGTCCATTTCGGATCCGCCCCGTGCGAAGACGTAACGCGCCTCGGCTTCGAGTTCGTACTCGTAGCGGCCCGCTCTGGTCAGGGCAATCGCGCGCTTGATGCCCTCGGCGGAGAGGCGGCCGTTCCGGCGCAGGACCTCGATCTCGCGCGGGGTCTTGATCACCCGAAGCGCGTCGATCGCGGGCGAGATGTCCTTGAGCTCGAAGTGGGGATACCGCCGGCGTAGTTCTTCGACCCTCCAGGCATCCTCGGTGGGCTGGGTGCCGAAACTGGAACTCATGCGCCGGCCCGCGTGAAGCGCCTTGTCGCCGCGGCTCATGTCCACTTCGTCGCGCTCCGACAGGCGCACGTACAGCGTCTGGGGCGAGGCGTTGCGGCGGCGGGCCAGGAACTCCTCGAGATAGGGAAGGGGATGAATGGCCGAGAAACCTCGCGTCCTGGCGGCATCGGTCTCCTCCAGCCAGTTCGGCCCATCGACCTCGATCTGTCGTGGCGGTTGCTTGGGGAGGAAGAGGAACGCCTCCTTGCGGGTGGCGTCGAGGTACAGGAGGCCCGAGAGGTCTTCGTTGCCGGTCAGGTAGAAGAAGTCGTTGTCCTGACGGAAGCGCAGTCCGGGCTGGGGCATCGTCGCCGCGAACATCAGCACCGCCGAGCCCGACGGAAGGGCGGCCATCAGCTTCGCGCGGCGTTCCGTGAATTCCTCAGGAGGATAGGTGGCGCGTTGAGCCAGAGCACTTGAGGCCGCGCTCAGGAGCAGGGCCACAGAAGCCGCCTGGACGCGCCGTGGGGACAGCAGGTTCATTCTCATCTCCTTAAGGGATCTCCCATCATCGCCGATCCGGAGGGCGGGGTTTGAGCAGCCGGACTCTCATGTCCCCGTACTTGCTCGGGCCATCGCGATCGAAGCAGACGTCGTAGTCGTCGGGCACGGCACGGCCGCCGACCGTGAAAGCCCCGAGGCGCAGAGCGTGGTCGTTCAGGAGCACGAAACTCCGCCGCAAGCGGTCTTCCGGCACCCGGGACATGGCCATCTGGATGGCTTGATGGACATGGTCGCCCTCGCGTGGATAGTAGGCGATCGCCGGAGACACGCCCCCCAAGGCGAATACGAATCCCGGCATGTCCATGAGACCGATGACGTCGTTTCCGGGAACGAAGCCGCACGCCCGGGCGGCTGCCTCGAGTCGGCCCAGGAAGCGCGCCGTCTGGCGGTCGGTCAAGATCGTGGTGCGGGGATCGCCGACGGTTGCGGCGACCGTCTGTTCCGAAAACGGCGCGGTCAGTCCATAAGGGCTGATGTACGGCGCCGTGGTTGCGGCGATGGCGGCGATCAGGGCGGGAAGCGCGCCCCGGGCCAGCCGGTCGGCGCGGCCGAGCGTGGAAGATTCGAGAAGGAGGGGCACGATCACGAACCAGGGGGCAAGGAAGAGCAGAAGGGCTGAAGCGAAGTGGGTGTTGGTACCGAGGGCGCCCAACGCCGGCAGCAGCAGCGCGGCCAGCACGAGCTTTCGCTCCGCGAGGCTCCGCGAGGCGCCGATGAGGCTGGGCAGGGCGCACACCAGAATCGCGGCCAGGATGGCGGCGGTGGTGCGTCCCCCGCGCGCCGCCGACCTGCCTCCGAGGAGCGCGTCGTTGACCCAGAGCACGCCGAGAAGCATCCCGATGGGTGCGAGCAGGCCGAGGAGCCTCGGCCTTCGCGCTCGCAGGGCGAAGAAAACGAGGATAGAGGGGGCCGCGAAAAGCCCGGTCTGCACCAGCAATTGCCCGGTTTGAACGGCATACTGGCGCAGGGCGGGCAGCAGTGCGTAGCCATACCCCCGAGTCACGGTGAACTCCGTCCCGCTTCGGAGCAGGTCCACGAGTTCGGTCGGCGTGCGATGAACCAGCGAGATCGACACCGCCGTGGCCGCCCCGGCGATCAGGGCCACGAGACCGGCGATGCCCTGGCCGCTCATCGGAACGAGCACGGCGGCCGCGAGGCCCGCGACGACGGCGGGAGGTTTTGCTCCCGCCGCCACCGCGAGGGCAAATCCTGCCAGGGCGGTGGCCAGATGGGCGACCCAGCCACGTTTCCGGAACGTGAGCAGGAGCAGGCCGAAGCCAGTGGCGAGACCCCAGGCCGTGATGTGGTTGTAGTTCGGAACAGAGACCCCACGGGAGTAGTAAATGAGCGAACCGAGGCCGATGATCGGGAACAGAGCCCGCCCGACCGCCGGATCGACCTGCGGGCGCATCCACGTCCGCAGCCCCAGCGCGAGGACCGCGGACGCAGCCAGGAAGAGAAGAATCCCCAATCGTCGCACCGCCGCGATGTCCCCGCCCGCCAGGGTGAGGAGGGGACCCGTGTAGTCGAAGAAGAGGGACGGCGAGATCGTCAGCTCGCGCGCATGCCGAGCCGCCAGCAGCGCGAAACTCTCATCCGTGAAGTCGAGGCCGCGGTCGGCGATGGACCACCGGAAAAGGGTGGCCCCGAGAAAGGCAAGCCAGATGGCGCCCTCCACCAAGACGGCCGCCCGTGCCGGCGCCGTGAGGGGCAGTTCTCCCGTGGGGGGCGCGCTCTGATCCATGCGGGCGGTACTCTAAACCGAGGGTGGAAGGCGGGCGGCGCGCCCGAAGGGCTAGCGCAGGCCGAATTCAGTTCGGCCGGAGCGCGGGGGTTTGGGGGGCTGAGCACTTTGCGGCCCCCCAACTGAGAGAGGAAAGTCTGGGAGTCTGCCAGAGCTTCTGCCGCGCAGACTCCTAGCCGTTCGGCGATGTGGCGGCTCTCAGGGCGCGAGTCTGTCGCAGGACCTCGCGTGCCGCCTCGAGGGTCTCGGCGGAGACGCCATGCGCGGGTTCGGCGGCGACTTCGAGCGTCCTCGTCCGGTCCGGATCACCCAGCCCGGCCTCGCGGAAGGCTTTCAGCCGGGCGAGAATCAGGTCGCGGATCTCCTCCGCGTTTTCCACGCTGTGGAAGACGCCGGTGTGCAGCGGCTCGCCTTCTTCTTCGCCGTGGTCGCCGCCGCCGGCCGAGCGGACGCGCACGTCGGCGAGCCCGAGAAGACGCTGGAACGGGCCCTGCTTCACCTCGACCTGTTGCAGATTCGCGAAACTCATCGTGGACTCGGAGAGAGATAAGACGCCGGTTCGGATGCGCAGGCTCCGATCGGTCACGATGTACCAATGCTGCTCGAATTCAAGTTTCACGAGCGCGTAGGTGAACGGGAGTGACAGCAGAAAGCCGGCGATGGCGAAAAACTCGAGCAGGAGCAGGAAGGGCACGACCCAGTTTCTGAAGAACGACATGCCCTGGGGCGGAACCCTTGACGCCATCCGGGAGGCGATTTGCCGCATGGCCTCGTCTCCCGAGACGCGAATGCGCTTCCGACGGGGGCCGACGGGAGAGGGCGAGGGCGACGCCGCGATCACCGGCGCCTCGCCCGGTGATGCGGTGGTTGCGGCCGCAGCGGCGGTCTCCGACGTCGGGCTCGGGGTTGGACCCGGGTCCGGCGTCGCGCCGGGGGTGGGGCTGGGAGAGGGTGACGCGGCGGTGGCCGGAACCCGCGGAACGACGCGGTTGACGGTCTCCAGGAATACCGCGGTGAATCCGATGGAGAAGACGATCCCGATCGCCGCGCCTATCTGGGTGGCTCCCCAGCGGAGGAGGCGAACGTAGTAGTAGTTGCGGCCGGCGCGAAAGGTGCGAACCGAGCCCGGCGCGCCGATGGGGGGATTGGGTTCAGGCGACACCTTGGCCCACCGCAGCGCGGCCGCGGTCGCTCGGTCAAACATCGGTCGCCTTCGTCTCGTTCGCCGGAGTGGACGGCATGGTCGAGCTGCGGACTTCGGTCCGCCAGGACAGAAGGGCCTCGCGGGTCGACTGCAGTTCCCGCGCGACTTCGCGCAGCGTCCGCGCCAGTTCCGCGTCGCTCGCACGCGCGGCGGCGGAAGCCGCGGCCGGCGCTTCCTCGGAGCCGTTCGAATCCGACACGCCGCGCATCCTCGAGTACAGGAAGTCTCGGACCTCCTCGTACTCCTTGAGACCTTCGATGGTCATCTCCGCGCCCGCGCTGCCGCTCGCGGTTTGCACCAGGATGCGGCTCAGGCCCAGCCATCGCTCGACCAGATTCGAGCGGAGATGGATGTCCTGGATGCGCGCGTAGTTGAGGATGATCTCGCGCCGGAAGAGGCGTCCCCACCGCATCGAAACTCCCTCCTCGGTGAAGGTGTAGCGCAGCGTGCTGTATCGCACCCATCCCAGAAAGAGGACCACCAGGAACAGTGGAGGAAAGATGAGACTCGGCAGGGCGGCGAGGATGTAGTAGTTCCACAGCGCCGGGTCGGGCCGCTCGAGCGCGCGGATCTTCTCCTCGAGTTCTCGGTTCATCCTGTCTCCTGTAAGCGCGCAGACGATCGGCACGGCCGATGATTCCGGACACCGGTTCAAGAGATTAAACGCTGTCCTCGCTCGCGATGTTCCTCGCGAGGCTCCGGCGTGTGGGTGACGGGCGCGACTAAGCGCGCTTCGACATCACGGTGTAGTCGCGCTTGCCCGAGCCGAGATACACCTGCCGCGGCCGCGCGATCTTCTGCTCCTTCGCGTCCTCGACCATCTCGTCCCACTGCGCGAGCCACCCCGCGGTGCGGGGGATGGCGAAGAGCACGGGAAACATGTCGACGGGGAAGCCCATGGCCTGGTAGATGATGCCGGAGTAGAAGTCGACGTTCGGATAGAGCTTGCGCTTGATGAAGTACTCGTCCTCGAGGGCGATGCGTTCGAGTTCGATCGCGATTTCGAGGAGCGGGTTGTGGCCCGTGACCTCGAAGACCTGGTCGGCCATCTTCTTGATGATCTTGGCCCGCGGGTCGAAGTTCTTGTAGACGCGATGGCCGAAGCCCATCAGCCGCACGTCGCCGCCCGAGGTCTTCACCTCGTTGACGAACTTGGCCACGTTGTTCTTGTGGCCGATCTCCTTGAGCATGCGCAGGACCGCTTCGTTGGCGCCGCCGTGCAGGGGGCCGTACAGCGCGCCGATGGCCGCGGCCATCGAGGAGTAAGGATCGCTCTCCGCGGAGCCCACGGTGCGCATGGCGGTGGAGGAGCAGTTCTGCTCGTGATCGGCATGGAGAATGAAGAGGACCTCGAGGGCCTTCTCGAGCACCGGGTTGACCTTGTAGGTGCCCTCGGTGCGCTTGAACATCATGTTCAGGAAGTTGCCGCAATAGCTGAGTTCATTGTCGGGCAGCACATAGTGCAGACCGGTGCGGTGGCGGAAGGCGTAGGCCGCGATGGTGGGGACCTTGGCGATCAGCCGGTGGATCTGCTGGCGACGCACGTCCTTGTCGCGCACCTTCTTCGACTCGGGGTAGAAGGTGGAGAGAGCGGCCACCACCGACATCACCATGCCCATGGGATGAGCGTCGTAGCGGAACGCGTCGATCAACTCCTTGATGTTCTCGTGCACCATGGTGTGGTGCGTGATCTCGGAGGTGAAGGCCTCGTACTGCGGGCGGGTGGGAAGCTCGCCGTTGAGCAGGAGGTAGGAGGTCTCGAGGTGGTTCGACTGCTCGGCGAGCTGCTCGATGGGATAACCGCGGTAGTTGAGAATGCCGATATCGCCATCGATAAAGGTGATGCGCGAGGTGCACGACGCGGTGTTCGTATACGCCGGATCGTAGGACATGAGACCAAAGTCATCGGCCGCGGTCTTGATCTGCCTTATGTCGATCGCGTTGATGGTCCCGTTCTTGATCGGGATTTCGTAAACCTTGCCGGTGCGGTTATCGGTGATCGACAGTGTGTCTTTGGTCATGCCTGTTGTTTCGCGGCTCCCTTGACCGCTTGGTCCAGGGCGGAGGCTAGCAAAGGTCCGCGAGGACCGAAAACCGACAACAGAAATTCCCGAACGGTTGTTTCGTATGCCGGACGTTCGATGGTGCGCCCATCGGAGGCCGCCCCGCGATGCCCTCTGCGCCCGCGGTTAAAATAAAGGTTTTGGAGGCTTCCGATGAGGCAATCGATCCACCGACTCGCGTCGCTCGGCGCACTGGCCCTGCTGCTCTCAACCGCTCCGGTGGAGGCGACCCAGAAAGCGAAGGCGTCCCGCCCGGCGGACGAGGGGGCCATGCACGCGGCCATCGATGCCGCCGCGGCCGCCATCCTGCCGAAGGTTGTGGCCTGGCGTCGAGACTTCCACGAACATCCCGAACTCGGGAACCGCGAGGTCCGCACCGCGAAGATCGTGGCCGAGGAGTTGAAGGCCCTCGGCTTCGAGGTGAAGACCGGGGTGGCCAAGACCGGCGTGGTCGGCCTGCTGCGCGGCGGGAGGCCGGGCCCTGTGGTGGCCCTGCGTTCCGACATGGACGCTCTGCCCGTGGCGGAGGAAGTGGACCTGCCCTTCAAATCGAAAGCCACCGCCGAATGGGCTGGTCAGACAACCGGAGTGATGCACGCCTGCGGCCACGACAACCATCTCGCCATGCTGCTTGGCGCGGCCCACGTTCTCTCGGGCATGAAGGCGCAGCTCTCGGGCAGCGTGAAGTTCATCTTCCAGCCTGCCGAGGAGGGCGCGCCTCCCGGCGAAGAGGGAGGGGCCAAGCTCATGATCGACGAGGGCGTCTTGAATGAACCGAAGGTCGACGCGATCTTCGGCCTCCACGTCTTTCCCTACGAGACGGGGACGGTAGCCTGGCGCTCCCGCGGCATCATGGCCGCGGCCGACAACATCGACATCGTGGTCACGGGCCGGCAGACCCACGGGGCCCAGCCGTGGGCCGGGGTGGATCCCATCGTGGTGAGTTCGCAGATCGTGCTGGGGTTGCAGACCCTGGTCTCGCGTCAGGTCGATCTCACCCTCGCTCCCGCCATCGTCACCATCGGTGCCTTCAATGGTGGGAACCGCCGCAACATCATCCCCAACGAGGTGAAGCTTTCGGGCACGCTGCGCACCTACGACAAAGGGATGAGGGACATCCTGCTCCAGCGGATCGAACGCACCGTGATGCTCATCGCCCAGAGTGCCGGGGCCACGGCCACGGTGACCTTCGGCCAGGGCCTGCCCGTGACCTACAACGACCCCGCGCTGGTCTCGAAGATGGAGGCCACGTTGCGGCGGGTGGGCGGCGAGAAGATCCTGGCCGACGTGAGCCCAAGCACCACCTCCGAGGACTTCTCGTTCTTCCAGGAGAAGGTGCCGGGCATCTTCTTCTTTCTCGGCGTAACGCCGAAAGGCACTCCCGCATCCGAGATCTACGCGAACCATTCACCGCGTTTCTTCGCGGATGAGGGAGCCCTGATCACTGGAGTCCGCGCCCTCGTCAATCTGGCTGCGGACTACCTAAGATAGGGGTAGGCCCTGTTGCTATCCTCAAGCCATTGTGCTTGCCCTACCGGATTCGTGTAACCTTACGAGCTAAGCACAATTGAGTCCGCCCAGAACGTGGGCACTATCTAGAGGTTTCACACTTTGATCGCCAGGAAATTCCTTGGAGTTTTTCTCTCCGTCAGCATGGCGCTTCCTTCGGGAGCGACCGCAGCCACCACCGGCGGCACCATCAAGGGAACCGTCTCCATGGCCGGTCGTGGCCTGAGCGGCCTCGCTTTGACCGTCGTGAACGTCGAGACCGGCCGGCGCTACGCGGTTCGATCGTCCGCGCGTGGTTCCTTCTCCGCGCTTGTCCCGGCGGGCTCATACGTATTCTCGAGTCCCGGGCGATCCGGGGTTTCCATCGCGCGCGCCCCTCTCTCGGTGGATGTTGCTTCCGGGAAGGTCGCCTCGGCCAACATCGAAGTGGCCTCGCTCTCCGCGCAGGACCCTTCGGCTGCGGGCGGCACGGCGAACATCAGCCACAGCGCGGCGAACTGCATCACCGAAGGTGAGTTCACCCTTATCGAGGCGACCTTCTCGCCGCTCGCCTCGGTGGTCAACGGCCGTCTCTACTTCAAGTCCAACCTGAGCCCCGAGTGGTTCTACACCGAGTTCGAGCGCATCGAACCCTCGGTGCCGGGCGGGCCCACACATCGCGCCTTCATCCCCAAGGTCAACAAGGGCGGCGGGATCGAAACCATCGACTACTACATCCAGGTGACGTCCACCGACTTCGCCGAGACCAAGTCCCCGGAGAACCAGGTCAAGGTTGTCGCCGGGGCCCAGGCCTGCAGCGGGACTCTTGCGCCGATCGGAGCCCCCAACGGCGCGGTTTCAGTCCTCTCCGCTTCCGGCTCCGCGGCGGGTTCCCTGGCCGGCTTCGGCGGAATCGCGGGCGGCGCCCTGGGTATCGCGGGAATCGCCGCCATTGTCGGCGGC
Source organism: Vicinamibacteria bacterium (assembly GCA_017990495.1). GTDB lineage: Bacteria > Acidobacteriota > Vicinamibacteria > Fen-336 > JAGNNV01 > JAGNNV01. The sequence goes on from JAGNNV010000006.1 coordinate 19,749, forward strand.
GTGCTGGTCGGCGGTGTGGTCGTCAATGAAGTCTCGAATGACGATCCCACACCGACTCCGACTTCAACGCCCACCACGTCCACTCCGACTCCCACACCCGTCCCGACCGCGACTCCGGTCGCCCAGTGTTCGGTGAGCCTCGTGACCAGTCCCAACGCTCCCGGCGGCGATTGGGGTCCGGCGGGCACCGTCGCTCCGCCGAATACTCCTGGATTGCAGGACGGGCTTGTGCTCTTCTCGTCCCAGCAAAGGTACTGCACGGTGGCGGTCAACTCTAACGGCGTTCCCGTTCAGGGCAGCCCGTTCAGCGGGACCGCGAACTTCAGCGTCCCGTGTACCGCTCAGGTGTCGTTCATCGCCACCGCAGCTCCTCCGACCTCCAAGATCGGTCCGCTTCCGGCCAATTGGGGCGGCGATTGTGGCGGCGGTTCGGCGCTTGGCAACCCCTGCCAGTTCTCGCCGATCAGCACCCCGAAGAGCATCAGCCTGACCTGCGCCACCCGCTAGTCAACCCGTTCGGACGATGAAAAGGCCGACCCTTCGGGTCGGCCTTTTTATTGCGCGCTCATGTTCGTGGTTGTCTCGACCAGACGCTTTGCCACCGCGGCGACGGACTTCAGTTGCCGTTCGTCGATGAAGGAACCGTCTTCCTTGAAGGCCTGGTCGGCCCTGGCCAACGTCACCTGGTCCGGAATCACCAGCACCGTGAGCTTGCTGAGGATGGGCCGGAGGCTGCCGAGGCTCGAGATCGCGCCGAAAGCTCCGGGCGACGCTCCCATGATCGCGGCTACCTTGCCCCGGAAGGGTTCGAGGCCGCTCCGACCCTCGAATTCACGGCTCAGCCAGTCGATGGTGTTCTTGAGCAGGGCGGTGACGGAGCCATTGTTCTCGGGTGAGGCGATGAGCAGGCCCTGGTGGGCGAGGAAGAGTTCGCGCAGTTTCACCGCGAAGGGCGGCATGCCTTCGCGGCTCTCGAGATCGCCGTCGTAGATCGGGATCGGATAGTCGCGCAGATCCACGAGCGTGACCTCGGCCCCCGCCTCGCTCAGGCAGTGCGCGGCGACGCGAGCGAGTTTCTTGTTGAGCGAGCCCTCGCGGGCGCTGCCCGCGAACACGAGGATCTTCGGTTTGGCGGACATTTTGGTTCCTCCGGTGATGGTGTCAGAGATCACAGATGAGCGAGCAGTGCCTCGACGTCGGCCTCGTCATGGTAGGCCCCGAAGCCGAAGCGAAGGCGGTCGCCGCGATGGTCGACGATCACGTCCCGCCCGGCCAGGCGCTCGGCGATGACGCCGGCATCCGCGCGTCGGAAGGTCAGGAAGTGGCCCAGCAAGGAGATGCCTTCCGCGGGTGCGATCAGGTCGGAAGCCGACAACGAAGCGCCGGCCCTGCGCGCCAGGCGCTCGAGGAAAAGGCGCTGCAGGGCCTTCACGTGCGCGTCCACGACGGCGATCGAAAGGCCGGAGGACGTATAGAGCCTCGCCACCGCGTTGAACCGATAAAGGCCCACTGGATCGAAGGTCGCGCCCATCATCCGGAAGCCGTCGTTCGAGAAGCCTACCCGCCTCACCTCGCCCTCCGCGAGTGAACCGAAACCCGCGAACCATCCGGTGTTGCGGGGCCTGCGGTCGAAGCCTCCGGGCACGGCGAGAAAACACACGCCTTCGCCGCTCTGGGCGTATTTGTATCCGCCGGCCAGGTAGAAGGCGCGGTCGGCCACCGCGCGCAGGGAGGTTTCCACCGCGAAGAAGCCGTGGTACCCGTCGATGGCCACGAGCGCCTGGAGGGGCGCCTCCTTCACGATGGCCTCCAGATCGCGAACGACGAACCCGGAGTTGAAGAAGACCTGGCTGAAGAACACGAGGTCGTTGCCCTGGTCGCGGACCGCTTCGATGAATCTCTCGGTGAAGGTAGCGAAGGGCTCGACGGGCACCCGCGTGACCTCGACGGCGTTCTCCTCCTCGAGGCGGGCTATTTGCCGGGTGAAGCTCAAGAACTCGGAGTCGGTGGTGGTGATCCGCACCTTCCGCGACGCGGGCAGACACGAGAGCAGACGGACCACGAAGTCGTGGGTGTTGGGAGCAAAGGCGATCTGCCCGGGGCCGGGGAGGTCGAGGGCGTTCGCGATGTGTCGCTGCGCCTCGGGGACCACCGACCCGAAGATGTGATCCCATTTCAGATCGGCCAGGCGGGCCGCGTCGTCCCAGGCCTGGATCTGCGCGTCGCGGGTGACGTCGGGCCAGGGGTGATGGGAATGGGCGGCGAAGTGCAGGCGCCTGGGCGCGGCCTCGAAGAAACGTGAATAGTGGTGCTTCACGAGCGGCTGGTCGCGGTCGATGCGATGATTCGGGGGAGGTTCATGCGGTCGCCCATTCTCCCCCTAATCGTAGGCGCTATTTCAATCGCGGCCTGTGGTCGGGAGGTCGAACGGGTCCAGCCTGATTCGGCCCTGGCCTCGGAACTGAAGCTCCTGGAGCGGCAGGTGACCTCGCTCAAGGCCGCCATCGCCGACGCCCAGCGGGGTCAACTGTTCCCGCAAAGTGACATTGCCATCGGGGTCTCCGAGGAGGTGGTGCGGTCGGCGGTCTCGCAGGCCTTGCCCATCGAGAAGCCGGTGGGGACGGAATTCATGGCCCGGATCGACCGCGCCCTGGTGTCATTCCGGGCGATGCAAGGCTCCGTGAAACTCGAAGGCCGGGTTTGGGCAGTGGCTGACCCTGGGACCTACGCCGACCTGGTGCTGTTGGGGGGGATCGAGGACGTGGCCATCGACAAGTCGACCGGCGTGTTGAAGGCGGAGATTGTTCTCGACGGCTGGGATGTGAAACGCGCCGCCGCCATCGGCACGGAATCGGAGTGGATCAGGGCCCTCGTCGTGGCCGTTGGCGATCGCGGTCTTGCCGCGCTGCGCGATCTCGTTCCCGATGTGCGCATACCCGTGGGCATCGAGCGGGGCATCGAATTGCCGGGCATTTCCGGCGGCCCGGTCACCATTCCCTCGGGTCGGCTGCCCATGGATGCCACGGTCTCCCGCGTGCTGCCCCTGTCAGGGCGCCTCTGGGCCATGGTGCGCGTGACCAGCACGGGTTGGGAACGGACGGAGGTCCGATGAAGCGTCGGGCTGCTCTCATCCTGGGTGGGTTCGTCACCGCGAGCGCGGCGCTCCTTGCCCACGCGAAGTCCCTCCCCACGGTGAAGGAAACCACGGCCCGGATCGAGGGGCTGAAGGCCGAGCGGGCGCGCTTGCAGGACGAGCTGCGAACGAATCTCTCCGCCGATGCCAGACTCGAGGACGCGCCCGAAGGAGCGGTGCTCATCGGACTGCCCGCGTCGCTCGTCGAATTGATCGTGTCGGAGGCGCTCACCGGTCCGCTCCGGAATGTGCGCCTTTCGTTGAAGGATGTGGTCAAAGTGGAGCGCAGCGACGAGGTCAAGGCCAGGACGTTTCTGGGCATGATGACCCTCGGCCGTTACGCTCTCACCGTCAATGTGCGTCAGGTCGATGCGGTGATCCGCCCGGGCAGGCCGGCTCTCACTTTCGGAGCCAATCGAATCGGCATCGACCTGCCGGTGCGGGTGGATGCGGGTACGGTGAAGGCCAGCCTGGCCTTCAAATGGGACGGGCGACGGCTCGCGGGCGTGGTGTGCGGAGACCTCACCGGCGATCACGATCTCCAGGCCACCGTACCCTCGGTTTCCGCGCGGCTGCGCGGTCGGTTCGACGTTCAGGCGAAGGGCGATCGGCTGATCGTCAAGCCGGTGATCGCGCCCATCCGTCTGGCTTTCCAGGTGGAGCCCCGGCAGCCCACCTGGGACTTCATCGATGACCTGATCGAGAGCAAGAACGCGGTGTGCGAGGCCGCGTTGCGCAAGGCTCAGGTGGGTCAGAAGGTGAAGGATCTCGTGGCCCGGGGGTTCAAGGTGACCCTCCCCAATACCTGGCTCCACACCATGACCTTGCCCGCCTCTTTCCGCGATACCTTCAACGTTCAGGGCACGAGCGCTGGGGTTGCCATCACGCCCACCGGGGTCTCGGTCACGAAGACGCGGATCTGGTACGGCGCGAACCTCAGGCTGAAGACGCAGCGTGGCCGGCCGGGGGCTTTGCCTCCACCTCGCCCCAGCACTCCGGGCCGAGAGTGAACACGAACGTGGCGCCTTCGCCTGGCCCCCCGGACTCGGCCCAGATGCGGCCACCATGGGCTTCGACGATCCGCCGCACGAGAGAGAGGCCGACGCCGCTGCCCTCCGCTCCGGGGTCGAGCTTCTCGAAGATGTTGAAGATGCGTTCGCGATAGGCCGGATCGAGTCCCTGACCGTTGTCCTTCACGAAGAAGGCCCGCTCCGGCTCGGTGCGCAGCCCGATCTCCACCCGTGGCGACCTTCCCGGGACCACGAACTTGGAGGCGTTCTCGAGCAGGTTCTGGAGGACCTCGACCAATCGCCGCCGATCGACCTTGACGGTTGGCAGACCCCTCTCCACCACCACCTCGACGGTCTTTGCGGTCAGCTGGCCCTGGACCAGTTCGATCGCTTCGTGGACCAGGTCGCCGAAAGCCGCGGCTTCCACGGGGTTCACGATCCGCCCGACGCGTGAAAGCTCGAGCAGGTCGGCCAGCAGCTTCTGCATTTTGTCGGCGGCTCCACTGATGCGCGCCAGGTCTCTCCGGATCCTCTCTGGAGCGTTCGGCCCGAGTTCGGCCCCGATCATGCCCGCGAAACCCTGGATGGTGACGAGGGGGCTCTTCAAGTCGTGCGAGACCGTGTAGGTGAACCGCTCCAACTCCGCATTTTTGCGCCCGAGGTCGGCGAGAAGTTCGCTGCGCTCCGCTTCGGCCCGCCGCAGTCGCGCGGTTTCCTCGCGCAAGGCGGCTTCGTGAGTGCGCACATCCTGCGACATGGTCCGCAGCGCGCGCGCCAGCTCGCCCAGTTCGTCCGCCGATTCGGTGGGCAGAGGGTGGTCGAGATCGCCCTGGGCGAAGGCGTTGGCCGCGCGGCTCATGTCGGCGAGCGGCCGGCTCAGGGAGCGAGACAGTCGGGAAGACGTGACCGCGCCGAGAACGGCGCTGAATACGAAAGCGATGACGAAGAGGATGAGCAGTGAAGACCGATGGCGGGTCCACAGGCTGGATGTCTGTTCATCGATACGGCGCAAGCCGGTCTGGGCCGGATCCTCGGCGAAGGTCACCGCGGCGAAACCGGCGAGGGCGCCTCCTGACTGGATGGCGAAGCGGACCTGGCGTCTTCCCGACGCGTCGGCCAGGAGCAGCGCTCCCGAATCGATGGAAGGCCAGACCCCTTCGAGCCGATCACCGAAACTCAGCTTGGCGTCGGTGCCGTCGGTGATGATGCGGTGGTCCGCGTCCGTCACCAGGAAGTCCCGGACGGGGAGCCAGCGGCGCACCTGAGCGATTTCCTCGTCGAGACGCGCGACGTCGAGTCCGAAGAGAGGATTGAAGAGGCGGCCGGCGAGGTACTGGGCGGTGCCGCGCAGCCGCTCTTCCTCGCTCGCGCTCTGCACGGTGGAGATGGCGTTGCGGATCTGGGTCTGGAGGATGGCGGCCTGGCGGAAGGACACGAACCCTGCGCCCGCGAGGGCGAGGGTGATGCTGCCCAGGGTGAAGGCGGACAGATACACCGCATAACGCCGCCCCAGTCCGAGCTTCATCTCATTGCCCCGAAGCGCTCCGCAGAGCGCGTCTCCACTGCGCGAGTCGGTCCACGTCCCGCGCGGTCAGACGCTCGAAACGGGTGATGCCATCGGCCTGCTCCAGTGCGCGTTGCCCCGGCGGCTCGTGGTGGAGGTCGAGCAACGCTTCCTCGCTGGCCCGCTGGATGGCGGGATCGATATCGTCGCGGAAGGAGACGAGGCCTCGGAGCAGAGGCTGGGTCTCGTGGAAGATGACCAGACCGGCCCGCACCTTTTCCGGCAATCGCTTCCAGTCACCTTCGTTGAAGGCCCCGGCATCCCCCTTGCCCTTGAGTACCCAGATGGCCTGGTTCAGTTCCGCCCCCGCGAAGACATAAAACGCCGCGCTCGGCGGAGCCTTGGGTTGCCCCGCGGGGAAGAGCCTTATGCCGTTGCGCGCGAGTTCGGCCCGGGGCACCGCGTAGGCGGAGGTGGACCTCGAGGCCTGCAGCACCAGGGTGCGTCCGCGAAGGTCGCCGAGCGCGGTGATTCCCGTGGTCCGGTTCGTGAAGAAGACGCTGTGGTACTCGCGCTGTTCGCGACGCACGATGGCGAGGCGCGGGGTGAGCGAGACCAGGCGCTCCTGCTGCAGGTCGAGGGTGACGAACACCGTTTCGCAAACCATGTCCACCTCGCCCTGGGCCAGCAGGCGGGCCAGTTCAGACAGGTCGCGGGTGATGATGAGCGGCGCCACCTCAATGCCGCGCGGCGCGAGCTTGAGGCTCAGTTCGCCGAGCAGGCCGGAGTAGACGCGCAGCATGCGGTCGGGTTCGTTCGCCAGTTCGGCGATCACTCCGAAACGCAGGCGCCTTCTCCCCGTCTCGGCCCTGGCGCGGACGGGTGTTGCGGCGAGAAGCGCCCCTGCGTACCGCGATCCATGGATGAAGAAGGACCGGCGGTTCATCCGGCTCACGCGGTGGTGGCTTTGGGGGGCGGCTTCCTGACCGAGCCGGGCGGGCGGGTTCCGAGGGCCTGGGGTGAACCGCACAGGAAGCCCTGCAGAAAATCGCATCCGAGATCGACGAGAACGGATTTCTCCTCCTCGGTTTCCACGCCTTCCGCCACCAGGGGAATGCCGAAGTCCCGGCACATCGCGGTCATCGAGCGCACCAGGGTGCGGCGGTAGGGATCCTGGTCGATGCCGCGCACGATGGCCATGTCCAGTTTTACGATGTCGGGGCGGAGGGCGGCGAAGCTGTTGAGGCCCGCGTATCCGGCTCCCATGTCGTCGACCGCGATCCAGAACCCGAGGCTGCGCAGCACCGCCACCTTTTCCTTCAGGTTCTTGACTTGATCGATCGAATGCCGCTCGGTCACCTCGAGGATGACCTTGGAGCCCAGGAATCGGAGAGGGTTGTTTTCCGAGTAGAGGTCTTCGTCGTCGAACTCGAGACTGTGGATGTTGACGAAGATCGCCTGTTCCGGCGGCACGTCGATGCTGGCCGCCACCTGGCGCACCCGCCGGCCAAGAGAGATCACCCGCCCGAGTTTCTCGGCCGCCTCCACCAGCATGGTGACGCTGGTGAAGCGGTTCGAGACCGACCGGGCCAGCAACTCGACCCCGAAAACCAGTCCGTCCTTCGCGCCCACGATGGGCTGAGCCGCCATCCACAAGCCGCCGAGCGCTTCGTCGAAGGCCAGTTCCATGCTCGCGTGGTCCCCGATGAACTGGGAACGGGGGCGGGTGATGGCGAGGGCTTCGCGGCGCCAGCGCGCGAGGCGTCCGAGGCGCACGGCCTGGTCCATGGTCTCGACGATTTCCGAAGTGGCCGCGGGCTTTCTCAAGTAGCGCAGGGCCCCGCCTTCCACCGCTTCGATGGCGGTTTCGAGACTGGGGCGGCCGGTCAGTAGAACCACCGGCATGTCGAGGTCGCGCGCGCGGATGAGGCGCAGCATCTCGACTCCGGTGAGGCCGGGCATCGAGATGTCGCTGATCACCGCTTCGGCTCCCGCGGAGAGCTTTTCGAGGGCGGCCTCGCCCGTCTCCGCTTCCTGCACGGTGAACCCCGCGTGGCGAAGACTGTCGGCCACCACGAAGCGGACGTCGGCGTCGTCGTCGACGACGAGAATGATTCCCCGATCGCGGGCGGGCGTCTGGTCCGGCATCACTTTGAGTATATGCGGCTCGCCGCACGTCCCTGAGCCTGCCGAAGGGTCGGGTCAGAGAATCTGGGCGCTTCGCTGGCCGTGCCGCGCCGGGCTCTCGGGTATGTAGACCTCGAACCGTGTGCCAAGCCCCGCGGCGCTGTCCACGAGGATGGCTCCGCCCATCCGGGTGACGATGCCGTGCACCACGGAAAGGCCTAGGCCGGTTCCCTGGCCCACCGGCTTCGTGGTGAAGAAGGGCTCGAACACACGGTCGGCGACACTTTGCGGCATGCCGTCGCCGTTGTCCTTCACCCACAGCCGCACGTGCGGTCCGGCGCGCAGCGCGGGATGCAGCAGCTCGCCTCGGGCGAGGTGGCGCGACTCGAGACCGATTTCAATGGTGCCGCCGCGTCCGGCCAGGGCGTGGCGGGCGTTGGTGAGCAGATTCAGGAGCACCTGGTGCAGATGGGTGGGGTCGGCGAGAACGGTGCCCGTGGGCTGCTTCTTCTGGGTGATGTGGATGCCCGCAGGCAGCGTGCTGCGGAAGAGGTCCAGCGTCTCGTCGACCAGCAGACTGGGGTCGACTTCGGAGCGTCGCGACTCGTCCTGACGGCTGAAGGAGAGGATCTGCTGGACCAGTTCGCGGGCGCGATGAGCGGCCTCGCTCACCCGGTTCAGATAAGGGGCGGCCGCACTGTTGTCGGGCAACGCGTTCTGCGCGAGTTCGGCGCAGCCCATGATGGCCTGCACGATGTTGTTGAAGTCGTGGGCGATGCCGCCGGCCAGGGTGCCGAGGGTTTCGAGACGCTGCGACTGCTGGAGTTGCGCCTCGAGCCGCGCCGCCGCTTCCTCGGCCCGCGCCCGCTCCGTGATGTCGCGCGAGTTGATGATGGCGGTGGACCGCGTGTCGCCCCCACGCGCGCTGCCGATGGATTCGAGGATCCGTTCGGAACCGTCCCGCGTCCGAAGCACCATGATCGACTCGACCGGCGTGTCGGGTCTGGCGAACACTTCGTCGATAGAGGCCCGCGCTTCCTCACGTTTTTCGGGATCGGTGAGATCGAAGACGCTGCGACCCGTGAGTTCCTCAGCCGAGTAGCCGAGCACGCGAGCGCAGGCCGGGCTCGCGTAGCGGATGCTCCCGTCGCTGGTGAGAATCCAGATCAGATCGTGGGCGTTCTCGATCAGTGACCGGAAATGTTCTTCACGGGTCCGCAGCGCCTCCTCGGCCCGTCGCCGTTCGACGATGTAGCTCCACGTCCGCAGCGCGCGATCGACGATCTCGGGCATGCGCGCGAAACTCTCGTCGGACTTGACCACGTAGTCGAGAGCGCCCGTCTTCATGGCGTCGACCGCGACCTTTTCGTCGCCGTGGCTGGTCATCACCACCACCGCGTAAGCCGCGCGCTCCCGGCTCTCCGGCAGCAGCACGAGGCCTTCGCCGTCGGGCAGCCTCAGGTCGGTGATGACGAGGTCGGGGGGGTCGGGGTCGGCCAGAATGGCCTGGGCGGCGCGGATGGTGCTGACCCAGGTGAGATTGACTCGGATGGCGCTTCGTTCGAAGGCCCGTCGGATCAGCTCCGAATGGGGCTCGTCATCTTCGACGAGGAGGATGCCGGGCATGTGGGGCGGGCGGCGGTGGGACCCGGTGTCCTGACCGAAGCGAGGCCCTACGGCCGTGGCGATTGATTCCAAGTGAACCAGTAGAGTCCGAGTTCCTTCATCAGACCTTCGAAGCTCAACAGGTCGAGGGGCTTGACGAGGTAGCTGTTGGCGTGCCGGAGATAGGCCTGGGAAACGTCGGGATCGGCGGCGGAGCTGGTGAGGATGACGACCGGTATGGTCTGCAGCCGCGGCTCTGACTTGATCTCCGAGAGTACGGTCATGCCGTCGACCCTGGGCAGGCGCAGGTCCAGGAGGATCAGGTCAGGGCGTGGACTGGTGGCGGAATCGGCGTAAAGCCCCCGCTGGTAAAGATAGTCAAGAGCGGATTCGCCGTTGTTGATGTGGGTGATCCGGCACCGCACCGCCTGGCTCATCAGGTTCCGTCGGACGAGCTCCGCATGATCCTCGTCGTCTTCGACGAGAAGAACCTCGATCGTCTGCGTCATGGCGTGGTTCAAGGCTTGGGACCTCTAGTGTCCAAGAATGCTAGCAGACCAGGGTCCGGGCGTCCCCGATGCGGACGCGCAAGAGATCAGGAAGCCTCGAACAACGCCTTCAGGGCCAGGTCCGAGAGGCCTTCGGCCATGGCCACCATCAGGAGGATGCGCGCCTTCTGGCCCACGAGGTCGCCCCCGAGAATGCAGCCCATCTTCTGAAGCTGCGCTCCGCCACCGTCGTAACCATAGAGCGGGGCCACCGACCCCGTCCCACAGCGTGAGGTGATGACCACGGGGATATTGGCCTTGATCGCTTCCTGGATCGCAGGCACCACCAGGGGAGGCACGTTGCCGGCGCCCGTTCCCTCGATGACCAGGCCGTGAGCGCCCCGCTCGAGGGAGGCGCGGATCAGAGCACCGTCCGAACCGGTGGCCACCACGTGCAGGTCGACATGGGGATCGATGGAGCCGGCCTGCACCAGGCGCCGCCGTACCGCGCTGCGCACGAAACGGACACCGTTGCGGTCGAGGACGGCCACGGGACCGATCTCACTGCGAAACGCGCCGAGGCTTTGAGTGTGGGTCTTCACCGCTTCGGAAGCCGCGAGGATCTGCTCGCCGACCGCGATGAGCACGCCGTGACCGCGCGCGTCCCGGTTGGCCGCGGTCTGCACCGCGATGAGCAGGTTGGAAGGGCCGTCGGAGCCCGGTTCACCCAGGGTGCGCATGGCCCCGCAGAAAACCACGGGCTTCGTGGTCTCGGTGGTGAGGTCGACCAGGAACGCGGTTTCCTCGATGGTGTCGGTGCCATGGGTGACCACCACCCCGTCGATCCGAGGATCGGAGAGGTGCGCCTCGATGCGTTGCTTGAGCCCCCACATCCAGTGCGGGGTCACGTGAGGCCCGGGCAACTGGGCGTAGTCCTCGAGGGTCAGCGAGGCCGTGCGGCGCAATCCGGGCACCTGGGACACGATGGCGCGACCGGAGAGGGCGGGGATCGCGGCCGCGGTGATGGGGTCGATCTTCATCGAGATCGTTCCGCCCGTGAACATCACGTGGACCCGGGGCTTCGTGGTGCGGACCGTCCGGCGTCGCGCCGGACTGGCTTTCGCCGATTTTGGGGGCATGGACCTCAGTCGTTCCAGAGGGGCTTCATGTTGTCGACGTACTTGAAACCGGTTCCGGTGTTGAAGATGACGACCGAGTCGTCGGGAGAGAGGTGACCGGACGCCTTCAGTTTCATGGCCGCGGTCACGCAGGCGCCTCCCTCGGGCGAAACGAACAGGCCCTCGGTGCGCGCGATCAGCTTGACGCCCTGAATGATCTCGGCCTCGCTCACCGCGATGCCCGCGCCGTGGCTCTCGCGCAGCGCGCGCAGGATCAGGAAATCACCGATGGCTTTGGGGACGCGAAGGCCGTGGGCGTGGGTGGTGGCCCCTTCCCACATCGGGGCGGACTCTTTGCCTTCGTGGAAGGCCTTGACGATGGGCGCACAGCCCTCGGCCTGCACCGCGTACATGCGCGGGCGCTTGCGGCCGATGAAGCCCATCGCTTCCATCTCCTCGAACGCCTTCCACATGCCGATGAGGCCGGTGCCGCCACCGGTGGGATACAGGATGGCGTCGGGCAACGTCCAGGCGAGCTGCTCCGCGATCTCGTAGCCCATGGTTTTCTTGCCCTCGATGCGGAAGGGCTCTTTGAGGGTGGCGCATTCGTACCAGCCGTGCTCTTTGGCGAGGCCCGCGCAGATACGGCCCGCGTCGGTGATGAGGCCCTCCACGGTTTCAACGTGCGCCCCATACGAGAGGGTCTCCATCAGAAACACCTCGGCGATGTCCTTGGGCACGAAGACGTGGGCCTTGAGGCCCCCTCGAGCCGCGTAGGCGGCCAGGGCGCTTCCCGCATTTCCGGCCGACGGCAGGCAGACGTCGGTCGCGCCGAGAGCCTTCGCCATGGAAACCGCGAGGGCCAGGCCGCGGGCCTTGAAGGAGCCCGTGGGATTACCCCCTTCCTCCTTGACCATGGCTCGGGGCAGCCCGATGGCCTGGCCAAGGGTGGGGGTGTCAAGCAGCGGGGTCATGCCCTCACCCAGACTCAGGCGATGCTCGGGGTTCTCGACCGGGAGCACTTCCTTGTAGCGCCAGAGCGTCTTTTCCCGCAGTTCGAGATGCCCGGGTCGCATCTCGAGCGCGGCCGCTTTCAGGTCGTAGCGGGCGAGCAGGGGCGCGCCGCAGACGCAAAGGTTCCAGACCCTGCCCTTTTCATAGGTGGCGTCGCACTTCGAGCACGCGAGGTGAGTGAAGCTCATGGCATTCCTCCTCGACCTGTCTCCTACACGTGAAGGACTTCGGCTTCCTTCTTCTTGAGCATGTCGTCGACCCGGGCGATGGCGCCGTCGGTGAGCTTCTGGGTCTCGGCCTCGCCCTGCTTTTCTTCGTCCTCGGAAATTTCCGAGGCCTTCTTCATCTTCTTGATGTGGTCATTGGCGTCGCGGCGGACGTTGCGGATCGCCACCTTGCCCTCTTCGGCCGCCTTGTGGGCGATCTTCACCAGGGCCTTGCGGCGCTCTTCGGTGGGCGAGGGAATGGGGATGCGGATGAGCTTGCCGTCGGTGGCGGGATTCAGATCAAGGCCGGAGGTGCGGATGGCCTTCTCGATGACGGCCACCATGGCCGCGTCCCACGGCTGGATGGTGATGAGGGCGGGATCGGGCACCGCGATGTTGCCCACCTGATTGAGCGGGGTCATGGTGCCGTAGAAATCGACCTTGATCGAATCCAGCATCGAGGCGTTGGCGCGCCCCGCGCGCAGGGAGGCGAGTTCCTTGCGAACCGACTCGATCGCGCTCTCCATGCGGTGTTTCGCGTTGTCGATGGTTTCTTTCACTGTGGCCATGGCTCGATTGACTCCTGGGGTCGTTTTCGGGGTTGTGGCGGGGGGCGCTAGTCGCAGTTCTGTTCGTCAGTCACAGACGATTCCTGGTCACAGACCATTCTTAGTCACAGACCATTCTTAGTCACAGACCATTCTTAGTCACAGACCATTCTTAGTCACAGACAAGGGTGCCGACTTTTTCGCCGGTGAGGACGCGCTTCAAGAAGCCCTTCTTCTTGATGTTGTAGACCACGATGGGAAGCTTGTTCTCCATGGCCAGCGAGATGGCGGTTTTGTCCATCACCTTGAGACCCTGCTTGATCACGTCGATGTACTTGATCTCCGAGAACTTCTTGGCCTGGGGAAACTTGAGGGGATCCATGTCGTAGATCCCGTCGACCCGTGTGCCCTTGAGGATGATCTCGGCTTTGATTTCCGTGGCGCGCAGGGCGGCGGCGGTGTCGGTGGAGAAGTAGGGGTTGCCGGTGCCCGCGGCGAAGATGGCGATGCGCCCCTTCTCGATGTGGCGGATGGCGCGGCGGCGGATGAAGGGCTCGGCGACCTGGCGCATCTCGATGGCCGAGAGCACGCGCGTGGCGAGGCCGGCTCGCTCCATGGCGTCTTGCAGGGCGAGGCCGTTGATCACCGTGGCGAGCATGCCCATGTGGTCGGCCGACACCCGGTCCATCCCGTAGGCGGCATCGGAGACGCCGCGGAAGATGTTGCCGCCGCCCACCACGATGCCCATCTCGACGCCCATGGCGTGGGCCTCACGGATTTCCTCGGCCAGGTAGTCGGCGAAAGCGCGGTCGATGCCGAAGGTCTTGGCCCCGAGAAGGGCCTCGCCGGAGAGCTTGAGCAGGACCCGCTTGTAGACGGGCTTGGGGCCTTCGGCGCGCCCGGCCTCGCGGGGTTTGGACCCTGAGGGGTTCGACCCGCCTTGCGACTTCCGGGGCTGGGCGGGTCTTGGTTTAGCCATGCCCTAAGGCTACTCGGTCGGGCTGCCCGGTGTCGCGTCGCCCACGCGGAAACGCGTGAACCGGCGGACCAGGATGTTCTCCTTGATGACCGCGACCTTCTCCTGGATGAGCTGGCCGACCGTGACCTTGGGATCCTTGACGAAGGCCTGTTCGATGAGGCAGTTCGTGGCGTAGAAGTCCTTCAGCTTGCCTTCGGCGATCTTGTCGGCCACCGCCTCGGGCTTTCCCGCGGCCACGGCCTGGGCGCGGTAGATTTCCTTCTCCTTGTCGATGATCGCCTGCGGGACCTCTTCTTTGGTCACGTAGTTCGGCGCCGCGGCCGCGATGTGCATGGCGACGTCCCGGACCATGGCCTGGAAGTCTTCGTTCTTCGCGACGAAGTCGGTTTCGCAGTTGATTTCGACCAGCACCCCGACCTTGGCTCCGGGATGGATGTAGTGGCCGATCATCCCTTCGCTGGCCGTGCGCCCGGCGCGCTTGGCCGCGGCGGCGAGACCCTTCTTGCGCAGGACCTCCTGGGCCTTGTTCATGTCGCCGCCCGCTTCGACGAGGGCGCTCTTGCAATCCATCATTCCCGCGCCGGTTTGCTCGCGGAGGAGTCGGACGGATTCAGCTGTGATGTTCATGGGTCTCCTGGCTTGACATCCCCCGCCGAGGGGTTAGCGCTCGCGGGGAGGTGATTCTTTGGAAGGTTAGAAATGGATGCCCCCTGTTCGGATTCCTTTGGGCGCCTCGGGAACCAAAAAAGGGGGCAGGTGCGGCCGGATCGGGCTCCCCCGAAAAGGGGAGGTTTTGGGAAGCGCTTAGACCGTGGCTTCGGTCGCGGCTGCCGCTGCCGCAGCAGCGGTGGCCGCATTGGCCGCAGCCGCAGCTGCCGCCGCGGAGGCCGTGGCCGCGGAACGAGCCCGCGCCGTAGCCGCCATCTCGGCCGACTTGGCCTCGCGAAGGGAACGGCCGGCGATGACCGCGTCGGCCATCTTGCTGGCGAAGAGGCGGATGGAGCGAAGCGCGTCGTCGTTGCCGGGGATCACGTAGTCGACGAAGTCGGGATTGCAGTTGGTGTCGACGATGCCCACCACGGGGATGCGCAGTTTGCGGGCCTCGGCGACGGCAATGGCCTCGTTCTTCGTGTCGACCACGAAGATGACGTCGGGCAGGTTCTTCATGTTGCGGATGCCCTTGAGGTTCTTGTCGAGCTTCACCTGCTCCTTGGCGAGGCCGGCGAATTCCTTCTTGGTGAGCCGATCCTGACGGCCCTCGGCGAGCATCATCTCGATCTGCTTGAGACGGTCAATGCTCTTCTTCACCGTGGCGAAGTTGGTGAGCAGGCCGCCGAGCCAGCGCTCGTTCACGAAGGGCATGGAGCAACGGACCGCTTCTTCCGCGACCACATCCTGGGCCTGACGCTTGGTGCCGACGAAGAGAACCACACCGCCCGAAGCCGCCACGTCGTGCGCGTAACGAAGGGCCTCGCCGAACATCGCCTGGGTTTTCTGCAGGTCGACGATGTAGATGCCGTTGCGTTCGCCGAAGATGTATTCGCGCATCTTGGGGTCCCAGCGGCGGGTCTGGTGGCCGAAGTGGACACCGGCTTCGAGAAGGTCCTTGATGTCCACCATTGAGATGGACGGCACGGCAATCTGCGGAACGGACGGGGTTGTTTCCATAAAAGTCTTTCTAGCGCTTCGAGAACTGGAATCGGGCGCGGGCGCCCTTCTGGCCGTACTTCTTGCGTTCCTTGATGCGCGAATCGCGCGTCAGGAGGCCTTCCTTGCGAAGGCGGGATCGGAATTCCTCGTTCAGGTCGAGGAGCGCGCGGGCGATGCCATGGCGGATGGCGCCGGCGCGGGCAGCGACGCCGCCGCCGTTGACGGTGGCGATGACATCGAACTTTTCGATGGTTTCGGTGGCCACGAACGGCTGGCGCACGATCATCTTGAGGGTTTCATGGCCGCCGAAGAACTCGTCGAGGCTCTGGTCGTTGAGGGAGAACGCACCCTTGCCGGGGCGGAGGTGAACGCGGGCCACCGCGGTCTTGCGCTTGCCGGTGCCGAGATTTTCAGTGATTGCAGTTGCCAAGGTAGTTCTTCTTTTTTCGAGTCTTCAGGGTGTGGGGGTTACTTCGACTTCACGGTGATGGTCTGCGGGCGCTGCGCGGCATGGCGATGCGCGCTTCCGGCGTAGACCTTGAGTTTGGTGTACATGGCGTTGCCGAGTTTCGTCTTCGGCAGCATGCCCTTGATCGCCTCTTCCACCGCCTTGACCGGGCGCTTGGCCAGAAGGTCCTTGGCCGGGGTTTCGGTGAGGCCGCCCATGTAGCCGGAATGGCGGCGGTACATCTTGCCTTCCAGCTTGCGGCCGGTGAAGGCCACCTTGGCCGCGTTCACGATGATCACGTGATCGCCGGTGTCGAGGAAGGTCGTGTAGGTGGGCTTGTGCTTGCCCGCGAGAAGGCGCGCGGCCACGGTCGCGAGACGGCCGATGACGACGTTCTCGGCATCCATCAGGAACCAGTCGCGTTTGATGTCTTTTGCGGAAGGGACGAAGGTCGCCATTTGAGTAGTTCTGGGGTCTTTTTAGGTTCGAAAGGGGTTTTTCGATGAGTGAGCGGCGGGCCGCGGCGAGGGTCCTGAGCAGGCCCGCGCGGGAACTTGCAACTTTAGGTGAGGGGTCTTGAGCTTGTCAAACCGGCAGCGTGGAAAGCTCGAGGCCTCGGGCGCTCATCCGGTCTTTATAACGACGCAGGGTTTTCTCGACGTCGAGGATGAGTCCTTCGGTGGTGCTTTCCAGCTGATCGAGAACGCGATGCTGCTGGGTGAAGTCGGGCTTTTCGACCTCGCGGGAATCGGCGAGCATTTCGAGGCGCGCGCCCCATTCCATCAGACCCTGAAGGCTGGCCTCGGAGTGGGTGTCGAGGTGCGACGGCTCGGTTTTGCCGAGGTCGAGACCGCGCATGAAGGCGCCGATTTCCCTCCGGCGGGCGCGGGCGCGCTCGATGAGGCTTGCGAACGTCCGCTTGGTCGGGATCACCCGATTGGGCGGAGCCGCTTCGAAGGCGCCCCGGAACCGCTCTTCGGCGATGCGGGCGAGTTCGAGCAGTTCCCGTTCGCTCGGCGACGGCAGGAGCTTCTCGGACTTGGCCCGGATTTCCGCGGCGGCCACGTCGAGGGATTCGCGCACGCAGGCCACGGCGCCGCGGAAGAGATACTGGATCTCTTCACGCGACTTGAAGCCGTCGGGAAGGAAGACGGTGCCGGCCGCGAACTGGGGGCCGCGGGTGGGCTTGGGGGCCTTGACCTTGCGCCCGGGCTTTTCGGCCTTGACCTTGCCTTTGGGAGCCACCAGGAGGTTGAGGCCCTTGCCCTTCCCTCCAAGGGCATCGCCGCCCTGGCCGTCGAGGCCCTCTTTCATCTGCCGCTTGAGGGCGAGGCGCGCTTCCTTGGCCAGGGCCTTGGCCGCGATCTTCGCCTCGAGTTTGGCCTTGGCCCGTTCGATTCTCATCAGCTTCTTCTGGGCTTTCTCGGCGGCTTTAGCCGCGGCCCGAGCCGCGGATTTGTCGGCGGCGCTGGGTTTGGCGGGCTTCTTGTCCGCCACCTTCACCTTGACGACCTTGGGGGCAGGGACTTTGACCGCCTTCGCCTTGGCCGGTGGAGCCACGGCCTTGGGGGCGGGCTTTGCTTTGGGTTTCGTTTTGTTTGGCATGGCGGTTTTGCCCTTTTTCCTAGGGAAGGAACGACTTCGGATTCTTGAGCTTCTCGGGCAGGTAGGTGTCCATGACGAAGTTCAAGGCGTGTTTGGCGAACGCCTGCTGCTCGGCGCGTTTGCCCATCTTGAGGAGTTGCTCGAAGGCCTTGGCCCAGGCCGGATAGTGCTGGAAGAACGGGTCGTTCTTGAGCGCGTCCTTGGCCCGCTTGATGTCGACGTCCTTAAGAGGATGGGTGGGGAGGTCGTAATCGATGATGTCCTGCGGCGTGACCCCGAGGAAACGGGCCTGGGGCACGCAGAAGAACTCGTTCAGGTGGGCGTTGTTTCCGGAGCCGACCTTGAGGGTGCGATAGATGTTGGCGATTCCGTACGGATCGCAGTCGACGAACACGTAGACCGGGATCTTCTTCTCGTCGGCCAGGCGGCGGACGAAACGCCGCACCGCGCGAGTGGGCACGCCGGCCATGGAGACGAGGATGCAGTTCTCCTTCGCCCAATACTGATGGCGGTTGAGCCGGTCGAAGATACCGCCCGTTTCAATGGCGAGGATGAACTTGGCCTTGGTCTTGAACTGGAGATGTTCGACTTCGGGCGGGATGCCGTAGGAGCCTGAGCCGAACTTGGTGCAGTCGATCTCGATGGTTTTGGTCGAGCCCGGTTCCTCGCGGTCGACCACGATGAGGTCGCCGGCGACCAGACCGCCGTGTTCGTCGGGGGTGAAGCAGAGCTGCTCCTTGTTGACCCCGAAAAGCGCCTCGACGTCGTCGAGGATGGTGTCGGACTCGGTCTGCTCGTCGCAGCGCGCGTCGCCCCAGTTCTTCGTCTGGTAGTAGGCGTCACGTTTGGTGGCCCGTTCGTCGGTGTCGATCATCTGCTTCGACAACGAGATCATGCGCATGGTCTGGGCGAAGGTCTTGACCGTGGAGACGGTGAGGGTGCGTTCCTTCTTCTTGCCCAGCATCTCGAAGTGGCCTTTTTTGGCCGAGTAGCGAACGTTCGCCAGAGTGCGCAGGGGGAACTTCATCTCGGGCTTCTTGAGCCCGTTGATCTTCGACTCGACTTCACGAGCCGTCCCGACGATTTGTGAGATGACGGGCGAGACCGCCGCGCCGGATTTAGCCATGCTTTGGAGCCTAACTATGGGTCAAAAAATAAAATCCCCGCGTCACGCGGGGATTCGTCTGCGATGAGACTAAACGTCGCGAAACGGGCTTCGGCCCGCAGCTTAACACGCCGCGTGCTTCAGCCTGCCTCGCCTTTAAGCCGAGATTACGGAGTACGGGTACCCTTCCTCGCGGCGCGGATCCTTGCGCACCCGCTTGAGGAACTCGTCCCGTTCGGACTCGATCCGATCCGAGATGCGCCGGCGGGTTTCAGCGCCCGAGGCGGGTGCGACGAGGATGCCGATGGCGGCTCCGATGGCGCCCCCCGCGATCGCGAGTCCGGCGTACTTGAGTGTCTTGTCGAGTGTCATGGTCGGTTTCGGCCCCCCTTCATCTTGGCCTTGGTTGAGAGTCACTCGTATGGACGAGCATGGAGCGTGCCAGGTTTCGTGCGTTTGTGACGGGCATCATGTTTCGTCGCCCCCACACATCGTGTGGCCGCGTCATGGTGGCCTGTGGACGCCACGCCACGTTGACGCCGCGGCGACGGTAGTGTGACGGATGTCGCACGACCGATTCAGCGGGTCGGAGTCGTCATTCAACCGGTTGAAGTAGAGGGCGTTCGAGCGGCGTATTCGGCCCGCGGGCACTGGCGTTAAGATCCCGCGCATGGCTCAAGAACCCGGCCGGACCTTGATCGACGCCGACACCTCGATCGACGGGAAGATTCAAGGCAAGGATGCGACGATCGCGGGCAAGTTCAAGGGGGAGGTTCACCTCTCCGGGGCCCTCGTGATCACGCCCTCCGCCAATGTCGACGCCACGATCCAGGCGGCGTTGGTCGAAGTCGGCGGCGCCTTCTCCGGCAAGATCACCTCGCGCAAGGTGGTGGTGCTCGAAACCGGCAAGGTGACGGGGACCCTCGACGCCGGCCAGTTGGTGGTGCGCGAGGGCGCGGTACTGAACGGGCCGGTGGCCGCGGGCAAGTCGGCCTCCGGGGCGCCTGCGGCAGCTTCCGGCTCTACCGCACCCGCGCCCGCCACCGCTCCGGCCGCCAAGTCTTGAGACTGAGCGAACTCGCCCCTCGACTGGGCGGAGAGGTCCGCGGTGATTCCGCGGTCGAGGTGAGCCGCGTGGCCCCGCTCGAATCGGGAGAGCCAGGGTCCATCTCCTTCTTGTCGCACGCCAAGTACCGCCCCCAGCTTCAGTCCTGCCGGGCCAGCGCCCTGATCGTGAGCGATCCCTCCCTGGTCGGCTCCGAATCGGGCGCCCCCTCTTTTGCCGCGATCATCGTGGTGAAGGACGCCTACGTGGCCTATGCCCGGGCCGCCGCCATCCTGCACCCCGGGGTTGTGGAGACCCCCGGCGTTCACCCGAGCGCCGTGGTCCATCCTTCCGCCCGCATCGACCCCTCCGCCCACGTGGGGGCTTTCGTCTCTGTGGCCGAAGGCGCGTCGGTCGGCGCGCGGTCGGTCCTGCATCCCCACGTCGTCCTCTATCGCGGGGCCGCGGTGGGCGAAGACACCACGCTGCACGCGGGAGTTTCGATCCGCGAGGGTTGTTCCGTGGGTAACCGGGTGATCATCCATAACAACTCGGTGATAGGCGCGGATGGTTTCGGTTTCGCGCGGGACGCGGACGGCCGGCACGTGAAGATTCCCCAGGTGGGCATCGTGGAGATCGGCGACGATGTCGAGATCGGCGCCTTATCCGCGGTCGATCGGGCCTCGATGGGGGCCACCCGGATCATGCGGGGCACCAAGATCGACAACCTCGTGCAGGTGGGCCACAGCGTGGAGATCGGCGAGGACGGGATCTTGTGCGCTCAAGTGGGTGTGGCTGGAAGCACGCGCATCGGGAATCGCGTCATCCTCGCCGGGCAGGTAGGGGTTGCGGACCACGTCACGGTGGGCGACGACGTCATCGCCAGCGCCCAGTCCGGCCTCCACGGGGAAGTGCCTTCGAAGGCGCGCATGGCGGGCAGCCCCGGCTACGACGCGCGCACCTGGCTCAAGGTGAGCGCGGGCCTTAAGCAGTTGCCCGATCTCATCCGCAAGGTGCGCGACCTCGAGGCCCGGCTTCAGGATCCGGCGAAGGCCGGCTCCGACCCGAAGGCCGGCTCAGAAACGACGTGACCGAGCGACCGATCCCACCCGCGGCCGACCGCCTGTGTCCGGTGATCCGGCGCGAATCGCTGGGCGGGGCGTACGTCCTCCTCACCTTCGCCCATCCCGAGGTGGCGAAGGCCGAGGCCGGTCAATTCGCCATGATCCAGCCGGAAGCGGGAACCGATCTGATCCTGCGCCGCCCGTTTTCGATCATGGACACCGATCCCGCGGCCGGCCTTTTCACCATCTTCCTCAAGGCGGTGGGGCCGGGGTCGAAGGCGGTGTTCGACTTGCGCGAGGGCGAAAACGCCCGTGTGCTTGGCCCGCTCGGCCATGGCTTCTCCGCTCCCGGGCCGGGAGAGTCCGTTCACCTCGTGGGCGGCGGCTATGGTGTGGCCCCCTTCGCCCTCTTCTCTCGTCACCTCAAGAGCGCAGGGGGCCCTTTCCACCTCTTCTATGGCGGTCGGACCGGCACCGAACTTCCGCTGGTGGGCGAGTTGGAACGGCGCGGCATCGCCCTTACGCTCTCCACCGATGACGGCACGCGGGGTGAAACCGGCCGAGTTACCGCACCGCTGCTGAAAGCCCTCGACCGGGAGAAGGGCCAGTCGCGGCTCTACGCCTGCGGTCCTGAGGCCATGATGCAGGCGGTGGCCAAGATCGCGGCCGAGCGCAACCTGCCCTGCGAAGTGAGCCTCGATCCCTGGATGGGGTGCGGTCTCGGCACCTGCCTCGGCTGCGTGGTGAAGATCCAGGAGGCGGACGAACTGCGGCCGCGGAACCGCCCCGCCTGCACCGAAGGCCCGGTGTTCGACGCGAAGCGCGTGGTGTGGCCTCACTAGGGACTTGAACCAGCCATGACCCCCTCCTTAGGCGTCCAGATCGGTTCACTGAACCTCAAGAACCCGCTCCTCGCGGCCTCGGGGACCTGCGGTTACGGTGTGGAGATCGCTCACGTCGTCGACCTGAGGACTCTGGGCGGGATCGTCACCAAGGGCCTTTATATGGCCGCCCGCGACGGGTGCGAAGTCCCCCGCATCGCCGAGACTCCGGCCGGTCTGCTCAACGCCATCGGCCTGCAGGGCGTGGGAATCCGCGCCTTCGTCGAGAAGGTGCTGCCGCGTTTGCGCGACTTCGACACCGCGGTGGTGGTGAACGTGTGCGGTGAGACGGTGGAGGAGTACGCCGAGGTTTCGCGCATCGCGAGCGCCGCCGCAGGCGTCCACGCTCTCGAGATCAACATCTCCTGCCCCAACGTGAAGACGGGCGGCATCGCTTTCGGCACCGATCCGCGGATGACCCATGAGGTGGTGGCGGCGGTACGCAGGGCGAGCGCCCTGCCCGTGAT
>JAGNNV010000007.1 GCA_017990495.1 Vicinamibacteria bacterium
AGCGCGAACTCCCGTTTCCGTCCGCGAAACCCCGACGATCGCCGCCCGCCCCGCCGCGCGATATCCGCGCGCACGCGGGGTGTCGCTGCGGCCCTGGCCGGAAACCCCTCCTTCGGTTTCCGGCCCGCATGTCATCCTTCATGAATGGAGCGACGCTGCCGCGTCGCCGTTGCTTCAGAGGAGCCTTGCGGGCCTCCAGCTCAGTCGGGGGGCCAGGGCCTCCGCACGCAGGTCGCCGCGCCTCGTGGCGAGCACGATCGCGGTTGCTGAGCGCCAACCAAGGACACCCGGCGACGAAGCTGACGGACCGCCGATGATCTAGTCCGGTCCGTCACCCCCGGCATAGCCACTCCGTTTGACATGCGACGACCGGGGGCCTAGCGTGAACTCCCGTTTCCGTCCGCGACACGTGGTGAAGCTCACCGCGCAAGCGAAGGTGCGCGCGAGCGTGGCCCGCATTCCTCGGTTTGTGAACCCCGCAGCATCCGGCGTTTCGGGCGCGCAGCCGTCGTCGACTACATCCTGAAGACGCCGAAGCGGGTTTCCGGGATGGGGGCGTTCAAGGCGGCCGAGATGCCCAGGCCCAGCACCATGCGCGTGTCGCGGGGGCGGATGACTCCGTCGTCCCACAGGCGCCCGGTGGAGAAGTAGGGGCTGCCCTCTTCCTCGTACTTGGCGAGGGTGGGCGCCTTGATGGCGTCGATCTCCTCTGGCGTCATCGTCTTTCCGGCGCGGGCCGACTGATCGACTTTCACCTGGGCGAGGACCGAGGCGGCCTGTTCGCCGCCCATCACCGAGATGCGGGCGTTAGGCCACATCCACAGTTGGCGCGGTGAATACGCGCGGCCGCACATGCCGTAGTTGCCCGCGCCGAAGCTGCCGCCGATCACCACCGTGAACTTCGGCACCGCCGCGTTCGCCACCGCGTGCACCATCTTGGCTCCGTCCTTGGCGATGCCGCGCTGCTCGTATTCCTTGCCCACCATGAAGCCGGTGATGTTCTGCAGGAAGACGAGGGGGATCTTGCGCGCGCATGCGAGTTCGATGAAGTGGGTCGCCTTGAGCGCGCTTTCCGAGAAGAGGACGCCGTTGTTGGCGAGGATGGCCACGGGGAACCCCATGATCCGCGCGAAGCCCGTGACCAGGGTCGACCCGTAGAGCGCCTTGTACTCGTCGAAGCGGCTGGCGTCCACGATGCGCGCGATGACCTCGCGCACGTCGTACGACTTGCGCGAGTTTGTGGGGATGACCCCGCCCATCTCCGCCGGGTCGAAGGCGGGCTCTTCAGGCGTTCCCACGTCCCAGGGCGTCTCTTTCCGGGAAGTGAGTGTGGCCACGATGTCGCGGGCCTTGGTGAGTGCTTCGTGTTCGTTGAGGGCGTAGTGATCGGCCACGCCGGAGATCCGGGCGTGCACATCCGCGCCGCCCAGTTCTTCGGCGGTCACCTCCTCGCCGGTGGCCGCTTTCACCAGCGGCGGCCCGGCCAGGAAGATCGTGCCCTGATTCTTCACGATGATGGTTTCGTCGCTCATCGCCGGCACGTAGGCGCCGCCCGCCGTGCAGGAGCCGAGGACCACCGCCACCTGGGGAATGCCGAGCGCGCTCATGCGCGCCTGGTTGAAGAAGATCCGGCCGAAGTGGTCGCGGTCGGGGAAGACCTCGGACTGAAGGGGAAGGAACGCTCCGCCCGAGTCGACGAGATAGACGCAGGGCAGCGAGTTCTGCTGCGCGATTTCCTGGGCCCGCAGGTGTTTCTTCACGGTCAGGGGGAAATACGTGCCCCCCTTCACCGAGGCGTCGTTGGCCACGATCATCACCTCGCGGCCGGAGACCCGGCCGATGCCGGTGACGATGCCCGCGCTCGGGGCTCCGCCGTCGTACAGGCCATGCGCGGCGAGGGCGGCCACCTCGAGGAAAGGCGAGCCTTCGTCGAGCAGCAGATCGATGCGCTCGCGCACCGGGAGTTTCCCCTGTTCGCGCTGACGTTTCTGGGCGCTTTCGCCCCCGCCCGCCCGCGCCGTGCTCAGGGTTTGGCTGAGTTCCGCCTCCAGCTCATCCATGCGCGCGAGGTTCGCGGCGAAATCAGAGGAGGCCTTGTCGATTCGGGACGGGAGGAGACTCATACGCCTTGGAGTATAGAAGTGCGGCGAGCCCGCCTCGGTGTTCGGCCCGCAGGGCGAGAATGTCGGCGATGCGCGCCGGCGCGTCGCCCTACGACACCGAGAACTCCGGGGGGAACTGCACCATCCCGCGAACCGAGGCGGCTTCGCCGGGTACGAGGATGCAGGCCATGAACGCATCATCGGGGGCCACGAAGGGCGGGGTGATGCCCAGGGTGCTCGCGCGCACGAAGCCGAAGCGCGGGTAGTAGTCGACGTGACCGAGCACGATGACCAGGCGGTGCCCCTGTTCCGCAGCCCTTCGGAGGCCGCTGCGCACCAGCAGACTGCCTATTCCGTGGCGCTGCTGGTTCGGCGCTACCGCCATGGGTGCGAGCGAGAGGGCGGGATAAGAAGTCGCTCCGTCCCTGATGCTGATCCGGCTCAGCAGAATGTGCCCGACGAGCTCCGCGCCGTCCACCGCGACGAGGCTCAGGGCGGGAATGAAGTGGGACGAGACGCGCAGGGCCTCGACGATCTTTGCTTCCGTGGGTCGGCCGAACGCCATTTCGTGCACGCGCGAGATGGCGGCCTTGTCCTTGGGAGACTCCGCGCGGACGACGAGTCCGGGGTGACGGGGGATGGAACCGGTGCGGAGCATGGGCGAGAGGATTTCACTCTGAGCCGCCCACCGAGTCAAGCAAGCGCGGCGCCTTTCACCACAGGAGCGGGCCGCGGATAAGCTCCCCCCATGTCAGAGCAGAATCATCACAAGGTCGTCATCCTCGGATCGGGCCCGGCCGGTCTCACCGCGGCCATTTATGCGGCCCGGGCCGAACTGAAGCCGGTGGTCATCGAGGGCGGTGGGAACGACGATCCCACCGACGTCGCCGGCGGCCAGCTCATGTTGACCACCGAAGTCGACAACTATCCCGGCTTCCCCAAGGGGATTCTCGGTCCCGAGTTGATGGAGGGCATGCGCAAGCAGGCCGAGCGTTTCGGGACCCAGTTCATCACCGGCTCGGTGAGTTCCGCGGTGCTCTCGGCGCGTCCTTTCGTGCTCAAGACCAGCGTGGGCGACATCACCACCGACGCGTTGATCGTGGCCACCGGCGCGCGAGCCAAGTGGCTGGGCATCGATGAGGAAGTCGAGTTTCGCACCAAGATCGGAGGGGTGTCGGCCTGCGCCACCTGCGATGGTTTCTTCTATAAGAACAAACATGTGCTCGTGGTGGGCGGCGGCGACACCGCCATGGAGGAGGCAACTTTCCTGACCAAGTTCTCTTCGAAGGTCACCATCGTTCATCGCCGCGACAAGCTGCGCGCTTCGAAGATCATGCAGGAGAAGGCGCAGAAGAATCCCAAGATCGAGTGGATGCTGGATTCAGCCATCGAGAAGTACCTGGGCAAGAGCGAAGGCAAGCTCAAGGGCGCCCTCGTCCGGAATCTCAAGACCGGCGTGGCCACGGAAGTGGAATGCGGCGGGGTCTTCATGGGCATCGGGCACGAGCCGAACACCGCGGTGTTCGCGGGTCAGTTGGAGACGGACCCGAGCGGCTACCTGATCACGAAGAACGGGACCACCGCGACCAGCGTGCCCGGGGTTTTCGCCGCGGGCGACGTGGCCGATCATCAGTACCGCCAGGCCGTCACCGCCGCCGGCACCGGCTGCATGGCCGCCATCGACGCCGAGCGTTTTCTGAGTCATTGATTAAGGGGGGGCCGCAAACTCTCTACCAACCCGTGCTCAGCCCCCCCCGGCCCCCCCGCGCTCCGGCCCGAGTCAATCGGGCCTGCGCTAGGCTTGAAGGCTCCGCATGCGAATTCTCTTTCTCGCCCCGCAACCCTTCTACGAAGTGCGGGGGACGCCGCTGGCCGTAGCTGCCCTCACGCGAACTCTGGGCGAACTCGGCCACGACGTCGACCTGCTCACCTTTCCCCAGGGTGAGGCCTGGACCGCGCCGGGGGTGTGCCACCTGCGCTCCGCCCGCCTGACCAGCGGGAGAATCCGACCCGGCTTCTCCGTCGGCAAGGCCTTGCAGGACGTGCCTTTCGCCTTGCTGGCCCGCCGGCTGGCCCGGTCCCGCGCCTACGATGTGGTCCATGCGGTCGAGGAGGCGGCGTTTCTGGTGGCACCTTTCCTGCCCCCGGGAGTGAAGTTCGTGGTGGATATGGATTCCGACCTCGGGGAGCAGCTTGCCCAGTCGAAGTCCGCCCTGGCCCGCGCGCTCGGCCCGCTGGCCCAAAGGCTCCATGAGCGATCGCTGCGCCGCGCCGACCTCGCCATCGTGATCAACGCGCGGCTCGAAGAAGCGGCGCGCCGGGTACGGCCCGATCTTCCCGTCTGCCGGCTCGAGGATCCGCCGCTCGTGTCCGCGCTCACTCCGGACGACGCGGAGGCTGCAGCCCGCCTGCGCGCCGACCTCGGTCTCGGCGAGGCGCCGGTGGCGCTGTACACCGGCAACTTCGAGGCGTACCAGGGCGTCGAACTTATGGCCCGGGCCGCCGCTCTTTCCGAACACGCGGCTTTCGTCTTCGTGGGCGGAGAGGCGGAGGATGTGGCTGCACTCAAGTCGCGGCTCGGTCCCGCGTCGTTGTCCCGCTGCCACTTCGTGGGCAAGCAGGCGCCCGAGACACTGCCGCGCTGGATGGCCCTCGCCGAAGTGTTGGTTTCGCCGCGCACCCTCGGCGGCAACACACCGTTCAAGATCTACACGTACCTCGCGTCGGGAAAGCCGATCGTGGCCACGAGGCTCGACACCCACACCCAGGTTCTATCGGACGAGACTGCGTTTCTAGTCGAGCCCACCGCCATCGATCTCGCGGCCGGCATTGATTCGGCGCTGAGTGATCCCTCGGAACGCGCGCGGCGTGCCGAAAACGGAAGCGCCCTCCTCGATCGCGAGTACTCCGTCTCCCGCTATCGCGAGAAGGTCGCGGCCGCTTACGCGAGGCTCGGCGGCCCGCTCAACTAGCGCTGCCAGCGAGCGATCACGCCCTTGGGGCCCACCGCGAAACCCGTTCCGCCCGCGAAGCCCGCGGTGTTGTAGGGCGTGGCGTCCAGGGCCGTCCAGGTGTTCCCGCCGTCGTTGCTGATCCCCGTGCCGGCCAGCCCCACCGCCACGATGGCCGCGTCTTTCGAAGGCCCGCGCACCACGCTGGAGAGGAAGCCGATGGGTTGGGCGTTCACCGCGGTCCAGCGCGCGCCGCTATCGGCGCTAAGTCCCGCGTTCACCCCGGGGAGCACGCGTTCGCGATAGTCGCCGCCCACGGTCAAGAGCGTGTTTGCGTCGAGCCAGAGAGCGGAGAAGAGTCCCTTCGAAGGAGCGCCGGTGGGCACGGGAGATGTCGACACGCGGAACGTTCGTCCGCCATCGGTCGAAACGAACACGCGCGCTTCGATAGCACCGCCGGTGACAAACGCCAGCCGTCCGTCGGGTCCGCTCGTGAGGCACGAGCCGCTGGCCGCAAAGCCCCCCTCGTTCGCAAGGGCCATCGGCATTCCCGCCTCGGGCGCCGCCGTCCACGTTTCCCCGCCGTCCTGCGTGGTGAAGACCTGGAAGCGCCCGCGCACCGGGTCGCCGAACAGCGCGCCGGACTTCCGGTCGCGGAACGAGATCGCGTCCCAGAACCCGGTGGGCTCGGTGTTTGCGAACACCTTGCGCCAGGTGAGTCCGCCGTCCGTGGTCTTGTAGACGTTTGATGCCTCACCGGGGCCGATGCTCATGGCCACGGCCGTTTGCGCGTCCCAGGCCTCGATGTCACGGAAGTCGAGCGCTTCAGCACCCGGGACGGGAACGACCTTCCAGTCCTTGCCGTCGATGGTGCGGAGCACCGTGCCGGAGGCGCCGCTCGCCCAGGCCACCTGGTTGCTCACCACGGCCAGGCCGCGCAACTCCACCACGACCGGGCTGAACAGAGTGGTCCAGGGTGAAGGCGGCGCGGCCTCCGTGGCCGAAGGGCCCCTGAGGATAGGCACGACCACGGCCAGCACCATGGCGATGAAGGTCCCGCCGGCCAGGACGAATCGGGTGATCTCAACCCTTCTCGAAAACTCCATGCGACCTCCTTGGCGGGCGCTATCCGCGCTGCGGGGTGAAACCGAACGGGATGAGCGCTTCGGTGGCGATGCGATCACCCTCGGCCCCGAACCAGGACCGGAAAGTGCCCTCGGCTGAGGGCGGCGGGCTCGCCGTGAGTTCAGATGGCTCGAAGCGCAGGGTGAAGGTCGCGACCGCCTGTCCCCGCGGCTGCAGACCGATGAGGCGGACCCGCACCCGCTTCGCCGCGAGGAGTGAAGCGGCCTCTCGGCAGTCGCCGCCGAATGCTTCGGAGGTCATCCAGACGTGAGCGCGGCGCAAAAGGTCACTCTCCAGGCCGAGCAGGGGGACATCGAACATCCGGGTTCCGTCGGGCAGGGCGGAGATGTGGGTGCGGTTCTTGGCGCGGAGACTGGAGCCGAAGATGGCTTCCCAGAACGAAGCCTTGGCGCTGCCTTCCCGGTAGAGGTGATCGGCCGCCTGGCCCGTGACCTCCAGCAGCGGTCTCGAGGTCCTCGGATCGTCGCTCATCGGCGCGATGATAGTGGATCGCCCCGACCGTCAGTCTCTTTCCTTGCGGATGATCATGAGGCCGTCACGGATGGGCAGAAGCACGTGACCGATGCGCGAGTCGGCCCGCACCATCCGGTTGAATCCATGGAGGGCGCGGGTCGGCTCGTCCTGATCGGCCTCCGGCTGGAGAACCTTGCCGCTCCACAAGACGTTGTCCGCGATGATGAATCCGCCCACTCGCAGGCGTGGGAACACAAGGTCGTAGTAGTTCGCGTAGTTGGGTTTGTCGGCGTCGATGAAGACGAGGTCGAAGGAGCCATCGAGACCGGGAATGATCTCGGTGGCGCGCCCCAGGTGGAACTCGATGCGATCGGCGTGGCGTGACCGGGCCACAAAGGCCCTCGCGACTTCATTCGTGGCCTCGTTCACATCCAGGGTGATGACCTTGCCGCCTTGGGCGAGGCCCTCGGCGAAACAGAGCGCGGAGTAACCGAGATACGTGCCGATCTCCAGGACCAGGCGGGGCTGGATCATCTTCGAGACCATCGCCAGCACGCGTCCCTGGAGAAACCCGGACAACATCGAGTGGTTCGAGTAATTCGCGTAGCACTCCGTCGCGAGGCTTCGTAGAACCTCGTCTTCGGGCGACGTGAACTCCTCCGCGTATTTGACCCAGGCATCATTCATGAAGGCGTGATTCTAGGGTGATAGCCTCAGCGGTTCGGGTCATGGACTTCACGCCGCTCCGCCGTCATCGCGACTATCGCCTGCTCTACATGGCGCAGAGCGTGTCTTTCCTGGGCACGATGATGACGTACGTCGCGTTGCCCTACCAGATGTTCCAGCTGACCCACTCCTCGCTCCAGGTCGGGCTTTTGGGCCTCGCCGAGCTGATTCCCCTGCTCCTCACCGCCTTCATCGGCGGAGCGCTTGCCGACTCTCTCGACCGGAAACGCCTGGTGATCGTCACCGATGTATTCCTCTCGTGCGGCAGTCTGGCTCTCGCGCTTCTGGCCTGGCACGGAGCACCGCCGGTGTGGTCGCTCTATGTCCTGGCCGGCTTCATGTCGGCGATGAGCGGCCTGCAACGACCATCCATCGACGCCATGATGCCGCGTCTGGTGCCACGGGAAGACCTGATGGCGGCCGCCGCCCTCGGTTCGTTCCGGGGCAGCCTCATCATGATCGTGGGTCCCGCGCTGGGCGGCGTTCTGATCGCCTCAATGGGGCTGGCCTTCGCCTACGCCGTCGATGTCGCGAGCTACCTTCTGGCTCTGGTTTGCATCGTCATGATCCGGACGACGAGCGCCCCCGAGAAAAGCGACCCTCCGACGCTCGAGAGTATCCGCGAGGGCTTTCGTTACGCGCGCAGCCGGCAGGAGTTGGTCGGTACGTATGTCGTGGATTTCGTGGCCATGGTCTTCGGCATGCCCATGGCTCTCTTTCCCGCGCTCTCCGAGAAGCTCGGTGGCCCCGGCGTGCTCGGAATCCTGTACGCCTCACCCGCGGTGGGAGCGTTCCTCGCGAGCGTCACCAGCCGCTGGACCCGCGGGGTCAGGCGGCACGGCCTCGCCGTCACGGTGGCCGCCCTGGTTTGGGGCGTGGCCATCGTGATCTTCGGTTTCTGCGATTCGATCGTGCCCGCCGCATTGTTTCTCGCCCTGGCCGGCGGCGCGGATGCGGTGAGCGGCATCTTCCGTTCGACCATGTGGAACCAGACCATCCCCGACGACCTGCGCGGCCGGCTCGCGGCCATTGAGATGGTGAGCTACACGAGCGGGCCCATGCTCGGGCATGTCGAGGCCGGTTTGGCCGCGGCGGCTTTCGGTCTCCGCGGTTCCATCGTGTCCGGTGGCGTGCTGTGCGTGGCCGGGGTGATCGTGTGCGGCCTGCTGCTGCCGAAGTTCATCGCCTACGACGCCGATCGCTTCACTCCCGCTCGCCCGTCCTGAGCGGCGTCCGGCGTTACAACTCGCGGAAGCGGGGGGAGTGGTACAGAATCGCGGCGCAGAGCAGGGACATGCCGATGAGGCTCGCCGAGATGGCCACGGCGGGGCCGAACCAGATGACTGAGTAGCCAAGCAGCAGCGCGCCGAGGGGGCTTCCGCCCCGGAAGGTGAAACCGAACAGGGCCACGATGCGGCCCCGCATCTCTTCGGGGGCCAACTCCTGAACGAGCCCATTCAACGTGGAACTCCCCGAGACCTGGACCACGCCGTATCCGAACAGCAGCACCGTGGCCATCCACTGGTTCCCGCACAACACGGCGGCCGCGGCCAGGAGCGGACCGGCGATGAAGCAGATCAGGACGAACTTCCCGCGCTTCTCGAACCTGCCGCGATGGGCGGTGCCGATGGCCCCTACGATCGCGCCGAGTCCGATTCCGGAGAGCAACATCGAATAGCCGCCCGCTCCTGAACCGAGAACTTCGTCGGCCACGACGGGGAGGAACGTGGTCAGGGGGAAGACGAAGAACGACAGCGCTCCCGCAAGGCCCACGATCATGCTGATGTCGGGCGACCTGCGGACGTAGGCGAGGCCTTCCTTCAGGCTGTGGGCCACACCCTGGGGCGGCCGCGGATTCGCCGCCGCCAGGGGGATGCGGATCATCATCAGCGACACCATGATGGCGAGGAAAGAAAAGGCGTTGATCGCGAAACACCACGCCGCGCCAAGACCCACGAGCAGAGCCGCGGCGATAGGCGGGCCGATCGAGCGCGAGAGATTGAACTGCAGCGAGTTCATGGCCACGGCGCGGGGGATGACGTCGCGGGGAACGATGCTGGTCAGGAAGGCCTGGTAGGTGGGCGCGGACTGCGACTGGGCGAGCCCGGTGATGAAGCCCACGACCACCACCGCCCAGATCGAAAGGTGACCGGTGTAATAGAGGCCCGCGAGGACGAGAGCCAGGGTGAGCTGGACGACCTGCGAGGCCATCAGGATCGTCTTCTTGTTGAATCGATCGGCCAGCACGCCGCCGAGGAGCATGAAGGCGACGAGCGGCAATTCGCTCGCGAACTGCCGCCACCCGAGGTACGCGGGGTTCTTGAACTCGGTGTGGATGACCCAGGACAAGGCGACGTCCTGGATCCAGGTGCCGATGCTGGAGAGGAAGGCCCCGGTCCAGATCAGGCGGAAGTTGCGAACCTCGAAGGCCGCGAGAAACGCGGGAAGGCGGGAAGTGCCGGCGCCTTCGGTGGGTGCGTCAGGGTCTGCGGGGTTCAGCAGGGCGCGTCTTGGTTACTTCTTCGTCTTCTTGGCGGAAGCGGCGATGGCCGCCATCTTTCGCGCCTTCAAGACTTCTTCGCGCCGCTTGCGCCGCCGCCGGATTTCCTTGTGCCGTTCAATCATCGAGTCTGCCTGTCTCCAAAAAAGGGTGTCGCGTTACGCGAGTTGGGGATTCTACCGTGATTGGCCCGAAGGGCGCGACGGGCCTCAGGCCTCGTAGACGCAAATGGCTCGCGAGAAGTGGATCTGGTCGCCGCCGGCCAGGGCTTTCTCCGTGATCCGCTCGCCGTTCACCTTGGTGAAGTTGGTGGAATCGAGGTCGACGAGGACGTGCGCGCCCTCCCGCCAGTCGATCCGCGCGTGTTCCCGGGACAGAAGCGGGGCGTTGATGAACACGCCGCACTTTGGGTCGCGACCGACCACCAGTGAGACCTCGGCCAGATCGAACGCGACATCGTCGGCGGGCGAATCGGTCTTCTTCCAGATGAGTCGGGCCATGAGGTCAGCGGGCTCCGGACAAGGCCGCGATCCGGCGTTTGGCCACGTCCTGCACCAGCGGCCCGTCGCGCGAGAGCAGGGTGGCGCCTGCATCCTGGGAGGCTTCGGTGTATTCGTCGAGGGCCTCCTTCGAGTACCCGAGGTGCTCGAGGGCCACGCCCGCATAGAAGGCGGCCGCGCCTCGCGACAGGCCGGGGGCGGTGGGAAGTTCGTTCTTGGCCTTGACGAAGGCGTCGTGGGCGCCCGAGTAATCATGCAGGGCCAGGAAGATGAGGCCGAGGTTCAGGCGCGCGAACGCGGCGTTCTCGGAGCCTGGATAACCTTCGATGGTCTGGCGCAGATCCATGCTCACCTTGTTGGCGAGCATGTCGCCCGCCGAGAGCGAGATCTCCCGCGGCGCGTCCACCAGAGTGAGATCGACGGTCCGGGGGCCGCCCGCGGCCTCGGTGGTCAGGGAGAGAACCTTGTTGCCGCCCACTGCCTTGACCGCGGCCAGCAGCTCGTCGGTGCGCGTGATGGCGCCCCCGGCGGCCGCGGTGATGACGTGGCCCGGAGCGAACCCCGCCTTTTCCGCAGGGGACCCCGGAACCACGCGCAGCACCACCGGACCCTGATGAAGAAGCGTGTCGACGGTGATGAGCCCGGACCAGGGGGTGAACATGGAGGCCCGTCGATCGAAGGCCTCGAAGAAGCGGGCGAAGGAGGCATCATCCTCGATGACCACGGACACCGAATCGGGAGTGACGCCGCCCGCGGCAAGAACGTGCAGCGCGGCCGATCGAGTGATCTGCTCCTCGGGAATGCGGCCCACGAGGAAGCCCTGCACCTGAAGGGCGAGAGCAAGTTTCTCGAACACCCGCCGCACCAGCGCCGGGTCGGGGGTGGCCGGGGGCAGAAGGTCCGAAAGCTTCATGCGCTCGGCGGCCAGGGCCTTGTCGACGGTGGCCCGGTCGGCCTTCACGAAGTTCATGGCGTGGATGCCGGTTGCGGCCATGCGGGAGAGGCGCGCGTCCATCGAGGCCAGGCTGCGTTCGCCGGAGGGGCCGTCGGCGATCACGCCCAGATAGGCGAGGGTCGGCCGGATCTGTGCCGCGATCTCCACCGTGGCCCGCGACTTGAGATCGATGTCCTGGACGAACCGGCCCGCGGCGTGGCGCACTTCAACCCGGCGCACCCCCGCGCAGACCGATCGCAGGATTTTTGGGGCGACGCCTTGAGACTCGCCGTCGATGAAGATCTGGCCGCCCGGAGGCTCTGAAGTGAGCGAGAGGGTGCCGACCGATGGCTCAAGCTTGATGGGCGGGATGTCGTAGTCCTGAGGTTCGGGGACGTCGAGGCCCAGCTTGAGGGTTTCGTAACAGGGCCGGCGGAACTCGATGGTGTGGGAGCCCGAGGGCAGGTCGGGGATCTCGAGTCGATTCGAGGCCTTGGCCGGATCGAGGCCGCGGGCCGCGGCGATGGCGGCGAGGGCCGGGTCGAGCACGCCGCTCGTGGAGCCCTTGACCACGCCGTCGATCAGGATCTCCACGTCGGTGGGCTCGGTGATCACATAGCCCGTGGCCGAGGTCCTCACCAGGTCGAACTGCAGGCTCAGGGTTTCGCCGGCCACGACGTTGACCGACTGCGTTTCCTGACGGTAACCGCTCTTGGTGATGTCCAGGGTGTAGTCGCCGGCCACGACCTCGAGGGGAAAGAAGTCGGTGATGGAGAGGAGCACGCCGTTCAAGGCCACCTTCGCGCCCTGGGGCATCGACTGCACCGTGATGTAGCCGACCATCTGGGCTTTGACGCTCTTGAAGTACTCGATGACCTTGGGGGAAATCGAGCCCTCGTCGAGATTGTGGGAGGGACGGATGGCGATCAGGTTGCGGAAACTCTCCCCCGCCTTGTCGGTGTTGCCCAGGTTGAATTGCACTCTGGCCCGGTATTCGTGGGCGTTGACGAGGAGACTTTCGCCGGGCTCCGCAAGGGGCGCCTGGCGGCGAAGCGTTTCGAGCTGAGCGATGATCTCGTCGAAGCGAACCAGCGACTGCCCCTGCTGGGGGCCTTCGAACTCGGAAATGGCCAGATCGAAGGTGGCGCGCAGGCTGGCGAGTTCGGCGTCGGTCTGGGCCCGGGCCGGCGTCGCGAACAGCGAGGCCAGAAGGGCCAGGGCCAGGATCACAGAGCGGGCTTTCACTTGAACCTCACGATGGTCTCGGCCCGGTCGTCGTACACGAGGGCGGCGCCCGAGAGGTCGATGGCGACGGCCCGGCTCTTTCGCACATCGGATGCGCCGAAGGTGGACATGAGGGCGCCCTTGGGTGAGAGCAGGAAGATGCCCTGATCCTCGTCGGCCACGTAGATGTTGGAGAAGGCGTCGATGGTGACGTCCACCGGCTTCTTCCACTCGAAGCCCGGTCCTTGTGGGCCGATCTTCAGCACCAGCCGGCCGGCCTCGTCGATGACTTCGATCGACTTGTCGTCCTTGCGCAACATGAGGGCCTCGCCGCGGGGGGTGGTGACGAGCTTGATCACTTCACGTTCGGCGCGATCGCCGAAGACCGAGACGAACACATTGTCGCGGAAGCGCAGGACGCGCTTGCGCTTGAGGTCGGAGATGAGGATGTCGCCCGAAACCAGGACGGTGGCGGCGCCGATGCGGTCGACCGCGTCCATGACCCCAGGCTTGTCGGAAGGCATCGAGAAGGAGACCGCGCCTTTAGTCCCGGTCTTCACGGCCAGCCGGGAGGCGAAGATCACGTCGCCCTGGGGCGTCACGGCAAGGGTTTGGGGGTCGTCCGCGGTGAGCGAAGCCCCGAGCTTGAACGAGGGGTCGAAGGAGATGGCGGACTTCGTCTTGTTCGAGGCGATCCAGGTGACTCCGGCAGGCGTCACCGCGATCGACCGGACATCCTTGAGCACATCGCCCGCGGCCAGGGAGAACGCCGGATCCTTCAGGAAGGTCGGGCGCTCATGCGCATAGAGGCGGTACAGGGCCGTATTCGCGTTCAGGGCGCGGACGGCGGCTTCCGAGGCGGGGTAGAAGGACCGGACACGCTGGAACTCCTCGAGGGCGGCCTGCACATCCCCGGACATGGCGAGCGACTGGGCCAGTTCGAATTGGGCCTCGGGGGCGAGAGCACTCGTTGGATAGTCGAGGACGGCGCGGCGCGCCGAGTCGACCGCGGAGTCGTAGCGGCCGGCCCGACGAAAAACCGCGGCCGACGCCACGAGGGCATGGGGCACGAAAGCGCTGCCCGGATAGAGGCGAATCACTCTCTGGAAATTGGCCAGCGCATCGTCGAGCGCGGCCTGGGTGGCCGCGGTGTTGAAGGCGATGCGCCCGATCTGCAGGTAGGCGCCGGGGGCCGAGTCGCTCTGCGGGTAACGCTTGGCGATCTGGTCGTAGACCTCGCGCGCCTTGCTCGGGTTCATCTCGACCTCTTCGGCATAACGCCCGATGTCGAGCAGAGCGTCGTCCGCCCAGACGGAGGTGGGGAATCCGGTGACGATGGTCTGCAGGGCATCGAGGCCTTGTTTGGCCCGGCCGTTGGCAAGGTCGGTGCGGCCGTCCTCGAGCAGGCGGCGCGCCTGATCGTCGGGGCGCGACTGGGGCTGGGCCCCGACCAGAACACCGGTGAAGAGCGCCAGCAGGGCCGCCGATGGGATACGGACTCGGCTCAAGGTTTTCTCCCCATGACGTAGGCGGGCTTGCCGGGCTGGACGAGAACCCGCTCTTCGGACCGCGCTCCATCCGGCCATTCGAAGGTGATCACATGGTTTCCTGAGGCGATGGCGCGGTCGAGGATGGGCGGATAGTCGAGGAAAACGCCGTTCACGAGGACCTTGCAGTTGTCGGGACTGGCCCGCACTCCGAGCTTACCGGTGGCAGGGACGCGCACTGAAGCGGAACCGCCGGCCTCGATGCGGACGGTTTCGCGGTGTCGCAGGAACACCGAGGGTGATTCCACCAGCACCTCGTGCGCGCCCGCGGGCAGGCTGGCGGTCAGACCGGCCTTCTCCGAACCAATCACGCGACCGGCAACGGAAACGGTGACGGGGTAGGAACTCTCGATCACGAGGCTTCCCGGGGGACCGGAGGGCGTCGCGGCGGCGTTTGTGGGAGTGGCCTTCCGTTCGCTGTCGACGCCGGCGGGGCCGGATGGAGGCACAGGGGCCGCGCTGATCGATTTTGACGGGGGCGCCGTCCGCGGTGGCGCAGCAGTGGTGCTGGAAGAGCCTCGGGAGGCCGGCGCAGGGGCTTTCTCCGCGGCCTTCGCCGGGGCCGGCCCAGACCCGCCGGGCACGAAGATCTCGGTGATCGTGGGCGTGGGCTCGGGTCCGCTGGGGGCGTCGCCAGTCCGGGTGACATACAGGAACGCGGCCACCGACCCTGTGGCGATGGCCAGGCCCACCGCCCCGAAAACGAGCGCGTTCGACCCTGTGTTCACGGGCGCGCTCTGTGGCTGCGCATTCGTGACGGTGTTGGCGCTGCCGCTGATGGTGCGCCCTTCGACGATGGTTTCGTCCCCCTGCCGGCTTCGATTGAAAGTGGCGTCGAGTTCGGGGAACGACGCGGTCTCGGTGACCTGATGGGGATCGCCCGGCCGACGGTGGAGCAGTCGGCGCAGGCGCTGGGCCTCCGCCGCGTCTGGATGCGCGCGGGCGATTCTCTCCACAACCTCGACCGTGGCCTTGTCGGTCTTCTGCGCGGCGAAGACCTTACGCGCCTGCGACAGGGCCGCGAGGTCCTCCGCGGTGAGTTGAGGCGCGGGAAACCGCTCACGAACCCGGGCCAACTCATCGGCCATGACCGCGGCGGATGCGTAGCGGGCCTCGACGTCCTTCTCGAGCGCGCGGTCGATGACTCGCTGGACGTCGGCGGTGAGGCGACCGGCGACGTCGGGCCCGAGCCTGGGATGGGGCTCGTTGACGATGCGGTAGAGCACGCGGGTTGGATCGTCGGAGGTGAAGGGACGTTTGCCCGCGAACAATTCGTGCAGGATGACACCCACCGCGAAGACGTCGGTGCGTCCATCGAGCACGCCGCCCCGGATGTGCTCGGGGCTCATGTAATAGGGCGTGCCCACCATCATGCCCGCCTGGGTCATCGATGTGCTCTCGACCTTGGCGATGCCGAAGTCGAGGATCTTCACCCCGCCGTCGTCGAGGACGCGGATATTCGAGGGTTTGATGTCCCGATGCACGATGTGGTGGGTGTGGGCGAAGTCGAGACCGCGCAGGCTCTGGATCACGATATCCAGGCGTTCGGTGGCGGAAAGCGGCTCGCGCGAGCGCAGGAGGGTTTCAAGATCCTGACCACCCAGAAGCTCCATGGCGATGTAGGGGAGGCCTCGATCCTCGCCCAGCTCGAACACGGTGACGATGTTCGGATGCTGGAGGCGGGCCGCGGCCTTGGCCTCGATTTCAAATCGGCCCCGGCTTTCGGTGTCGCTCGCGCCGTCGACGCGCAAGGTCTTGATGGCGACGTCGCGGTCCAGAGCCTCGTCGCGGCCGAGGTAGACAACCCCCATGCCGCCTTTGCCCAGCCGGGCCCGGACCCGATATCTGCCTATGCGATATTCGCCGGAGACCGCGGGGTTCCGGGCGGCGCTACCTTGGGAGGTCACGGCGGAGAAACCTGGTCCCGCATCGAGCCGGACCCGCTACCCTCACTCGTCCCGCTTGATGATCAGGACGGTGATGTTGTCTTCGCCGCCGTGGGCGTTGGCCTCAGCGATCAGGACCTCCGCGGTCGTCTTCGGGTCGGCGTTTTCGCGGACAAGCCTCTCGAGGTCGGCGTCGAGGACCATTCCCGACAGCCCGTCCGAGCACATGAGGAGAATGTCGCCCACCGCCATGTCGTGGGAGGTGATGTCGACGTTCAGGTCCGGGGCCGCGCCGATGGCGCGGGTGACGACATTGCGCAGGGGATGGGTCCGCGCCTGATCGTGGGTCAATACGCCCTGGGCCACCTGTTCGAGCACCCAGGAATGGTCGACCGTCACCTGGCGGATTCCTTCGCCGTTGATCAGGTAGAGCCGGGAGTCGCCCACGTGGGCGATGTGGGCGGTGGCGTTCTCGAACAGCACGCCCACGATGGTGGTGGCCATGCCCTCGTAGTCGGCCTGGGTCAGGCTCAGGTCGAGCACCTTCTGATTGCCGAACCGAACCGCGGTTTTGAGTCGGTTGGCGACCATCGAGAGGCTCGGGTCGACGCCCCAGGGCCAGGTGATGTCGGTTTCCTTCGCGGTGAGGGCCACGAACTCGGCGACGGCCTGCACCGCGGTGCTGGAGGCGATTTCGCCCGCCGCGTGTCCGCCCATGCCGTCGGCGACCACGAAGAGCTGGTCCTCTTCGAAGATTCCGAAGTAGTCCTCGTTGTTCTTGCGGCGTCTTCCGACGTCGGTGGCCCCGAAGAAGTTCAGCTTCAAGGTTTTCTGCCTTCAGGTAGGCAGCAGGAGTGGCTGAACATCGGTCGCCTCATTGGATTTGGTAAGTAGACATCAAAGACGGAGGGATGCGCAACCGAGGGAGTCAGCGCTTCCGCAGACGATCGAAGAGGCCTCGGGCGGTTTCCGACGTGGTGCGCGCGGGCGTGTCCGGTTCGCCCGGCGGGTCGAGGGTGATTTCCTTCATGGCACGGGCCACGTCCGGATGATCGGCGTTCAGGGCTACGGCGTTTTCCAGCGCCCGCTTGGCGCGGAGCTTCAGGCCCTGGGCGTTGAGCATCAGCGCGAGTTCCGCCAGGTACGAGGCGTTCCTTGGCTCGAGTTTGGTCGCCGTCTCCATGTGCTGAATGGCGTCGCGGACCCAGTTGGGGTTCTTGGCCAGGGCCAGGCTCAGCATTGCATGG
This sequence comes from Vicinamibacteria bacterium, assembly GCA_017990495.1. GTDB lineage: Bacteria > Acidobacteriota > Vicinamibacteria > Fen-336 > JAGNNV01 > JAGNNV01. Next base: position 17,217 of record JAGNNV010000007.1, read on the forward strand.
GCCTTCGGATTCGCATCATTGTTCGACACCGCGAAATTCAGAAGCTGCACCGCGGTGTGGAAATCCTGCTTCTTGAAGGCTTCGATGCCCTGGCCAAGCGCGTCGAACTCGATACGTCCGCTCGTGGGGATGGCGACGGAAGCGGGATCAGGAGTGGCGGGGGCGCTGGTTCGCTTGGCTTCGCGCGGGGGGAGTGGAGCGCCCTGAACCTTGGGCGGGTCGGCTCGGGGCGCGCTCTTGGGCTCCTCGGCGTTGGGGAGACGGGCGCTGTACTCGCGTCGGGCCCGTTCCTTCGACAGGGTGTCGTAGGCCGCGGTGACATTCTTGAAAGCGTCCTCGGCCCGTCTGCGCGCTTCCGGGTCTTTCACCTTGTCGGGATGGGTGTCGCGGACGAGCTTGAGGTAGGCGTTGCGAATCTCTGGGCTGGTCGCATTGCGGGGGACGCCGAGAATGGCGTAGTAGTCGGTCATAGGCGTGTCTCGACGGTGGTTGAGGATACCCGATTGGAATCGCCCCGGGTTCGGGCCGGCCGGCCGACGCTATTCCTTGGTGCCGCGCTGGGTTTGGGCCTTCACGAAGCGCTGGGCCGACTTGCGGATGGCCTCGGGCACGTTGCGGTCGACCGCCAGCGCCTTGACGTCCCGCGGCTGCAGGCGCGACACGAAGCCCATGGCCAGGCCGAGCGGAGTGCGCGGATTCTTCACCAGCGAGCTGATGACCGTGTACTTCTTCGTCCAGTCGCGATTGGTGCCGATGCGCCGGAGGACCTCGTCGGAGATGTTCTTCATCCCGGCGAAGCCCTCGATCTCGGCCTCGGTGATCTTTGGCGACCCGAGCACCGCCAGCGCGACCAGCCGGTTGGGGTCGCGGATCAGGAAACTGCGGGTCTGCGCGTCTTCGGTGAGCGCCGCCTTGACCTTCTTGCCCGTGGTGAGGGTGAAGAGGCGGGTGAGATTGCTGACCGCCTTTTCGTCCTTCTTCTCGTCCTCGGTCAGGATGACCGTGGCTTCCTCGGGCTTCAGTTCGACGGTGTTCTCGTCGAGGGCCGCTGCAGCCGTGGGCGCTTCGACGGCAGGCTCGACCACGACGGCCTGGGCCGGCGGAGGCGGGGGGGCAGGCTCAGCCTTCGGCTCGTCTTCCTCCGGGGGAACTCCGATGGAGAAGGTCTCGCGCAGTTCGACCAGGCGGCGGCGCTGGTCCCTTGAGAGTGAGGGATTTGCCTCGATGGCCTCGAGGATGGGCGGATGCCGCAGGAGCCGGGTCTGGTTGATGACCACCAGTTCCGCGAGGGCCTCGGGCAGGGTTCTGGCCTGATGGGCGATGGCTTCGTCGGGGGTGGAGGGGTTCTGGAGGCAGGCCTCGAGAATCCTGGCGTCGGTCCGCACTTCGAGCGCCCAGGCCAGAACGATCGCGGCCGCGTCGCGCGTTTTCACCAGGGGAAGCAGGGTGTCGACGGAAAGCTCCGAGAACGTCTTCGTAGCCAGGGTCGCCACTTCGGGAAGCGGATCCCGATGCATCAGTTCGAGCAGGTCGACGAGATCCTCGGGCTTGAGGGGCAGGGCGCCCTCGGCCGCCATCATGCGGACCTCGAGAGGGACGCCGCCGCGACGGATCTGCTCGACTAGCGGATTTGGTTCGCGCTCCGCCATCTAACTGCGCCCTTGGAAGGTCAAGCGGCGGCGGTCTCAGCCGATCGGCTTGGTGGGCACGACCTCGGGGCCGCTGGACAAGGCGGACAGCGCACCGATGGCCTCGGGGGAGAGCGGAATATTTCGTTTCACCTCGCCGCGGTTGCCCAGAGGGCGCGGCGGGCCGCTGTCGATCGCTACGAGAAGACCGCCCGCGTTGCCCACGGCGAGCGAGGCATTCTGTCGGGCCGTGATCGAGAACGACTCGCCCTTCTTGAGGACGCGGTTCTCAACCCGGTCGCCGCCCACATCGAGACCGATCCAGCAGTCTTCAGTGGCGGTGAGGGTGAGTTGGAGAGGCTGAGGCAGGACCGAGGCCGAAGGCGCCGCGCCGGGGAGAACCGAGGCGGCATTGATGGCCGCGGGCTGGCCCGGAGAGGTGGCTGATGCGGTGATGCCGGCCTCGGCGGGCGCGTCGACCGCGGGAAGCGCGGTGGGGGGCGCCGCTTCGCGCGAGAAGCGGGGGCTCAGGATCAGCACCGCCACCACGGCGAGAACGCCGGTGGCGAGCCCGCCGTTTATCAGGCGTGTGGCCAGCCGGCTTGAAACGCGACGGCCACGCTCGCCGACTTCGTGGCCGGCATCGATGGTGGGTGCGGGGGCCGCGTGAAAAGTGAGTTCAGTGAGGATCTTCTGCTCGTCGAGGGCGAGGAAGCGCGCGTATTCGCGGACGAATCCGCGGACGAAAAGGCCCTGAGGCAGCTTATCGAGACGGTCTTCCTCGATGGCCTGGAGCATGCGCACCCCGATCTTCGTGGCGGCAGCGATCTCCTGCAGTGAGACCCCGCGGAGTTCTCGTTCGCGACGAAGGGATGCGCCGAAGGAAGTCATGGTTTTCTCGCGCTTTTCAGTCGTTTTAAGTGGCCACCTGCCAATTCGCTCGATTCTAGGCCCGGATGAACCGCCTTGTGAAGATACTTTTTGAGTATTCCGCAGAAAAGTGAGAGTGGGCACCCCGTCTGCTACTCTCGCCGCTCTGCGCCTATGCCAACGCCCCTTTCGGAACACAACGCGAACTGGCTGATCTACGGCGCGAACGGCTACACCGGGACTCTCATCGCCGAGGAAGCGGTGAGGCGAGGTCATCGACCGGTGCTCGGCGGGCGCAACCGTGACGCCGTGCGGGCCCTGGCCACGCGTCTCCAGACCCCCGAGGCCTCTTTCGACCTCCGCGAGCCGCGAGCATTGCGAGAGGCCCTGCATGGGCGAAATCTGGTTCTCCACTGCGCCGGGCCCTTCGCTGAAACCTCGGCTCCCATGGTCGAGGCGTGTCTGGCGGAGGGAGTTCACTACCTCGATATCACCGGCGAGATCGACGTCTTCTCCGCCTGCTTCGACCGGTCTGCCGAGGCGGGCCGACGCGGCATCATCCTGGCGCCCGGAGTTGGTTTCGACGTGGTCCCGACCGACGGTGTGGCCGCCATGCTCAAGCGCGCGCTGCCCGACGCCACATCCCTGGTCCTCGCCTTCGAAGCGGGTGGAGGCCCAAGCGTGGGTACGGCCCGCACCAGTGTGGCCGGACTCGCCCGTGGGGGCCGGGTGCGTCGCGGCGGACAGGTCACAAAGGTGCCTCTCGCTTTCAAGACCCGCACCTTCCTGCGTGGCGACAAGCCGCGCCTCGCCATGACCATTCCGTGGGGCGATGTGTTCACCGCTCACGTCACCACGGGGATCCCCGATGTCGAGGTCTACATGACCGCCTCCGCGGCTTCGATCAAGAACGCACGAAGGCTCAACTGGGTGCGCCCGCTGCTCGGCCTCGGGCCCGTGACCCGCTTCCTGCAGGCGCGCATGGCCGCCTCGGTTCGCGCACCGTCGGCCGATAGGCGCGCCAAGACGAACTGCTACATCTGGGGCGAGGCCACCACACCGGACGGGCGGGTCGCCCGCATGGAGCTTGAAACCCCGAACGGCTACGACCTCACCGTCGACGCCGCCCTGGGCGTGGTTGAGAGGCTGCTGAACCCGGCGACGCCGTCTCCCTCCCCTGGCTACCTGACCCCGTCCCAGCTCATGGGCGCCCGGTACGTGCTCGATCTGCCAGGGGTGATCGTGAAGGTGGGGCCGTGAGAGCGGATCACGCGGCCCGCACCGCCCGCTACCTCGACGCGCTCCTCGAGCGTCACCTGAAGGATCTCAAGTTCGGCGAGGTCACCCGGGCCTTGCGCGCGTTGTCGGCCGGCTACGTCGAGAAGCGCGAAGAGGGCGGCCTGGCCCGTGCCCTGGACGGCCGCGGGAAACGCGCGGCCTTCGCTCTGTATTACGGCGCCACCCACTTCCTTGCGGCGCAGGCGCTGATCCGCGATCTCGATCTGGGGTTTGCGTCCGGCAAGTCCACCATCCTGGATCTTGGATGCGGCACCGGCGTGTGCGGCGCGGCCTGGGCGCTCGACAGCGACGGGTCAACGCTGGTGGTCGGAGCCGACCGTTCTTCCTTCGCGTTGCACGAGGCCCGCTGGACCTACCAGACCCTGCGCATCAAGGGCGAAACCAGCCGCTCGATCACGGAGACCCTTGAGTCGATCCGGAGGCCTGAAGGCGTCGTGATCGGCTGGACCCTCAATGAACTCGACGATGAAAAGCGCGACGTGATCGCCGCGAAGATCCTGCCCTGGGTCGCCCGGGGAACCCGACTGCTGGTGGTCGAACCGATTTCCAAACGGGTGACGCCCTGGTGGGACGCGTGGGCGGGGCGGTTTCCCGCGAGCCAGTGTTCGGTGATGGAGAAGCGGCTTCGCCTGGCCTTGCCGCAGAAGGTCGCCCTGCTCGCGCGCTCGGCCGGTCTCGGCACGGACGAGACCGCGCTGCGGATTCTTGTCGCTCGTGGCGCCTGATTTCTGATAACCTCCCCTTCTTCTCGTCCAGCATGCCGGAGTGGCGGAATTGGCAGACGCGCACGGTTCAGGGCCGTGTTCGCTCCGGCGAGTGTGGGTTCGACCCCCACCTCCGGCATTAGCCTGGATGTTCGTTTTGCGTTTTTGGGGGGGCTCACCGACCTCGTGTTCCCTGCCGAGAGTTCCCCCGAAAGCCCCCTGCCCGAAAGGCCCCTGCCCGGAAGGCCTTCCGGACGAAGCCCACGAGGCTTCGTCCTACCCAAGACCGCCCGGATCCTCCGTGGCGTTTCCGGTTACTGAAAAATCAAGTCAATGAAAAAAACCGTTCCTTCTGATGCATTCCTCGGCCGCGTAGTCGGCCATCCCGCCGGCTTCGCCTTCGTGAACCCTCTTCCCGGAGCCACCGACGGACCGCCCAACCCCACGCTCAAAGTCGACCTCGAACTCCTTCACGGCGCCTCCCACGGCGACACCGTGCTGGCGCGGGTCACGGGTCGCGGCGAAAAGGGATTCTCGGGCGAAGTGGTGAAGGTGGTGGAGCACGCGGTCAAGCGCGTGGTCGGCCGCTACGAAGTCTCCCGCGGCCACGCCCACGTCGTTCCCTTCGACCGTCGTCTCTTCCAGAACGTCCAGGCTCAGTCCGCGGCCGACTCCCTCGAGGTTGAGTCGGGCGACATGGTCGTCCTGAAGATCACCCGCACCGCCACCGCCAATCGTCCGGCCGCGGGCGAAGTCGTCGAGCGCCTCGGCAGGATGGATGAGCCGGGTGTCGATCTCAAGGTCATCCTGGCCCAATACCAGCTCACCGCCGATTTCCCGGCCACGGTGGTGGCCGAAACCGAAGCCGCCGCGACCTCGGTGCCGGAGAGCGAGATCCAGAAGCGCTCCGACTTCCGTCCCTGGACCACGATCACCATAGATCCCGAGACCGCCAAGGATCACGACGATGCCATCAGCGTGGCCCGCCACTCGAACGGCAACTACGTCCTCGCCGTGCACATCGCCGATGTGGCCTACTACGTTCGCGAAGGTTCGGCCCTCGACGCCTGCGCTTACGAGCGCGGCAACTCCGTTTACTTCCCGGGCTTCGTGGTGCCGATGTTGCCCCATGCCTTGTCGAGCCGCATCTGCAGCCTCGTCGAAGGCGAGAATCGTCTCACCCAGACCGCGGTGATGGAGATCGATCGCCAGGGACGCGTGGTGGACGCGCAGTTCCACGACGGCGTGATCAAGTCGGCGGCCAAGCTCGCTTACAAGGACGCGCAGGCCATCCTCGATGGCGATCCGGAGGCGCGCACCCGCTTCGCCCACGCGGTGGAGACGGTGGAGCTCTCGGCCGAACTCGGCCGCGTGCTCAACCAGGCCCGCAAGGACCGCGGCTCCCTCGACTTCGACCTGCCGGAACCCGAGCTTCAGCTCGACCCGCTCGGCGTGGTCGAGAACATCACCTCGAACCCGCGCCTCTTCACCATGCGCATGATCGAAGAGTTCATGCTGGTGGCGAACGAAGCGGTGGCGAAGGCCCTCTCGCAAAAGGGAGTGGCCACTCTTTATCGCATCCACGAGTCGCCCGATCCGGACCGGCTCGAGGAGTATCTCGAACTGGTGCGCACCTTCGGCTACACCGTCACCGCCGATCTCGAGCATCCCCAGGGCAAGGACTTCCAGCGCATCCTGCGTCAGGTGGAAGGCCGTCCCGAAGAGCGTCTCCTCACGTATCTGATGCTGCGCACCCAGCGCCTCGCGCGTTACGCTCCCGAGAATCTCGGCCACTTCGGACTCGCGAGCGAAAACTATCTTCACTTCACGAGCCCCATCCGCCGCTATCCCGACCTCGTGGCCCATCGCGCCCTGCGCGCGCTGCGTCATGGCAAGGACCCGGCCCAGGTGACCTGGCCGCTCGAGGAGATGGCCGCTCATCTCGCCGAGACCGAACGCAAGGCCGCCGACGCCGAACGCGACCTCATCGAGTGGAAGAAGGCCCGCTTCATGTCGAACCGGGTGGGAGAAGTTCTTCCCGGTGTGATCTCGAGCGTCACCCCCTTCGGCCTGTTCGTCCAGCTCTCCGACATCTTCGTCGAGGGTCTGGTTCACATCACCACGATGTCGGACGACTACTACATCTTCCGCGACACCGATCACGCCCTGCGCGGCGAGCGGACGAAGCGGACCTACAAGCTCGGCGATCGCGTGGAAGTCCAGGTCATCAAGGTCGACATGGACCGTCGGCAGATCAATCTGGCGCTCACCGATGTGCTGAAGCGCATGGAGCGTCCGGCGGTGGCCCAGAAGGTTCAGACCGCTCGCCGCACCCCGCGAGCAGCATCCGCCCCCACCGCCTCCGACCGTCCGCCCGCGCGCAAATCAACCCGTTCCCGCTCGCCCCGCAAGTCTTAGGAGCAACGTTACGGCCGGGCCAGCGCCTCCCGGATTTCCGGGTGTTCCCTACGGCCTTCGAAACGCAGACCGGTGACGAGACGGGCCGCCGCTTCCGTGGCGGTGGGGGTGTCGAACCGCACGTCCTCCACCGCGAGGTCGCAGCACGCGGTGCGGGGCAGGAGTGGCCGCGGCGCGGACATCACGTGGGTCTTGATCACGCAGGCGAGGTCCGCGTCGTAGATGGCCAGGGTGGCCGACGACCGCAGGCGCAGGTTTTCGGCACTCTGGCTCTGAGCGCCGATCCCGACCCGCAGGTGGGAGGGAGAAATCACCACCACCTCGTCGCGCGCGAGCATCATGACGTGGGGGCGCAGGTAGCCGTCGACGGTGATGAGGAGCAGTGCGTCGTCCCCTCCGTCCGCAAGGATCCAGCGGGCGATGCGATCAGGCAGGGCGCTTTTGGGCGGGGTCTCCATGGCGGAATCCATTCTCTCCGGTCGGTTCGTAGAATGCTCGATACCTCATGTCCAGAATTCATTTGACGTCTCTCATGTCTAAGTCCCTGGCCTTTCTTCTCACTATGGCCATGTCCTCATTGAGCGCCTACGCCCAGGAGCAGGGCGCGCCTCCGCCCGCTCCAGGGAAGCCCGGCGCCTCCGATCCCCTTGAGCTTCTTCCCGCCATCGGCCGGATCGGCGCGGAGGTAGGCCTCCACGGGGGCTGGTCGCGAAATCCGTATTCGCTCGGTTCAGGGGCCCAGGGCATGGGCTTCATCAACCTGCCCCTCAAGAAACTGGGCTCGGGTGTGCTTTCGTACCAGATCGCACTGCGTTTCGCGCGCAGCACCAGCGAACCCATCACCGTCACCAACCCCGTGGCCTTCGTGGCCAACCTGGCCGCCACCGGCCGCGGCGACGTGGGCCCATTTCCGTATCGGCGCCTCGTCCGCTCGACCGGCTCGATCTTCGTGGTCGAGCCTTTCGGCTTCAAGTACGCGCTTCATTCATTCGGTCGCTTCCGGCCGTATGTGGTGGCCGGCGTCGGCGTGGGCGTGGTGATCACCAAGGAGATTCCCGAGGCCGACGAGAGTCAGGTCTTTACCGGCACCTCTCCCTTTGATGCCGATCTGATCGCCGGCCTCATCGCCCAGGCGAAGGAACTCGAGGCGCTGGGGCGTCCCACCGGACAGGGCAACCTCGAGGTGGCGGGTCACGCGGGTGTGGGCTTCGAACTGCGGTTGAGCCCCGGCTTCTCGCTGCAGGCCGACTATCGCTTCACCCGACTCTCCGGCCGAAACTCGTCGATGCACATGGCGAGCGGCGGCTTCGGGATTCACTTCTGATGCCCTCGGTGGGCGAGACCTCTCCCGTCAGCCGTCGTCGCCTGATCGAGGGCGGCGCGCTGCTCACCGCAGCTGCGATTCTCGGCGCGTCGACGGGGAAAGCCGTGGCCAAGGACTATGTCTCACGGCGGGAGGCCCTCGATGATCTCGATCGGCTGGCCGCGCTGTGCGGAATGCGGCTTGGCAGGGTGCGTTCCGCGCGCGCCTCGGCCGAACGGCTCACCACGCGTTTCCTGTCCGATCTCAGGCGATACCAGGCCAATCGTGACGATGTTCGGCGTCGTTTCGGCCTGCCCGCGGGTCTCGATCCGGCCACGCAGATGGCGGAGGTCGAAGGCGATCTCAGGGAATTGCGCCAGGCCCTCGACGATCTCATGATCGCCTACGCCGAGAGCCTTCCCGTTTTTGGCGACGCCCAGGTGGTGTCGCGCCTTGCCATCGACATGGTCGATGTCTCGCGTCTGCGCACGGTGATCGATCTTTGGGTCGAGGCGGAGGCCGCATGAAGATCGTCACGCCGCTCCACGCCCGTCGCGAGTTCATTCGAAACGCGGCCGGAAACGCCGGCCTCACCGCCGCGGTCTCGGGCTTTCTCGCCGGCCGGGCCGATGCGCTCCCGAAGAGCGAAGAGACCGACATCGCCATCCTGCAAGCCGCGCTTGGTCTCGAACATGAAGCCATCGGCATCTATGCCGACGCTCTCTCGCGGAATCTCGTGCCCGCGGGGCTGCGCGACTACGCGGTCGAGTTCAAGGGCGCGCACGAAGGTCATCGCGATACCCAGGTGGAGATCCTGCGCGAGCGCGGGGTCGACGCGGTGGCGCCCCACAAAGTCGATGCGCTCCGCGAGTCCACCGCGGGCGACGCGGTGGTGCGTCGGCTGCTGTCGGTCGAAGCCGCGGCGGAGTCCGCTTACTTGCGCCTCATCGGCCAGATCCGCACCAACGACTACCTGCTCTCCGCGGGTTTCATCGTGGTCGACGAAGCAAGGCACCAGACCATCTGGCGCCGCGCGCTGGGCCTCTCGATCTACTGATCGCGGCCGAACGGCCGGGCCTTTCACCGGAAACCAGGGATGCGGCGAGAATAGAGGGGCTCCCCATGCCGATCTACGAGTTCTACTGTTCTTCCTGCCACACCGTCTTCAATTTTCTGTCCAAGCGGATCAACACCGAAGGCGCGCCCGCGTGTCCGAAGTGCGGGAAGGGCACGTCGCGCAAGCCGTCGACTTTTGCCATGTCGCGCAATCGGCCCGAGCCCAAGGCCGGCGAGGGCGCACCCGGACCGGGCGGCGACATGATGGACCCCTTCGCCAACATGGACGAATCGCAACTCGAGTCGGCCATGGAGTCGCTCGCTTCCGAGGCGGACGGGATCGACGAGAACGATCCGCGCCAGGCCGCGAACGTGATGCGCAAACTCTTCGACGCCACCGGCATGCCCCTTGGGGGCGGCATGCAAGAAGCGCTGAAGCGCATGGAGTCGGGCGAGGATCCCGAGAAGATCGAAGAGGACATGGGCGACCTGCTCGAGGCTGATCCCTTCGCCGGCGAGCCCGGGAAGAAGTCGACCGAGCGTCGCATCCCCGGGCGTCTCCTCGCCCACGATCCGAACCTCTACGAGATGTGATCAGCTCGAAGTCCGCCGGCATTCTCGTCGGGGCATTCCTTGTGGGCCTCGGCGCGTCGGCCCTCGCCGCCCAGGAGGGGGCGACACTCTCAGGCCGCGTGAGCCTCCTGCTTCCCCCCAAGGTTGAGGTCGATCCCGGCGGATCCGTGGTCTGGATACCCGGGCTGACCATCGCCGGCTCCGGCTCGGTCCGTCCTTCCGTCACCTCGAAGGACAAGCGGTTCGATCCCCGGATTCTCGCGGTTCCCGCGGGCACGCGGGTCACCTTTCCGAATGTGGACGCGATCTACCACAACGCCTTCAGCCTGAGTCCCGGGAACACCTTTGACATGGGTCTGTATCGCAAGGGAGCGTCGCGCGATGTGGTCCTGAAGAATCCCGGCATCGTGCGCGTCTACTGCAACATCCACCCCGACATGGCCTCCTCCGTGGTGGTGGTGGAGGGGAACGCCTTCGCTCTCGTGCAGAAGGACGGGACGTACCGCATCGCAGGCATCCCGCCGGGCCGCCATGAAGTCCATATCTGGAGCGACATCGCGGGCGAGCAGGTGATCACGCTCAGCTTCGCAGCCGGCCAGGCCGTTGACTGGAGCCCGGCTCTTGACGCCACCAAGTATCGGCGGATGGCCCATACCAACAAACACGGCAAGGCCTACCCGAAGGCGAAGAACGATGCCGACCGGTACTGACTCCGAGCCCGAAACCCGTCCCCTTCGCATCGACACCCCTCTGCCTCCGGGCCTGCTCAAGGCCCCCGCGATTCGCGCCGTCGCCGACGATCGTCCTCGTGGCTTCGGGCTCCGCACCCGGCTCTTCTTCGGCTCGGTCCTGCTGCTGGCCTTCACCATCGGCGCGGCTATCGCCTTCCTCACCCTGAAGTCGCAAAGCGTCGCCGATCAGAAGATCCGCGAGGACCTGAATGCGGTGCCCGCCATTTTCGAAGGCTACCGTTCCTCTCAGGCCGGGGCGCGCGAACGCGCGGTGCGCTCGCTCGCCGAGGAAGCCGGCACGAAAGCGCTCATGGCCGAAGTGCGCGAACACCCGGAGACGTTCCACGATGCGGCCCGGGGTTTCGCCAAGACCCTCGGCGCGCGTGCGGTCTACCTGTTCGATCCCTCGGGTTCTCTGCTCGCCCGCAGCGACCGCGAGCCCGGTGAGGAAACCGGCCGCGACTTTACCGGCATCAGCTGGGTGGACGTCCCGCGCGAGACCCGCACGGAGAGTTCGGCCTTCATCCTCGAGGTATCGAGAGATCAAGCGCTCTCGCTCGTGGCCTCGGCTCCGGTGACCCAGGGGGAGGGCGCGGAGACGCGGCTCAACGGCGTGCTCGCCGCGTCCTGGGAAATCTCCGACGAACGCGCGAAGGAGATGGCCCTGCTTACCGCGGGGGACGTGGCCGTGGTGGGGAACGTGGCGGCGCGTGGCGCGCCGATAGAGCTTCGGGTGCTCTCTTCCACCCGGAAGTTCGCGCAGCCCATGCCCGAAGCGATGACTCGTGCGGTCACCCATGTGTTCTCGCAGGAGGCCCAATCGGAACCGGTTGAGTTCGTAAAGGCGGGCGAGGCCTTCATTGCCACCGCCCTGCCCATCCGCTCGGGCCGTCGGGAAACCATCGCCGCTCTGGTGGTGGGGCGGTCGAAGGACGCGGAGATGGCGCCTTTCCACGAGATCCGGCGCAGCCTGTTGGTGGTGGGGGTGCTCGCCCTCCTCCTCTCCGTGCCGCTCTCCTTCGCCATGGCCCAGGGCCTGGCTGGCCCCATTCAGAAACTGGCCGAGGGCGCGCGACAGATCGCGGGCGGGAATCTTGACGTCTCACTGCCCACCGCCGACGGCGAGGTGGGTGTGCTGGCCCGCGCCTTCGAGGGCATGGTGGGCGAACTCAAGGAAAAGGCCCAGCTCGAGGCCCTCGTGGCGAATCTCCAGCGTCGGCCGGGCGACGTCACCTTTCGCGGAGCCGCCCCGGGCGCGCCCGATTCGGGTGAGAGTGGCCGGGTCGGACAGATCTTCGCCGGCCGCTACGAACTGCTCTCGGAACTCGGCAACGGGGGCATGGGCGTGGTGTTCCGCGCCCGCGACCGGGAACTCGACGAGGAAGTGGCGCTCAAGGTGCTGAAGGGCGTGGGCGAAGGGGACGAGCCGCAAGCCCTTGTCGACCGTCTGCGCCAGGAAATCAAGCTGGCCCGGGTGATCACCCATCCGAACGTGGTTCGCGCTTTCGATTTCGGGGAAAGCGGCGGGTCCCGTTTTCTGACCATGGAATACGTGCCCGGCACCACGCTGCGCGAAGTCATCGACGCCCGCGGCGGCCTTCAGCTCACTCCCGCCCTGCAGATCGCGAAGCAGGTGTGCCGAGGGCTCGCCGCCGTGCACAAGGCGGGGATCATCCATGGTGATCTCAAACCCCAGAACGTCATGGTCATGGGCAGCGGTGTGGCCAAGCTCATGGACTTCGGGGTGGCCCGGACGCGTTCACACCAGGAGCATGGTGGCGTCGTCCTGGCCGGCACTCCTCTCTATATGAGTCCGGAGCAGGCCAAAGGCGCCGATCTCGACGAGCGCAGCGACATCTACTCCGCCGGAGTGCTGATGTATGAGATGTTCACCGGTCGGTGCCCTTTCAAGGCGCGCGAGGTGACGGAGATCCTGCAGATGCACCTGAACGACGAGCCCGCCGATCCGAGGACGCTCCGGCCCGAGATCCCCGCGGCTCTTTCCGAGATCATTCTGGCCTGCCTCGCGAAACACCGCGCCCAGCGTCCGTCGAGCGCCACCGACCTCGACCGGTGGCTCATGCGGGTGCGCGTATGAGAAGTTTGGGCGTGCTCGTCAACATGATGCGTCTGGCTCCTGCGGCCCTGGCCCTCCTTCTAAGCGCGCCCGCGGCGGCGCAGGACGAATCCGTCGAGCCTCCCCCGGTCACCGAAGAGCCCGAAGGGTTCCGGTTCGGGGGAGAGATCAAGGCCGGATTCCGCTGGTCGCAGGCTCAGTCATCCTCGATTTTCGGCGCGGGCAATCGGGTGGTCGGCTTCATGCGCACGCCCCATGCGGGAAGCTCCATCGAAATCCAGCACCTCGCGGTTTCCGGCGAGGGGTTCGTGACCTCGGGGGTCTTCGCGAAGTTTGAGGTGCGTTTTCTCGATACGTATAACCGCAACCCCACATCGAAGGACGACACGGTCTTCGTGCGCCAGGCCTTCGTGCGTTTCGGCGAGAAAGGGGAGACTCTGAGCGGGGACAAGGGCTCCAAGGTCTATGCCCTGTTCGGGATGGCACCGCGGTTCAGCAAGCAGACCACGCGCCGACTGGAGACCTACGGTTTGTGGGGTACGGCGGTCGGCCGGTTCGAACAACCCCAGCTCGAGGTTGGGGCCTCGTTGGGGAAGAACGTCTACGCCCGCGCGATGATTGGTTCGGGGAATCCCTTGTTTCTGCGCGATACCAACGTGCTGGCCGGCGACAACCTCTCCGAGGCTCCCGCCGACGCCCGCGCCACCTACGAACTCGGTTTTCCCATCCTCTACGACGCCAAGGTCACCGAGATCAACGTGGGAGCCAATCCCGAAAAGGGATTCGGCCTGGGCGCCCGCTTCGGAGGGGGCGACCGGCCGGCCGTCGATGTGCTGGGCTGGTACTTCGGCCGCAGGCTCGCCGAGACCGCCCGCGTCCGGGGCAGCAACTATCCCGGCGAACTGGCCGTGCTGAAAGGCGGCGATTCTCCGATTCCCACCTCAGGCAACCGCCGTCACGAATGGGGGATCAATGTCCAGGCGCGCGTCAGCGGACTGCGTCTTTTCGCGCAGTGGATCGATCAGGACCTGGCGGGGGCGGGCCGCTACGGCCTCGAGGCCGAGGCGGCGTGGATCTTCCCGCTGCCCGGTCTGTTTCTCGTGGGCGAGTCGCCGTTTGGCAACTGGATCCAGCCCTCGTTCCGTTACTCGTGGATCGAGAACCGGTTCACCGCCCCGCGCACCTATCCAAGGCTCGCTGTACTGTGGCCCTGGAAGAAGTACGACTTCGGTCTCCGCATGGGCCTCGTCCGCAATGTCGACCTCACCGCGGAGTACACCTTTCACCAGGTGTTCCGCACCGTCGATCTCCCGAATCTCCCGATGAAGGAGTTCGTGCTGACCCTGCGGACCGGGTTCTAGTCCCTCAGAAGGCGGCGTCGTGGCAGGCCGCCGCCATCACCCGGAGGCTGTGGCCCGAGGCGGTCAGCAGGTCCCAGTGTTCCGACAGGCGGTTCGTGCCCTTCTTGACCCAGACCTCGTCGTCCCCGCCGCGGATGCTGCAATGGCCCCGGCTGCGCAGCTTCGTGCGCATCTCGGAGAAGTACAACGCGGTGTCGATGACCTTGAAGCCCTGGTCGATGCCGGCCTGCCGGTCGCTGAAGTTGAAGATCCGCGGCGTGGCCAACAGGCGATCCTGGGCGATGAGCTCATCGAGCGCGCTCACCACATCCCCGCCGTGGACTGATGCCGGACGGTCGCAGTAGGTGTCGCGGCTGGGCGCCAGACGGCACTCGGAATCCTGAACCGGCGGCGTCACGATGGCGGGGAGGGGCGTGGCCGGAGTGCAGGTGGACATGTACTTGATCCATGAGGACCCGGTTCCGGTGATGATGTCGAAGAGTTCGTTGTAGCCGCTTGACGTTCGAACGCTCAGTTCCTCCCCGTCCCAGACCGCGCACACGCCTTGGCGATCCAGGGTCTCGACGACCATCTTGAGGTAGGCGTTCGGGCTCTGGATCAGTCCGTCTTGAACGAGGGCGTACCTCTCCCCCGAGTCGGGATCGGTCACGGTGGCGCCCTGAGCGGCGGACACTGCGTCCGTCACCTGTCTCAGGAAATCGGCGGGTTCCATCCGGCAGCCCGCGTTGGTACCGGTGGCCACGGGCAGGTTTCGGCAGGAGGCGGGCAGGGATGATGAAGGTTGCGCGACGGAAGGTGTGGGAGCGGGTGTGGCGCCCGGAGTGACCACGGTGGGTGAACTGGGCGCGGCCGAGGGCGTCGATGAACCGCACCCCGCGACGAGGAATGCCGAGAAAAAAGAGACGGAGAGGGCAAGAGTGGCTCGCGGCATGACCGCGCATGATACCTGCGTCTATTTCCGTCGCTGTCGTGGATTCAGACCTTCACGCGAAGCAGGCAGACCTCGGGCCGGCAGAGAAAACGCACCTGAGGAGCCAGCTCGCGCTCCATCCCGACGCCCGCCGACACATGGAAACGCGTGCCGTTCCAAACGTGGACGCCGCGGGCCATTCGTCTCGGCAGCCGCGAGAGGGTGATCGGCGCGCCGTAGAAGGGCAGCGCGATCTGACCGCCATGCGTGTGCCCGGCCAGAGCGAGATGGACGGTGCCAGGTTCGAGGCCCATGACGAAGTCGGGATTGTGGCCGATGATGATTTTGAGGTCTTCGGTCGGGAGCTGAGCGACCAGACGCCGCAGGGCCTGCCGGTCGCGGCCTCGAGCGAGGCCAGCGGAGATGCCGAGGAGGCTCAGGGCCCGCCGGTCATGGCCGGGCAGCGGGATGCGCACCCACTCATCGGTCAGAGGGATGACCGGTGTGCCTTCAAAGATCGACGGCCAGTCCGCGCCCTCGACGTCTCCCTTCACCGCGTAGATGCCGAGTCGCGGCCGCGGTAGTGCGCGGAGCAGTTGCCTGAATGCTTCGCGAGCTGGGCCGAGGTCTTCGTGGCCGGGCAGCGCCTGCAGGTAGTCGCCGGTCATCACGATCAGGTCGGGACTCAGATCGGTGGCTTCGCGAAAGGCCCGACGTTCGTGATCGCCGATCAGCGCGGTCTGGATGTCGGACAGATGGGCCACGCGAAGTTCCACCGGACGATCGGCACGCGGCGGACTCAAATGGACCAGGGTGGGCCGCGGGTGTTGAGGAGCCAGATCGATCACGTGCTCCTTGACCTCGAGGGACGAAGGCTCGATGTAGTGGGCGTCAACGAAGATGACCAGCAGGCTCACCACCGCGCCCGCGAAGCAGGTGCTGGCCGTCCGGGCCCCGAAACGCCGCAGCCAGTATGTGGCCATGGTCAGGAGGAGGAGGAACTCGGCGAACACCCATTGCGAAACCAGGTTGATGACTCCGAATCCGTCGGCCTTCGCCACCAGTCCGAAGGCGGCTGCGGACGCAAGGGCCAGTGTCCCGAGAATTCCCAGGTCCGCGACGATCTGAGGAACGCGGGGCCTGATGGCGGGTTCCTCGGCATAACGATGGCGCCAGAGTCGGGCGAGGAAGAGCAGTGCCGCGAGGTTCAGCGCGTGGAACGCCGCCGACATCAAAAGGAGTTGCCTGAGCATGGGCCTCTCGAAGCACATACGATGCCAGCCGACGGGCGGTTCCCTGAGTGTGTCTGTGGTCGGGCCGCCTCAATCCGTGGCGATGATCGTCGCTCGAGGCATTGCGAGTGTGGCTCTCGGGCCGCGTTCAGGTGCGGCGCTTCGGTCCGCGGATGGGGTCGGCGGTCAGAGGATCGTCGGGCCACGAGTGGCGGGGGTATCGGGAACGCAGCTCCTTGCGGACCTCAGGATAGGTGTTGGTCCAGAAGCTGCGCAGGTCCTGAGTCACCTGAACGGGACGGCGGGCAGGAGAGAGGAGATGGAGAGTCACCCGAGTTCGGCCATCGTTCACCGTGGGGGTGTCGAGCCAGCCGAAGATCTCCTGCAGACGCACGGGCAAGACGGGTGATGATCCGTCCGTGAAGTAGTCGAGCGCGATCCTCGAGCCGGTCGGCGCCTCGATGAAGGTCGGGGCCAGCCGGTTCAGTTCGCGCTGTTGATTCCAGTCGAGGAGCTGTTGAAGCGCGGGCAACGTGTCGATGCGCAGGAGGTCCACCCTCGATCGCGCCGCGCCGAGTTCCTCGCCGAGCCATTTCTCGAGGGTGGAGAGAAGCACAGCCTCCGAAAGGTCGGGAAATCCTTCCGCGCCCCTCCAGGTCCGCAGCGACATCAGCCGCGCCAGGAACGCGCGCGCGCCGTCCGACAACATTTGCGGGAGCAGGGCCTCGGCGCGGATGGCATTCGCGAGGAGAGCGATCTTCGACTCGTCGTCGATCGCGGTCAGGGGCTTGGCGTCGAGGACGAGTTCGCCGATGCGTCGCTCGCGCTGGGCCATGATCACTCCACGGGCCGCATCCCAGGCGAGGACGTCGCGCGTTTGAGGCATGAGGTCCGAAACGTCGAGAGGTGCGGCGAGGAAGATGCGTCCTTCGGCGTCGCGCGCCTCCACGTGGGCCACGGCCAGCCACTCCTCGTGGGTCAGCGGATCCCTTGGGTCGAGTCGCGCGCCCCGACCCGTGGCCAGTCGATACCGATCGGTCGAGCCGGGTCGACGCTGGGCCACCCGCTCGGGGTAAGCGAGGGCGACCAGACGACCCACGTCCTCCAGGGTCCCCGCGTCCCCGCCCCGCGCATCCAGCTTCAAGCGCGCCCGATGGTCGCGCGCGATATCGCGCACTCGCTGCACATTCCCTCCGGCTGATGAGCCTCGCCCGCGGCCGCGAAGGGCCTCGATTCGCAGAGTGAGATCCGCGCCGAGATCGCGGGGCAGAATGTCGCGCTCTTCGAGCAGGGCCGCGATGTCGGAGGCGAGTCCTCCGACCCCCAGGCGCCGGCCTTCGATCAACAGATGTCCGATGCGCGGATGCACGCCCAGTTCGTGGATGGCGCGGCCGTGTGGGGTGGCCGCGTCTTCTACCATCGCCCCGAGGTCGCGCAGGATCCGTCGCGCTTCGGCCAGCGCGCCTGCCTGGGGCGGGGTGATCCATGAGAGCGCCTCGTCCGGCTCGCCCCAGATGACGAGGTCGAGGGCCAGAGGCAAAAGGTCGGCGTCCACGATCTCCGGCGCTCGGGTGAGGGCGAGGCCGCGATGCGTCGCCTCGGTCCAAAGACGGAAGGCGGCGCCGGGGCCGAGGCGTCCGGCGCGTCCGGCGCGCTGATCCGCGTTGTCGCGCGCGATGCGCACGGTGCTCAATCGGGACAGGCCGAGACCGGAATCGAACCGCGACACGCGGGCGAGGCCGCTGTCGATCACCACCGTCACTCCTTCAATGGTGAGACTCGTTTCCGCGATATTCGTGGCCAGAACCACTCGCCGCCCCGGCCCGGGCATGATCGCCGCCTGCTGTGCCTCAATCGTGAGATCGCCATGCAGAGGCCGGACGTGGAGCCCGTCCGCGGAGGCCAGGTCTTGCAGACTGGCCGCGACGCGGGAGATCTCGGAAGTGCCCGGCAGGAAGGAGAGGACATCGCCCTCGGTGGTGCGCAGCGCCCGTCGGATGGCGGCCCCGACCGCGGGCACGGGATCGCGGTCCGGGCTGACGTCATCGGAGGCGTAGGAGATTTCGACCGGGAACGATCGCCCGGCGCTGGTGACCACCGGCGCTCCGCCCAGGGCCCGTGATAACGCAGCCTCGTCAAGGGTTGCGCTCATGATGAGGATGCGCAACTCCGGGCGGAACAGCGCCTGGACCCTTCGAGCGAGAGCCAGACCGAGGTCGGCATGGATCGACCGCTCGTGGAACTCGTCGAAGATCAACAGACCGCAGCCCGCGAGATCGGGTTGGGCGAGGAGAGTGCGGGTGAGGATGCCCTCCGTCACGACCTCGATGCGCGTGGTCGCCGACACTCGGGTCTCACGGCGGATGCGGTAGCCGACGAAACCGCCCACCGCCTCCCCACGCTGCGAGGCCATGCGCGTGGCCACGGTCCGCGCGGCCAGACGTCTCGGCTCGAGCATCGAGATACGCTGCCCGTCGAGCCACCGCTCGTTCACCAGTTCGAGGGGAACGAGCGTGCTCTTGCCCGCTCCCGGCGGCGCGGTCAGGATCACTACGCGCTCGCGGTTCAGGGCCTCCCGCAGATGGGGGAGGGCCTCGGTGACAGGAAGGGCGTCGCTCAAGCGGTCAACGCGCGTCGGTCTTCGTTTTGAAATCCAGGAACTTGGCGCGCGTTTCCGGCCGCGGGATCGGACAGGCGTCGAACCGGCCGAAGATCCGATAGCGCCATCTCGCCACGAGGTCATAGACCCGGTCGCGGAGGAAACGCGGCACGATGCGGAAGGCCGACACCGCACGGTAGAGCCCACCGGCGGTGGTTACGGCGAAGAGCGCGGCGTCGCTGCGTTCGAGCAGCCGCTCGGCGGGCGTCCCGTGATCCGCCACCACGATCACGGTGGAGAGACTCGAACTGGATCGCCCGGCCTTCTCGAGGATGGCCTTGCCGAGTGGCCCCTGGAGGGCCGCGAAACGCAGACGATCGTGCCGGTCGATGCGAATCAGGAACTGGACGAAGTGATCGCAAAGGCCGCACACGCCGTCATAGAGAACGAGATGCGACACGAGATGGAGGTTACCAATCGGGAGCGAGCGTCAAGGCGGTCGCGTGGTCAGTCGAGCGTCGGCGGCAGGCCCACTCCGTCGATCACCACGAAGAACCGGCCGCCGCCGGGACGGGCGGCGTCGCCCACCCACAGCACGAACGTGGCGGCGCCACCGCGGGTCAGGCCGCGCTCGGAAAGACGGAGCGCACCCAGGAAGGCCTGCGGGTCCGCGGGCGGCGAGGCCAGATCCGGGCGAAGTGCGGCGAGGGCCGTGCGCTGGATCTCGCCGGCCCGAAGACCGCGGTCACGCGAGAGCGAGGCCAGTGCGATTTGTCGCCCATCGATCTTTCGCGCCGCGGAAACCACCCGGCTGTCTCCCACCTCCACCACCCGGCTGCTCGTGCGCGGGGTGGCCGAGCAACCCGCCGTGGTCTGATCCGAAGAAAGGGCGTCGAAGGCCACGTCGGCGCGGAACCACTTTCCGCTGCGTGGCTCCAGGATCGAGGCTCCCACAATGGCGACATCGGCGAAACCGTCGCTCTTGTTGCGGAGAAGGCCGTCGTAGAGGTTCGGGGAAACATCGTCGAGGTCGTTCGCGGCCAACCCCTCCAGGACCTTGATGAGGGCGACGAAGTTCAATCGCGTCAACTCCACGAAGCCGCCCCCTTTGGGGAATCCGCCGCTCTCGATCAGAACCACGGGAGTTCCCCAGGCCGTGACGTTGTCGCCGAAGGCGCGCGGATTCCAGTCTTCGTCATAACGCGCGATCCCCCCGGGGATGAAGGGAGAGAGGGTGGCCGCGATGTGGCTCGCCACCCGCTTGGCTCTCATCCGTCCCGGGGTGAGCGTGCCTTCCGCGTCACCCGACACCGCGAGCAGGGAGATCGACGAGAGCACGCCGGTCTCACCCACGGTGATACGCCGGCCCTGATCGTGCAGGTTGAAGCCGAGGATGGGGGAGAAGCGATCCCGGACGGACTTCAGCAGGACGCCCTCGGGGGTGGTCAACATCAGCGCGTCGCGATTGACGTCGATGCCCTGAGCGTTACGGCGCTCGTAGGCGAGGGCGCCATCGGGATTCAACATCGGGATCATCCGCAGGGTGAACGCGTCGAGGATCTTTCGGATCTCGGGCCTGGCCGACTCGCGGGCCAGGTAGTCCGTGAGGTCGAGGAGGGCCGGCGTGGCCGATGGTTCGTCGCCGTGCATCTGAGACCACAGCAGGATGGTCTTCGGCCCGCGCCCTACCGAGATCAGACGAATCTTCCGATCATGAAACGACGTTCCGATGGTCTCCACCTGGATTTGTCCAGGGTGGGCGGTGGCCAGCCGGTCGATCTCCGTGGCCAGCAGGTCGGGGTTCAGGCAGGGGGCGGGAACGTTGGCGAAGCGCCGGGTCTCGTGTTCCCGGGCCAGAGCCGCGGCGTCCAGGGTCTGCGCCGGCTCGAGGAGCGCGGCGCCGAGTGAAACTACGAGGAGTGTGTGTATCAACTGTTGAACCTCTTCATTTGTCTTATCCTATGGCCAACGACGGAGCGGCGGTTTCATTGGGAGAGAGCGAGTGAGCAAGCTTGGGCCGGGACACCGGTTTGGGATCTGTGCGCCGGGCCTTGTCTTGGCCCTGGCGATGCCTTTGGCGGCCCATACCCTCTCCGCCTCTCCCTTGCGCGCCGACACTCGGAACCATGCCCAGGATCCGCCCGGGGTCGAAGCCACGCCTTCTCCCACCCCAGAGGCTGTGCCCCACGGCTGGAGGCGCGACGGCCTCGGATTCAAAAACGGCGAGTCCAGGGTTGACCTCAAGGGATACGCACAGGCCGACTTCCGCCACTTCGGTTGGGAGCCCAGCGAGGCCGGCCCTGGATCTCTTCGCTCCGCGCGCGAGATCCGGCGTTTCCGCATCGGAATCGAGGCGGAACTAAACAGGTTATCCCTCGAGTTCGTCATGGATCCGCGCAACTCCGAGGCCGGCGATCGCCTGAAGGACGCCACCATCGGCTACGCCTTCTCGAAGAAGGTCACGGTTCTGGTGGGACACTTCAAGCCCGGGGTGAGTCCTGAGTTCCTGAATTCCTCATCGAAGACGGATCTCATCGATCGTTCGATGGCCGCCGATCGTCTGGCTCCAGACCGCGAGTGGGGTCTGGCCTTGTCCGGCGAACTTGGGTCGCTGTTCTATGAGGTGGGCGCCTTCGCCGGCGACGGCGCTTCGTCCTCGCAATCCACCGAGTCAGCGGGCACGGCCCGCTTCACCATCGAACCGCGCAAGGGTCTGATCCTGGGCGCATCGTTCATGCAGGGCGAAGTGAAGACCGACCCGCCCCTGGGCTCGCTTGAGCCCTCGCCGAAGGGCGCCGTTGGGCGCACCCCCAGCGGGTTCACCTTCTGGGAGCGGCCCCACGTCCGGGGAACCAGGCAAAGGCTCGGCGGTGACGCCGCCTACTCGCGTGGTCCTTTCCGGATCATCGGCGAGTACCTCCAGATGAGCGAGGAGCGTCGCGGACAGGGTTCGGCCGGGCAGGACATTCCAGGTGTCCTGGGGCGGGGGTGGAGCGTCCAGGCGACGTGGATCCTGACCGGGGAGACGAAAGCCAAGACCATCCGGCCGAGGGCGTCGATCTTTGAGGGCGGCAAGGGCACGCTCGAAATCGCGGCCCGCATCGAAGGACTGAAGTTCGACGACACCGCCGATCCCACGGGATTGGCGGGGTACGGGAACCGAGCCCGCGACATCGCTCCGTCCGGTGGCAGCGTCAGGGCCTTGGGCCTCAATTACTGGGCGTCCCGGTTCCTGAAGTTTCAGGCGAATGCTCTGTGGGAGAGCTACAACGACCCGCTTATCTCGCCCATTCCCGGCAACCGGGGTCACTATTTCACCTTGTCGGGTCGGATTCAGCTCATGGTTCCGTGATGCTCAGTCCGCAGGCCCCGGGCGTCGGAAGCGGTGACGTTCCTTCTCGACCTGGGCGCGGAAAGCGCAGCCCTCCAGGTGATCGTTCACCAGTCCCATGGCCTGCATGAAGGCGTAGGCGGTGGTGGGTCCCACGAACGAGAAACCTCGTTTCTTGAGTTCCTTCGCCAGACGGCGCGAAGCATCGGTCTCGGCGAGCGTTTTCAAGGTCGGCCAATCGAGCCGCCCGGGTCGGTCGGTCGCGTGGGGTTCGAAGGCCCAGTAGAAGCGGGCGAGGGATCCAAACTCGCGGCGCACCTCGAGGGCCCGACGCGCGTTGTTGATGGTCGACTCGATCTTGCCGCGATGGCGCACGATGCCCGCATCGTCGAGGAGACGCTTCACGTCGCGCGCGGTGAACGCGGCCACGGCTTCGATGCCGAATCCGCGAAACGCGGCCCGGAAGTTCTCGCGCTTGCGCAGGATGGTGAGCCAGGACAGGCCTGACTGGAAACCCTCGAGGCTCAGCTTCTCGAAGAGCCGCGTGTCATCCGCCACGGGGCGCCCCCATTCGCGGTCGTGATAACCGAGGTAGAGCGGGTCCGACCCGCTCCAACGGCAGCGCAGATGGCCATCCGCCCCCTCGAGGAGTCCGGTACTCATCGAGAGGGGCAGCGGCGGCTATTTGATCCGGTAGGTGTTGTCGGGCAGCTTCTCGCGGTGCACATCGTGGCAGGCCTTGCACGTCCCCTGGAGGGTCTTCACCGCTTCGCGGGCGGCCACGGCGTCGTTGGCCTCCGCGGCCTTGGCCACGGCCATGGCTGCGGCGCGCGACTTCGCGTTCATCTCCACCGCGTCCTGGGCCTTGCGAGCCACCCAGAATGCGTCGATGCTCGCGAGGGCGGCGTCGATAGCCTTGGCCCCCGCCACCGCTCCGCTCAGGTCGGCCGAGTTTTCGCGCATAGTTTTGCCGATGGTCTGCATGCCGGCAAGGGTAGCTTCCATGGCCTTCTTGTAGTCGGCCTCGGTGACATCCTGGGCGTGGACGTTCGGAGTGATGAGGGCCGCGGCCAGAACCGCGATGAGAGAGAGTTTCCGCATGATCGTCGAAAG
The DNA here is from genome assembly GCA_017990495.1 of Vicinamibacteria bacterium. Taxonomy (GTDB): domain Bacteria; phylum Acidobacteriota; class Vicinamibacteria; order Fen-336; family JAGNNV01; genus JAGNNV01. Next base: position 40,422 of record JAGNNV010000007.1, read on the forward strand.
GCTCCTGATTGGTTCACCCGCCCTCGGTGGCGGGAGTGGTTGAGGCGATTATCTCCGAAACCTCCGCCCGCTGGGCAAACGGGCACCGGCTTCCGTAACTATGGGCCAGGCAGGTCGCCGGCAACACGATCTCACGTCGAGCAGCCCGGCAAGGCGAGAATGAGGGCCAATGAAAAGCCTTCTCATCGGGGCGACGCTGCTTTTGAGCCTCTTCGATTCCCGTCCGCTCCTCGCGCAGACCACGCAGCCATCGGCACCGGCCGCGAGCCCCACTCCGCCTCCCGCCGCCGTAGAGGCCGGAACGAAACCAAAGCCGAACATGGTCGATGCCACGATCGGCCTCGCCTGGGGAGGCCCCACGCGCCTCACCGGCTCGGCCACGATCATGTGGGGTCAACCCAAGATGCTGGTGGCGTTCTCCCCGGGCAAGTTGTTCCAGGTGCGGGTGGGTACGAGAGGCGGCCAGATCGGTCTTGGACTCGTGGCCGGCGTCTTCGAGGACTCGCTGGTGAAACCGCAGGGACTGGCGGTGACGCTGAAGGCCGTCGCCATAAGGAGCTGGCGCGATCCGAGCGGGGTCACGAACGGCCACACCTACGCCGGCCTCGAGAGCGACATCATCATTCTCGGCATCCGCGGAAGCCTCGGCTACGCGCGCAAGGTGAGCGGCGACGGTGGTCCGGACGGCCGCTTCGTCTGGTCCCTCGGTCTGGGACTTTAAGCCGCTGGTTCGCTAGCCCTTGATCTTGAAGGGCGGCAGCACTTCGCGCTGTTTCTCGAAGAGCTGGTCGAGACCGGACTGGGCCGCTTTCATCATGTCGTCGAGTTCGGCTTTGGAGAACGGCTTCTGCTCCGCGGTGCCTTGCACCTCGACGAAAGCCCCCGACGCGAGACCGACCACGTTCATGTCGACCTCGGCGGCCGAGTCTTCGATGTAGTCGAGATCGACCACGGTGGCGCCCTTCACCCGACCGACCGACACCGCGGCCACCTGATCGCGCAGGGCCGACATCGCGCCGATTTTCTTGAGCGCGAGAACGAGGGCCACGAACGCGCCGGTGATGGAGGCGGTGCGGGTTCCTCCGTCGGCCTGCAGCACGTCGCAATCGATGGTCAACGTGCGTTCGCCGAGAGCCTTCATGTCGAGCACCGAGCGCAGCGACCTTCCGATCAGGCGCTGGATCTCGTGGGTGCGTCCGGAGGGCGATCCTTTGGTGACCTCGCGCGCGGTGCGGGTATGGGTGGCCCGCGGGAGCATCGCGTACTCCGCGGTCAGCCAGCCCTCGCCTTTGCC
>JAGNNV010000420.1 GCA_017990495.1 Vicinamibacteria bacterium
GTGGATCCGTGATCCGCGACAGCGCCACCAGCATGAAGACTCCGAGCAGTATGCCTGCGGTCAGCGGAATCATCGTGGCCGCGCCGCCGCGCATGAACGGGATCAACACGTCCCGGGGCAGGGCGAGGATGAGCCAGAATCCATCAGCGAGGTTGAGGGCGGTGGCGATGAATGCCGCGCGCAGCCCGAAGCGGGCCATGTCGACGCGCTCCTCGAGCGCCTCGCCGGCCGCGGCTGCCTTCCGTGTGGCTGCGTAGGCGAGCGCCACCCCGGCCATGGCGACCGCCGAGAAGACGAAATGCAGAACGCGCGGCGCGAAGGTTGGATCCAGGAGCGCGGCGCTCGTCTGTTGCGCCACTGATTCCCAGCGCCCCGGCTGCATGTGCAGCACATTGATGGCGACCTGAATCGCCGCGATGACCAGGAAACCCACGGCCTCCACCATCAACAGCCCGCGCACGCTCTTGCCCTTCTGCAACCGGTGCTTGGCGAGGTAGTTCAGGTAGTAGGCGGCGGTCAGGATCCCGAGCATGGAGAACCACCACCACGCGAGCAGAATCGTCGCGGTGTAGAAGAACCGGCCGAACAGCACCTGTATGAACAGCAACGGGGCGATGCCGAAGGTGATGGCGAAGGAAATGGCCCAGCCGTTGGACTCGACGAAGAAGCGCTGGGTCTCTCTCTCGCCCTTGCGGCCGCGGCCCACCAAAGCGGCGAGGAGCGAACCGCCCATCACCATGTTCACGAAGACGAGGTGAACGAGGAAGGTCACGAGCCAGAGCACGTGGAACAGCCACGGAGGGCCCGGAAGCGGTGCTGGATCGATGGCGGGAATCAGGTTAGCGGGCATGGGAGACCTCCACCGTCTGCGGGGCCTTGAGGCTCACGAGGTAAGCCTTCAGCGCGTCGATTTCCTGAGTGGTCCCGACCAGGGGGGGCATGGCGGGATAGTCGAGTTTCTGAGTGGCGACGTGGCCTCGCTCCGTGTGCTGGCCGGAGACGTATCCCTGGCCCTGGTCGCGAAGGACTTCAAGAATGAGGCCGAGGGTGTCGGCATCCGGGGCGGCCACGATCTGTCGCATGGACAGGTACCCGTCGATGGTGTGGCACGATTCGCACTGGGCGCGATAGACGGCGCGGCCCATGGAAACAGGCGAACCGTCGCTTTCTCTCGCCGCCCATGTCGCCTTGCTCAAGATGCCGCGCTCGTTCAGGCCGGCGATCTCGCTCACCAGGATGCCGTTCGAGAACATGAAGTCACGGATGACGAACGGCTTCCGGACGCCCTCGCGAACCCTTTCCTGGGCGCCGAAGAAGCTGAAGGCGGCGAGGAGCGCCACCACCGCCACCGGCCAGCGCTGAACGCGCGGGACCACCCACGCGAACATCGCGAGCGCCATGAAAGCGGCAAGCGACCAAAGGGTCAGGCCGCGCGTGCTGGCGAGTGACGCGATCAGCGGCGATTCGCCGAGGAAGATCACCCGCACAGACTCGGGCAACGCGGATTCCCAGTAGCGGTAGCCGCCGTAGGCGATCGCTCCTCCCGCCACTTCGAACCCGGCCATGAGCCGCACCAGGCTCGCTCGGGCCGCTTTATCCGGCTCTCGCAAGGCCGCGAACATCATGTACGCGCCGGCCAGGAGCAGGCAGATGCCGGTGCGCATCACCAGGCCGGGCAGATAGGTCGGATTAAAGATCCCGTCCCAGAACGAGCGGGTCTCGATCCAGCTCCCCGGGGTGAGCATGAACGAGATGATTCCCTGAATGATGACGAGGGACATGTAGGCGGCGAAGGCGTACAGCCAGATCAGAAGAAGGTGAGTGCGCGGGCGGACCTTGTCCCACGTCGCGTAGTACAGGAGTGCCGTCGCCACTTCGAGGATGAAGAAACCCCATTCGGCGGCCCAGCCCCACACGAAATTGTGGATGAGAACGGAGGTCGCCGCGGGTTGCACCAGTCCGATGGTGACCCAGATGCCGACCCCGGAAATTGCCCCGAATACGGTGGAGACGAGGATCAACATCAGGGAGCTTCTCTTCGCGAGGTTGCGCAGCGTCGGGTCGTTTCGGCGCACGCCCAGCGTTTCCACGATGGCGATGGCGAGACCGCCCCCGACCGCGAAGTGTGAAACCCAGACGTGGGTGATGGCCACGAGGCCGATCAACACGCCTCCCCCGATAGACAAGTCCCAGATCGGATAGTCCATTTGCAGTTCTCCTCAGGTCAGGTGGGGCCGGCTCTGAATTACACTCGATCCATGAAAGCCGCGTCGGATTCGCCCGAGGCCTTCAAGGCGTTTCTCGCCGCTCACCCCGACTACGAGACGACCGCGGCGCTCGACGCGCTTCGGCAGCGCGAGTTCGGGCGACTCGATGAGCAGGGCCAGGTCTACATCGACTACACGGGGAGCGGGCTCTACGGCGTTTCCCAGGTCCGGCGGCACGCGGAAGCGCTGATCGGCGAGGTCCTGGGCAATCCCCACTCGGAAAGCCCTGCTTCCCGCCTGAGCACGACGCTCGTCGAAGGGTGCCGTCGCCGGGTTCTCGACTACTTCCGGGCGGACCCCGCGGAATATTCCGTGGTCTTCACCGCGAACGCCTCTCACGCGCTCAAACTGGTGGGCGAGTCCTATCCCTTCGGGCCGGGCGACATCTTCCTTCTCACCTTCGACAACCACAACTCCGTGAACGGGATTCGCGAGTTCGACCGGTTGCGAGGGGCGAAAACGCTGTACGTCCCGATGATCCCGCCCGAGTTGCGCGTCGATGATGCGGTGCTCGACCAGCATCTGGCTCAGGCGAACCCTGCGGCGCACAACCTGTTCGCCTACCCCGCCCAATCGAACTTCTCCGGGGTTCAGCATCCGCTCGAGTGGATCGAAAGGGCGCAGTCGAAGGGCTTCGATGTTCTTCTCGACGCCGCCGCTTTCGTCCCCACCAATCGCCTTGATCTGTCCCGGTATCACCCCGACTTCGTGGCTCTGTCCTTCTACAAGATGTTCGGCTACCCGACCGGAGTGGGGGCCTTGATCGC
>JAGNNV010000421.1 GCA_017990495.1 Vicinamibacteria bacterium
CAGCTCTGATCCTGGGACTGTTAGCGGCCGGAGCGGGGGCAGGGTCGGCGGCTGACGTGAAAGCGGGCGCGGCTGACACGGCGCGCGGTTGGTTCCAGTATCGCGGACCGAGCCGGGACGGGATCTCGGTGGAAATCGGCCTCACGAAGGCCTTCGGGCCGGCCGGGCCCAAGACCCTCTGGCGCACTCCGATTGGGCCTGGGTTCTCGGCGGTGTCGGTGGTGGGCGATCGTCTCTACACGATGCACGCCGAGGGAGCGCAGGAGTATGCCGTGTGCCTCGACGCCGCGACCGGCAAGAAGATCTGGTCGACCGCGGTCGGAGCGATTTTCAACAACGAGTACGGCGATGGTCCACGCTCGACACCCACGATCGAAGGCGACAAGGCCTTCGTCCACGGCTCTCAGGGCCGGCTGGCCGCGCTCAAGATCGCGGACGGAAGCGTCTTGTGGCAGGTCGAGTTGCGTCAGACCTTCGAAAGCGAACTACCCACCTGGGCGTTCACCTCGGCGCCCCTGCTGATCGGCGATCTCGTGATCATCGAATCCGGTGGCAAGGGCGCTCGGGCGGTGGCGGCCTTCGACAAGAAGACCGGCGCCCTTCGCTGGGCATCCCACGAGGATCAGATCGTGTACTCCTCTCCGCTTCCCATCGAATTCAACGGCAAGCAGCAGATCGTGGTCATGACGAAACGCGAGGTGATCGGCCTTGACCTCAAGGGCCAGCGCCTGTGGGGCTTCCCCTTCGCCGCGGACGGCACGATCAAGCCAGCGCCCCCCGTCTTCGTGGCGCCCGATCTCGTCTTCGTCTCGGCCAGCTACGGCATTGGCGCGAAGGTCGCGCGATTGCTGGCGGACGGCGACACCATCACCGCACAGCCCGTATGGGAGGGACTTCAGATGAAGAACCACTTCAACGGCTCGGTCGCCATCGGAAATCACCTGTACGGCTTCGATACCGCGACGCTCAAGTGTATCGAAGCGTCCACCGGCAAGACGCTCTGGGCGAAACGCGGTCTGGGCAAAGGATCGCTGATCGTGGCGAACGGGATGCTGATCATCCTGGGTGAAACCGGCGAGCTGGTGCTGGCCGAAGCGACTCACGAGGCTTACCGTGAACTCGCACGGGCGAGCGTGCTCGAAGGCCGAAGCTGGACCCAGCCGACGTTGTGGCAGGGCCGGCTCTACCTCCGCAACCACACCGAACTCGTCAGCCTGGATCTGCGGGGTTAATGTCGATGATGATCAGAACAACACGCGCTCTCCTGCTCGTTCTCGGCGGCCTCGCCATCGCGCCCGGCGTCTCTGCGCAGACGCCGACGTTGGACGACGTGATGGCGCGACACCTCCAGGCCCTCGGCGGTCGCGACAAGATCGAAGCGCTCAAGACCGTCACCAAGAAGGGGATCTACGTCTACAACGGCCTTGAGTTTCCCCTGGTGGCCTATCACGCCCGCGTCGCGAAAAGCCGGGAAGAGATCGTAGGCCTTTCTCACTGGGCCACCAAGCCCCGGCCCGGCATCACCGTGGTCCGGGCGGTGGATGGCGAGAAGGCGTGGATGTCGGGTCATGAGCGGGCCATGGAGCCGACGCTGCTCGCGACTGAGGAAACCGCGGACGCCATCCTGATCGCCGATTTCGACGGCCCCCTTCTGGATTCGGGCGCAGCGAGTGCCAGGCTGGAACTAATCGGCCGCGTCACCGATGAGGGCGAAGACCTGTTCCAGATCCGAGTGGTGCGGGCCTCGGGGACGACCGAGGACGTCTACGTGAGCGCTGTGAATCACCTGATCCGGCGGCGCAACCTGATCGCGAAAGAGGGCGCCGCTCGCGGTGGGTTTCAAAAACCCCAGGTGATTCACTACGACGACTATCGCGTGGTGGCCGGCGTCCGCTTGCCTTTCTCGATTCAGGTCGACGAGGCGCTCTTCTCCCGCGAGTACCGATTCGAAACGATGGAGGCGAACTCTTCCCTCGCCGACACCCTGTTCGTGCCGCCAGCCGACGTTAAGCCACCCGCGCCGCGTCAGTAGCCCAACGGCCACCGCGAGCGACGGGGACCTTAAGCTTTCGCTGTGGAATCCATTCGCGAACTCTTCCGGATCGGTAACGGCCCCTCCTCCTCCCACTCGATGGGGCCGCGCCGCGCTGCCGACCGCTTCATCGCGCAGCACGAGGGCGCCGCCCGTTACCGCGTGACCCTTTACGGCTCGCTGGCCGCCACCGGCAAAGGTCACCTTACCGACAAGGTCATCGAGGACGCCTTCGGCGCCCGCCCGCACGAGATCCTCTTCAACATGCGTGAGCGGCTGCCCCGGCATCCCAACGGCATGCAGTTCGAGACCCTCGACGAAGCCGGGCGCACCCGCGCGTCCTGGAAGGTCTACTCGGTGGGCGGTGGAGCGATTCGCGAGCACGATGTCGAGGACTGGACGCCTCGCGGCGTTTACGACCTCTCGAAGATGAGCGACATCCTCGGCTATTGCCGCGAACACCATCTGCAGATCTGGCAGTACGTCGAAGAGTGCGAGGGGCCGGAGATCTGGAAGTTCCTTGCCGAGATCCATGCCGCCATGGAAGCCGCCATCGACCGCGGTCTGCGCGGCAGCGGCATCCTGCCCGGGATCATCAAGCTCCCGCGCAAGGCCCGCAGTTACCACGCCCGCGCGGTGGCGCGCGGCGGTCTGCTCGCCCGCACCGGCACACTCTCCGCTTACGGTCTCGCGGTCAGCGAAGAGAACGCGGCCGGCGGGGTGGTGGTCACCGCTCCCACCTGCGGCGGTTCGGGTGTGCTGCCCGCGGTCATGCGTTACCTGCGCGAAACCTTGCCCGCGAACGAAGGGGCCATCCTGCGCGCGCTGGCCACCGCCGGTCTCATCGGAAACCTCATCAAGACGAACGCCAGCATCTCCGGGGCCGCCGTCGGATGTCAGGGCGAGGTGGGCGCGGCCTGCGCCATGGCCGCGGGGGCGGCGGCCCAGCTGATGGGAGGAACCAACGATCAGATCGAGTACGCGGCGGAGGTGGGGATGGA
>JAGNNV010000104.1 GCA_017990495.1 Vicinamibacteria bacterium
CTGCACCGACAGCGAGGAGCCGATTGGTTTCTACGCCACCTTGCTCGACGCGGGAGTCCACGTGATTTCATCGAACAAGCGACCCTTCGGCGGCGACCTCGCGGTATACCGGTCGATCAAGACGGGCCGACGCCAGGGCCGTGGCGCCTTGTTGCACGAGACCACGGTGGGCGCGGCTCTCCCCATGATCGGCGCCATCTCCGACCTGGTGCGCACCGGCGATTGGGTGCGGCGGATCGAAGGAGCCCTCTCCGGCACCCTCGGCTTCCTGCTGACCAAGATCGCGGATGGCGTCGCTCTCAGCGTCGCCCTGCGAGAGGCCCGCGACCTTGGTTACACGGAGCCCAACCCGCGCGAGGATCTGGCCGGCCTCGACGTCGCCCGGAAGATTCTGATTCTGGCCCGAGAGGGCGGCGTGCCCATCGAGGCTGCGGACGTGAAGCGCGAGTCGCTGCTTCCGTCGGCTGCGTGGGACGCGATGGACCTCGAAGAGTTCTGGCGCCGCCTTCCCGAACTCGACGCCTCTATCGAGCGTCGGGCCCAGGCGGCTTCGGTCGACGGGGGGCGGCTCTTCTATCTCGCCTCGGCCACCGCTGGCGTGGCTCAAGTGGGCCTTCGTCGGGTCGAATCGACCAGCCCCTTCGCCGCGCTGCGTGGGGGAGACAACATGGTCGCGGTCTGGACCGATCGTTATCCCGCCTCGCCTCTGGTGATTCGCGGTCCCGGCGCCGGACCCGAAGTCACGGCATCGGGCGTCTTCGCCGACATCATCCGCGCCGCCGACCACGCGCGCTGACCGCGCCCTGACCGGCTGGCTTGGCCGATGAACCTCCTGTAGTCTGCTCAGAGTAGCGCGTCAGCCCTCGGTCGGCGAGTCGGGACACGCGCGCGGAGGGGCCATGTCAACCACAGCAGCCGGTCGTCCAATCCGTCCCGCGCCGCCGCGTCGCGTCGCTGAGGCGCTTCCCCCGGCCCTCGCTCTCGACCGTTACACGGTCCGGCAGCAGTTGCTGACGGTGACCGCCCAGAGGTACGACATTCTGGACGACTCAGGCGCCCCGGTGCTCTTCGCTGAGCGCCCGGCCCACGCCCTCCGCAATGCCGGCGCCGGCCTCGCGAGCGGCTCAGCGGCTGTTGCGGTAGCGGCCGGTTTCATCTGGCTCGGTTCCGTTCTGCCCGACCTGGGGACTGCTGGCGTCGTTATCTTCTTCGCGCTGGCCTTCAGCGCGACCATCGTGACCTTCGTCTATGGCATGTCCCGGCTGGGACAAAAGCGGCACATCACCTGCTATTTCGACGCCACGAAGGCCGCGAAGGCCTTCGAAGTGCGACAAAACGAGACCGTGGCCGGACTCACCTCCACTTTCACGGTCCTTGATGCCGCGGGCCGTCCATTGGCCGCAATCAGCAAGAACATGCTGACTGACGCTTTCAGAAAGAAGTGGCTCGTCAAGGATCCGCGAAGCGGGCGAACGCTTCTCGTGGCCAAGGAGGACTCCATTCTGAGGGCGCTTTTGCGCCGCCTGGTTTCTCAACTCGTTCTCCTTCACTTCGTCTTGTGTCAGGGCGAAAGCGACATGGTCCTCGGCGAGTTCAAGAAGGAATTCAGAATCCGCGACGTTTACGTCCTCGATCTCACTCGCGACCGGCTCAAGAGCATCGATCGTCGTGTCGCCGTGGCGATCGGCATTCTCCTGGACACGGGCGAGCGGCGCTAGAAGGCGCGGCGCCACCGTCGACCGAGGATCGGCGGGGCACTCTGGTGTCCTGAGCGATCCACCGAACGCTGTCCGACGAACCGCGATCTTCCAACGGGCTATTTCACCGAAGCCTGAACCGCATTCCAGTCGATGGCCAGTGGCTCGGGCTTCGGACCGGTCAGGGACCGTGTGCGCTCGCGAATGGCGGCGGCGCGCGCATCGCTCGAGGGATGGGTGGAGAGAAACGAGGGCGGCGCGCCTGACGTTGCGGCTAGCTTGTCGAAGAAGCTGGCCATCCCCTCGGTCGAGATGCCCGCGGCCACCAGCGTGTCGAATCCGGTGCGGTCCGCGTCCTCTTCCTGGCTTCTCGAAAACTTCAGTTCCGAGAGCTGGCCCAGGTTCTGGAACAAGGCCGCGGCGTCGGGTTGGCCGATGAGCAGGCCGGCCAGGGGCAGCAGACCGCCGGCGTAGATCAGCTGGCGCATCGAGTGCCGGTTCGTGGCGTGGGCCATCTCGTGGGCCAGCACCCCCGCCACCTCTTCCGCGGAGCCCGCTTCCTTGATGAGGCCGGTGTAGACCACGATCAAGCCACCGGGCGCGGCGAAGGCGTTGACCTGGGCGTTCGTCTGCACGCTCACCTTGAACTCGAACCGCTTCTCCGGGCTCGCGGCCTTGAGTCGGTCCACCATCAGGTTGATGGCGCGCGTGGCTTCGTTCTCCGCCACCGCCTCCTTCGAGCCGAGGATCTCGCCCTCGAACATCTTGCCGACTTCGCGGTCCACGCTCACCGGGATCCGTTCGAGCACGAAGTCGATGATCGGGTCGCGGAACGCCAGCACGACGAGCAGGGCGAGCAGGGGCAAGGCGGTGATCAGCGCAAGCAGGGCGAGCCCGAGCCGACCGCTGCGCCTCGTGCCCTTCTGCGCTCGCGATGCGGCATCGAGGGCGGCCTGGAAATGCGGGAGCCGGTCGAGTTCCGTGGTCGCTCCCCGGTCGGTGGAGGAGAGTGCGAATACCCCGCCTTCGGCGCGCCAGGTGATCTGCAACGACTCGCGGTCCCACCCGCCGGCGGTCAGTTCGCAACGGGCTGGATCGACGCGCATGGTCTCTCGCCCGCCGCTGACCTCGAGCGACGAGCCGAAGGCGCGCACGGTGACCTTGGTCGAGTCGCGGGTCACAGGATCGAACAGGATGGCGTCGAAGGACATAGCCACTCGATTATCTCCGCGGCCCGCAGTTAGGCATGATGCGCATCCAAATGGCCGAACCCCTCAAGAACTCATTCGATGTGCCGATGGTCCGACGCCTCGCTCGCTCTCTTGCCGAGGTTCATCCGCCCTTTCCAGCCAAACGCTTCGTCGCCCTCGCCACCCGCGAGTTCGATCAGCTCGAACTGATGGACCGGGCCCGCCGCGTTTCGACCGCCCTGTGCGCGTGTCTCCCCAGTTCCTATCCCGAGGCGGTGCGAGTGATCATCGACTCCCTCGCGCGAGAGTCGGGCGATCCCGGCGCCGGGCCGATGGACGGCTTCCGCTTCCTGCCTTTCGTTTTCTTCGTGGCCGATCACGGTCTCGACACCGCGCATTTCGAAGACTCGATGCGGGCGCAGCATGAGCTCACCCTCAGGTTCACGGCCGAGTTCTCGATTCGCGCGTTCATCGAGCGGCATCCCGAGCGCACCCTCGCCCGTCTCCGCGAGTGGGCTCGCGATCCGGACCCGCATGTCCGTCGCCTCGTCTCGGAGGGTTCCCGTCCTCGTCTGCCCTGGGCCGGTCGTCTACGCGACTTCCAGAAAGACCCATCGCCGGTTCTGGCGCTCCTTGAAATTCTGAAGGATGACGAGTCCGAGTATGTCCGCCGTTCCGTCGCGAACAATCTCAACGACATCGGCAAGGATCATCCGGAGATCCTCGTCGAGGTCGCGGCCCGCTGGCTCAAGAACGCGCCGGATGATCGCGCGGCTCTGGTGCGTCATGCGCTCCGCTGGCTGGTCAAACAGGGGCACCCTGGAGCCCTGCAGGCCCTGGGCTACGGCCAGCGGGCGCAAGTAACGGTGCGCGGCTCGGTCGTGCCGTCGCGCGTGGCCATCGGCGGAAAGATCAGGGTGAACGTGGATGTTCAAAGCACGGCACGCCGCGAACAACGACTGGCCGTCGACCTCTCCGTGAGCTACGTCAAAGCCGATGGTTCGCGACGTCCGAAGGTCTTCAAGCTGGGCACGCTCGACCTGCCCCCGCGCGAGACCCGAACCCTTTCGAAGGTGTTGTCCTTCGCCCAGCACACCACAAGACGCCACTTTCCGGGCCGCCATCCCATGGAGGTGATTGTCAACGGCGAGTCGTATCCGCTGACCTTCGTTACTGTGATCCCAGGCTGAGATTTGCCGCGGTGGGTCTGCTCTGGCACCATCGCTCCATGTCCAGCACGCGCCGCCTTCTCTCGATCAGCCTGAGCCTCTCTCTCGCCGCCGCGCTTCCCGTAAGCGCGCAAAACGATCTGCGCCCCCGGGTCGAAGCCTGGACGTTGGCGAATCAGCGGGCCATCATGACCGAGTTCCTCGATCTGCTGGCCCTGCCGAACGTGGCCGCGGACCGGGCCAACATCGAACGGAACGCCGTCTTTCTGAAGGCCATGCTCGAGAAGCGCGGCTTCAAGTCGGAACTCCTCGCCACCGATGGCAACCCGCTGGTGTGGGGTGAACGCCTCGTGCCCGGAGCGACCACTACCGTCCTTGTCTACTGTCAGTTTGACGGTCAACCCGTGAATCCGAAGGGCTGGGCCCAGGCGAATCCGTTCACACCTCTGCTCCGCTCCGGCCGTCACGATGAAGGCGCGCGCGACATCGCGGATCCGCGTGGGCAGGCTCGCTACGAGAACGACTGGCGGGTGTACGCGCGCTCGGCTTCGGATGCCAAGGGCCCGATCATCGCCTTCATGGCCGCGCTCGACGCCCTCGCCGCCCAGGGTCTTGGGCCCACCGTGAATCTTCGCGTGATCATGGACGGCGAAGAGGAGATCAGTTCCCCGAACCTCGTCCCCGCCATCGAGAAGTACCGCGACAAGCTCAAGGCCGATCTCATGCTGGTCTTCGACGGGCCCATGCACTTCACCGATCAACCCACGCTGGTCTTTGGCGCGCGTGGTCTCCAGGACGCCCAGCTCACGGTCTACGGGCCGAAGAGCGGAGTGCACAGCGGGAACTACGGCAACTGGATCCCGAACCCCGCGTTGCGGCTCGCGCACCTGCTGGCTTCGATGAAGGACGATCGGGGCAACATCCTGGTGGAAGGCTTCAATGACGACCTCGTGCCCCTCGCCAGGGAGGAACAAGACCTGATCGCCGCGGTCCCGGCCGACGACCAGCGTCTGTTGAAGGTCTTCGGAGTGGCGAAGCCGGAGCGCGACGACGTGTCCCTGCAGATGGCCTTCCAGAAGCCCACCCTCAACATCCGCGGCATGCAGAGCTCCTTCATCGGCGCCGACGCGCGCACCATCATCCCCGATCGTGCGGTGGCCGAACTCGACATTCGCCTGGTGAAGGAGACGAACGGGGCGAAGATGCTCGAGCGCCTGCGCGCCCACATCGTCAAGCAGGGATACCACGTGGTCGACGAGGACCCCGACGACGCGACCCGCGCGCGCTACTCCCACATCGCGAAGTTGTCGGCGCCGCGTCGTGCCGCGACCGCCGCTTTCCGCACCTCGCCCCTGCTGCCCGAATCACGCCGCGTGGTCGCCGCCCTCGAGCGCGTCTGGGGCGCTCCGCCGGTCCGCATCCGCACCGCGGGCGGCACCGTGCCCATCTCCCAGTTCATTGAGGCTCTCGGTTTCCCGGCGATCCTCGTTCCGGTGGTGAACTTCGACAACAATCAGCACGAAGAGAACGAGAACCTGCGCCTCGGCAATCTCTTCCGCGGCGTGGTGACCTACGCCGCCGTGCTTCGGATGGACTGAACGTGCAACTTGTTGTGCGCCTGCCTCCCTGTGGCTTAAGTTGCGCGCCATGATCCGAGTCCGCCGTCTCGCCGCTCTCGCCCTTCTTGCCATCGCCGCCGGGGCTCCGGTCGCCGCGCAGACCCCCCGCGCCAGGCCCACGGTCACCGAGGGCGACTTCAAGATCCGCGACTTCAAGTTCGACTCCGGCGAGACGCTGCCCGAGTTGAACCTGCACTACCGCACTCTCGGCCGGCCCGTGCGCGACGCCAAGGGCTGGGTCACGAACGCCGTCCTCATCATGCACGGCACCGGCGGCACCGGGGCCCAGTTCCTGAGCGACAACTTCGCTCTGGAACTCTTCGGCCCCGGTCAGACGCTCGATGCGGCCACCTACTTCATCATCCTTCCCGACAACATCGGCCACGGGAAGTCGAGCAAGCCGAGCGACGGCCTGCGCGCGAAGTTTCCGCGTTACGGCTACGGCGACCTCGTCACGGGGCAGTACCTCCTCGTCACCGAAGGCCTCAAGGTCAATCACCTGCGCCTCGTGATGGGCACGTCGATGGGCGGCATGCACACCTGGATGTGGGCCGAGCGATACCCTGACTTCATGGACGCGGCGATGCCGCTCGCGAGCCTGCCGGTGCAGATCTCCGGCCGCAATCGCATGTTCCGCCGCATGGTGAGCGACGCGATCCGCAAGGACCCCGACTGGATGAACGGCGAGTACGTGAAGCAGCCGCAGCGCGGCCTCACGAGCGCCATCTACACCGGCATCTTCATGTCGAGCGCGCCGCTCCGCTGGCAGAAGCAGGCGCCCACGCGCGATACCGCCGACGCCTTCTTCGACGAGATGGTGACGCAGCGCCTCGCGAGCGCCGACGCCAACGACTTCCTCTATCAGTTCGAGTCGTCGCGCGACTACAACCCGCAGCCCGACCTCGAGAAGATCGTCTGCCCGCTCGTCGCGGTGAACTCGGCGGACGATCAGGTGAACCCGCCAGAACTGGGGATCCTCGAGGATCAGATCAAGCGCGTGAAGAAGGGGCGGGCGGTGGTGATCCCCATCTCCGACAAGACCCGCGGTCACTCGACCCATTCGTGGCCCGCGATCTGGGGCGCCGAACTCGCGCGGCTGCTCAGCGAGTCCGGATCCACGAACTGACGTCTACTTCGCTTCGTGGCCCCAGGGCGCGGGCGGCGGCGCTACCTCGCGGGTGAGATCGAACTCCACCCGGAAGAGGCGGCCCGGCCGAGCCAGTTCGTAGACGAAGCGCTTTCCGCTTTCGATTTCCATGGCCCACACGTTGGGAATCGACACCGGGAGCTTCAGGCGCGTGAACAGCTCCTTGGTCTCGGCGTCGGCGGGGAACTGCTGACGCATCGCCGTGCCCGGCTGCAGAGTCAGTCCGCCGTACATGGTGAGGTCGTCAGGCGAACCATCCTTGTGCCGGTGATCGTGTTTGAGGGAGATCGCCCCGTCCTTCCGGGTGAGAACCCAGGTGCGTGACCGATCTTCGCCCACGTGGAACGGCAACTCGAGCCGGTCTTTCCCACAACCCCGGACATGGAAGAGGAGCGACTTGCCTTCGAAGGGGTCCGCGCTCGCCGGAGTGGGCTGATTGGCCACGATCTTCCCCGCAAAGGCCTTGCCGCAAAGGCCGGCCACGCTCGCGAAGAACCGCTCCGCGGCAGATTCCATCGGAGCCTGGGCACGCGCCATCGACGCCGACGAGCCGGCGGTGAGTAAGGCGAGCAGGATGAAGGCCGTGCGGGATCTCATGGCTTCGAGCCTATCGTGATCTGATAGTGCCCAGCCACATCGACGACCAGGGAGGCCGACTCGTGACCAAAGACTCCATCCTCGACCGGATCAGCCGCGGACGCACGGACCTCGTCTTCGACCTGCTTCGATTGCCTGATTGGCGTGACACACTGCGCGAGGGCCCGGTTCGGGTCATGCAGTGGTTCGTCTATTACGACGACGTCACCGCGCTCAAGGCGGTGCTTCAAGCGGGCGGAGATCTCTCGAGCCTTGACCTCGACGAGGAGCTCGGGAACGCCGCGTTCTTCGGGCACTGGAAGGTGTGTGACTTCCTCATCCGGCACGGCGCCCGTCCGAACTCGGCCGTGGAATCGACGGGTGAGACCCCGCTCCACAGTGCTCTGGCCAAGGCGGGTCGGCCCCACTTTTTCTATGTGGTCCGCCTCCTTCTCGAGCACGGCGCCGACGTCAATGCGCGCACCATCCCCGGCAAGGAGACCGGGGCTTTCATGCGCGACGTGCGCACCAAGGGAGAGACGCCGCTGCATCGTGCGGCGGCCTATGCGGACGCCGCCATCATCGAGTACCTCATCGCCCGGGGCGCCGACAAGGAAGCGCGCGACGCTCATGGCGATTCACCCCTGAGCTGGGCCAGCGAACATCAGCGTCCCGGGACGATCCTGGCCCTTCTCGCCCACGGCCCGCATCACATCAGCGACGCCACCCGGGCCCGGATCACCAGCGACCACGGGGCGGGTTGGGGAAACGGTATGGAGCGGAACTTCCTCGGCGATTACCTCCCCGAGTCCGAGAAGCCCTGAAGGTCGCGCCCAGGTCCGCGCTGACTACCGAGACCGGGAGCCCGGAACACCGTGGTCTCCGGAGACACGAGCCTTCGCACGAGCCGCTACCTCACCCGATGCTCAAGGTGTTCGTGAGTTTCAGCTCCTGGGACGCTCCGCAGCTCGTGTTGACATAGAGAGCGCCGTAGACCAGTTCGCCAAGGTTGGATCCGGTACCGCCCGCCGTGCAATTGAAGGTTTCGGTAGCCACGATCTGAACCCGGGTACCCGCGGGGACCACGGACGGCGAGAAGGAGAGGCTGCCCTCCGGCCACGTGCAGGTTCCCCGCGAGATCGCGCAGGTCACCGAGGCGCTCGAGACCTTGTTGATGGTGACGTCCACTCCACCCCCCGCGGTCGCGTCGAAGACCACTCGCACGGTTTGCCGCGAGGTCCCTGCCGGGCACGAGACGCGTTGAGGCTCGAAGGTGGCGCTCGACAGAGAGATCGAACACGCGGGCGGTGGCGTGGGCGTCGGCGGGGCCGTTGGGGTGGGCGTGGGCGGCGGGGTAGGAGTGGGCGTCGGCGAGTTGGCGGCGACAGTGGTGGCGGGAGAACTCCCGGTGGGCGATTGGCCCCCGCAGCCCCCGAGTACGCCCAAGAAAATGACCGTGGGGACGAGAAGCCCCCGGTTGTGCCGCCCATCAAGTGTCATGTTTGCCCCTTGCGATGCCGAGGATACCGGAGGTAGGCCCGCACGTTCGCGGCCTCGGGGTTCAACCGCTTGAATACTGAGCGAAATTCACATTGGACCGCGGCGCTTCTGGCCTAAGATCACGGGCGTGCGCGGCGCCGAAACCATCGAAACCCGCAGCCTGGCCCTGCACGCGGCGGTGGCGCGTCGTCTCGTCGCCGATCCGTCGCTCTGGGAAACTCGCTCGCCAGCGGGTGCACAGCTGGCGGGCGACAGGATCAAGGCCCCCGCACTTCCTGAGCGCGTGGGATGGCCTGCTCGAGGCGCCGATCGAGCGGATGTCGATCTTCATCCCCGCAACCATCCCGACTGCTTTCAAGTGACGTCGTTCATCTGGTTTTAACCGAAGGAGTTTTCCCGTGCTGTCCACCTTCAAACCCGCGGTCCTGGCCGCTTCCCTTCTCGTCGCTTTCGCCGCGCCCCAACCCGCGGCCGCCCAGACCAAACTCTTGCGGTTCCCCGCGATCCACGGGGACAAAGTGGCGTTCACCTACGCTGGCGATCTTTGGACAACTTCCGCGAGCGGAGGCACGGCCACGCGGCTCACCGCTCACCCCGGCATCGAGGTCTTCGCCCAGTTCTCGCCCGACGGGAAGTGGATCGCCTTCACCGGTCAGTACGACGGCGACGAACAGGTTTACGTGATGCCCGCCACCGGCGGTGAACCGAAGCAGCTCACGTTCTATCCCGCACGTGGTCCGCTGTCGCCGCGCTGGGGTTATGACCAGCACGTCTACGGCTGGACGCCTGACGGAAAGTCCGTGGTGTTCAGGTCCCACCGCGATTCGTGGACTCTCGGCAAGACGAAGCTCTACACCGTCCCGATGACCGGCGGCCCCGCCGAAGCCCTGCCCATGCCTGAATCGGGCGCGGGTGACTTCTCGCCCGACGGCACGAAGATCGTGTACTCACCCCTGTACCGCGATTTCCGCCCGGAGAAACGGTACAGCGGCGGCATGGCTAACGACCTGTTCATCTTCGACATGAAGACGAACGACGCGAAGCGCATCCTCGATCACGTCCGCTCCGACCGCGATCCCATGTGGATCGGCAACACCATCTACTTCACCTCTGACCGCGACGGCACGTTCAACATCTACGCCTACGACGTGGCCACCGCGAAGACGACGCAGGTGACGACGAGCCGCACCTGGGACGTGCGTTGGCCGGGATCGGACAAGAAGGGGCGGATCGTCTACGAACTCGGCGGGGACCTGCTGGTTCTCGACGTGAAGACAGGGAAGAGCACGACGCTCAAGATCGACGTCACCGACGACGGTCTGTGGAAGCGTCCATCGCGAGTCTCGGCCGCGAATCAGCTCGAAGATGCCGAGCTTTCGCCGAAGGGCGAACGGGCTCTTTTCGTCGCCCGCGGCGACATCTTCACCGCACCCATCGAGAAAGGCGCCACGCGCAATCTCACCGCGACGTCCGGAGCGCACGACAAGTGGGCGCGTTGGTCGCCCGATGGTTCGAAGATCGCGTTCATCTCGGATCTTTCCGGAGAAGAGGAGCTGTACGTCGTGGCCCAGGACGGTTCGGGCAAGCCGGAGCGTCTGACCAGCGGCGGTAAGGCGATGCGTTACGCGCCCGAGTGGTCGGCGGACGGAAAGCGGATCGCCTTCTCCGACAAGGACGGCCGCATCCATGTCTACTCGTTCGACGACAAGTCGCTCAAGCAGATCTACGACGCCCCTCGCGATCAGGTGCGTGACTATGTCTGGTCCCCGAGCGGCCGCTTCCTCGCCTTCAGTTCGAACAATCCCAACAATGCCCGCAGCATTCACATCTGGAGCGAAACCGGTGGCCCGAACGGCCAGCTCCGTCAGGTCACCGACGAGCAGTGGAATGCCCAGAATCCAGCGTGGGATCCGGAGGGAAACTTCCTGTACTTCCTGAGCGACCGCCAGTTCGCGCCCCAGATTTCGAGCTTCGAGTTCAACTACGCGACGAACCGCACGACCGGGATTTTCGCCATGGCCCTGCGCAAGGACGTGAAGCACCCGTTCCCGCCGGAGAGCGATGAAGTAAGCGTCGCGAAAGACGAAAAGGTGACGGACGCTCCGACCCAGCCCGATGCGTCCGTCACCCCGGCGAAAGCCGGGGCCCAGGCGAACTCCGCCGCCGCCAAGCCTCCGGCTGAGAAGAAGGTCGCCGATCTCGTCATCGATTTCGACGGACTCGCCCAGCGCGTCGCGCGCGTGCCCGTCGACGCTGACAACTATGACGGCTTTGCCGCCAAGAAAG
>JAGNNV010000105.1 GCA_017990495.1 Vicinamibacteria bacterium
GGCAGAGGAAGGGATTCGGCCATTTGCCCGAGGGCGTAGAGGTCGACGATCGAGTGGCCGCCTTCGAGCCTTGTACAGTCGCCGAGCAGCTTCACGGTCCGGTGTTCACGGGCGCTCGCGATTGTGGCCGCGGCCGCCTGCTGGAGTTCCGCGGGACTGATGACGCCTGAGTACTCGGTCAGGACGGCATCCAGGTCCTGAAGGTACGAGATGGTCCATGGCATAACCGACGCTCCTTGTCCGCGAGGGCGCTCAGCTGGCCGTACTGGACCGTATGGCGGAGGGCCTCTCGGACTCCTTGCGGAGGGTCATTGTGCCCCCGATGAGCCAGCCGATGGAGCCCATGAGCGCGCCCAGCACCGGGCCGATGACCAGGCCCAGGCCGCGGAAACGCAGCGCGGTCATGATCTCCAACTGGTGGCCGGTGAGGGCTGGGTCCATCGCGGGCCCGTAGTTGAAGTAGGTGTTGAGGCCCAGGGCGGCAGAGAGCAACGTGAGCGTCAGAATCGTCGCCTGAACCGAGAAGCCAATGAGGGCTCCAGTCTGCGCGGCGCCCTTGAGCGAGAGTCCGCCGAGCCCCCGCGCGAGGGCGGCGGTCAGGGCGGCAGCCAGGAACCCGAGGTTGAGGAGGCTGATCGACGCGACGCGTGTGTTCTCGTAAGGAACACCCTGAAAGCTCGCCACAAGGCGGATAAGGGTGAAGATGACCAGCAGGACCCAGAATGGGCGGGCGAGGGTCGTGGGCTTGATCATGGGAGTGATTCCTTGTGGAACGGCGGGAGCGAAGCGCTCCACAGGTGGTCGGGCATTCTTGGATCGACCAGCACGTGGATGCCAGATGCTAGCGTCTCTTCCTGACCGATGACAGAACACGCTGAGAAGTCCACCGCTCCGTCGCACAGCGCCGGAATCGCCCTCGCCCTTTTCTCCGCCGCCGCCTTCGGCACGTCGGGATCCTTCGCGCGTTCGCTGCTGGATGCGGGCTGGTCGCCGGCCGCGGCTGTGGCGGCGCGTGTCACCACGGCGGCCCTGATCCTCCTCTGGCCAACCTTGTGGTCGCTCCGCGGGCGCGCGCACGTGGTTCGCCGCAACCTCCCGTTGATCCTCGTCTACGGCGTGATCGCGGTCGCGGGAGCGCAGCTCTTCTTCTTCAATGCGGTGGCCCGCATCCCGGTCGGCATCGCGCTGCTCCTCGAGTATCTGGGAACGATCCTCGTCGTGGGTTGGATGTGGCTGAGGCACGGTCAGAAACCTCGCCGACTGACTACCTTCGGCTCCATCCTGGCCCTGGGCGGCCTCGTCTTCGTACTCAACCCATCCACGGCCGGCGGCGCTCTCAATCCCGCCGGCGTGCTCTGGGCCCTGGGCGCCGCGGTCGGCCTTGCCACCTTCTTCGTTCTCTCGGCCAGGCGCGACGCCGAGCTTTCGCCTCTCACCCTTGCCGGGCTCGGACTCGCGATCGCCGCCATCACCCTCCTGCTTGCCGGGTTCCTGGGCGTGGCCCCGATGAATGCCTCATTCGGCCTGGTCGATTTCGCGGGTCGAAGGGTCTCATGGCTCGTGCCTGTGCTGGGATTGTCGGTGGTCGCGGCCGCGATCTCCTACCTTGCGGCCATTGCTGCTGCGCGCGCACTCGGGCCCAGACTCTCGTCGTTCATCGGCCTCACCGAGGTTCTGTTCGCGGTGTTCTTCGCCTGGCTCTTCCTTGGCGAAGCGCCGACTTCGGTCCAGATGGCTGGAGGCGCCTTGATCATCGGCGGCGTCGTCCTGGTCCATGTGGATGAGATGCGCGGTCCCGACCGGGATGACGAACGCGAGCGATCACCCGGCGTCGGCTCCGGGGAAACGGAAGACGAGCCGCTGGCCGCGTAGTCGCCGGAGCGCGGCCCAAATCGGGGCGACGACAGGGCGCTCCGGTCGAGCGAGACGGCTCCCGAGTCTGCTCGACCAGTGAGCAGCCACCACGGCTGGCAAACACCGCGTCTTTCCTCTACGCTCCCGCGAGATGAAAGAGCAAGAACGATCGGGCTGGAAAAATCGGCTGGCCCTCGCCGCAATCACCCTCGCATGCTTCCTGCCTGGAACAGGTTCGCAGGCCTACGCCCAACAATTCAAACCCGGCGACCGGGTTGAGGTCGATCCAACCGGAATAAAGGATTGGATGAAGGGGACGGTTCTTCCCTTCCTGGAGAAGGATGAGCCGAAGTTCAAAGGCGAGTACTACCTGGCTCGGGTCCTGATCGACAAGTGGAAGGCGAGCTATCCCGAAGGCGTTCTGGTCCAGCTCATCCACGCACGCCCCCTCAAAGCGGAGATCGCCGAACCGCGAGCAAAGCCTGCGGGAGGGGACAAGAATGCGCCGGAACGAACCGGCACGGGGCTGGATCTGCCTGGCACGGCGCTGGATCTGCCTGGCACAAACCCAAATCAAATGGGCGCGAAGTTCAAACCCGGCGACCGCGTGGAATGCGACGCGGCGGGAATCGATTCCTGGCTCAAGGGAACGGTTCTGCCATTTCTGCCAAAAGACGAGCCGGAGAAGGCAAAAGACAAATCGGGAAAATACTTCTACATCCACCGTGTGCGCCTCGACCGGGAGGCTTCGCTCCGACCGGAAGGCGGTATGTGTTTTACAGATCGGACGAGGCTTCTGACCGGAGCGGCGGCCGTTCCCCCGCCGGTTGATACTTCGGTCGGCAAGGTCAGCGTGGACCAAGACAACACCCTCTCGGCCGACCGTCCGACCCTGGATTGTCCGGTTGCGCAGCCGGGCGCCAGGAACGGATCACGCCCAGACCCCGAACTTCTCAAGAAGATCGTCCGTTGCGACAAGGGCGAAACGGCGGCGTCGAAAGGGTCGGACGGCGCCGTGACCGTGGATGTGACCGCTCTGCAAATCGCCGCTCCACGACCCTGGGTCTATGCAAACGACACCGGCGGCGGCCCCGGCACAACGATCTATCCGGTGCGAGTGACTTATACGGTGAAGACCTTCTACCGCACGCGCACCGTGGTCGCTGAAAATTGGGTGCGCACGATCAACTTCTACGTCAACGCTCTTGGCGAATGGCAGAGCGGTTCGGAAGAACCGGTTCGAAGCCCTCCATCGAGGGAGATTCCGCGGTTGCCGTAGTCGATACTCCCGGCACTTGTGGCAAGCTATCGGAGCATGTATACGACTCCCAACCTTCCTCCGACCCGACGTCTCACCTGGCGCCAGATTGCCCTCGGCGTCGGCCTTGTGTCGGCGAACCTCGCGTTCCTTCAGCCCGCGCGCCCTGCCGCCGCGGCGGCCCCGCAGACCAGGGCGACCACCCAAAGCGGCGCCTCCGCGGCCGTGGTCGCGCGTGGCGAGTACCTCGCCAACCGCGTCGCGATGTGCGTTCAGTGCCACTCGCCGCGCGACGCCAGCGGCGCCATTCGCCTGTCGGAGAAGTTCCGCGGCGGCGCGATCCCGTTCAGATCGCCGTGGCCCGACTCCGAATGGGCCTACCAGGCCCCGAGCCTGGCCGGGTTGCCGGGCTTCACCGATGAGCAGATCGTGTCGCTTCTCTCCCAGGGTCGGGCCACCGGACGCACGACACCCCGGTCCCCGATGCCCCAGTTCCGCATGAGCCAGGAGGACGCGGCGGCCATCGTCGCCTACCTCCGATCGCTCTAAAGACCACTCAGCGGGGGAGGTTCGTTCCTCCGTGCTCGGCCTTCTCCAGAAGCCGCTTGGCGAGGTAAAGGCGCGCCACGTTGTGCTCCTTGGCGACCTTCGCGATCTCATCGGCCTTCTTTGCTCTGGCGATCTGCGCGGCCAGCTCGCCTTCGCTCTCCATCACCCAGAGGCGTGCGTAGTAGAGCGTGTCCTCCAACAGGTGCGCCATCACGACGAGGCCGGTGAGGATCGGGTGATTGTTGGTGACGTTGGCGCCCCGGGTGCGGCCGTGCTCGAGCTCGACCTGAAGCGCGTACTGGAACTCCCACAGGTGCCCGAGGGTCGGCTTCCCTACGAAACCTGCGCGTGACCTGGGGAGAAAGTCATTGAGGATGGTCTTGTCGAAGCGGCTCTCCGGCGAGCCGACGAAGTGGTCCTTCACAATCATCCGCTTGAGGGCCTCGAGGATGGCCACGGCCTCGCTCGCCACGATCACCGCTGGTCCGAAGTCGTCCGCTTCGATCTTCGTAGAGCGCTTCCGCGCGATCTCTTCGATGGTTCTGCCCGCCCATGTCTTCTCGAAGCCGAGGGCTGTGCAGAACGCGGTCACTTCGCGGGACGCGATGAAGTCGAGGTCGGCCTTTCCGCCTTCGTCCACGGCCGCAAGCTTCCCCATGACGTAGTCGGTGGCCTTGGCCCTGTTGGCATACGCCGCCGCGAGCCGCGCGGCCTCTGGATCGAGAGAAACGCGAGCATTCTTCATGGCGGACTCCTGGGAGACGTTGGGGTGCTCCGTCGGCAGCATACGCCGCAGCAGCGTGAAGGCGCGCCGGATGTGCCGCTTGGCGTCGAGATGTCGTCAACGACCTCTTCGAGAATGATCCGTTTGATTCGCCCGATGAGGTGAGTGAACCATGCCCGAAAGCCGGCAGGCCAAGGAGTAGCATCGCGCCATGGTCCGCCTCCGAATACCCCTGCTCTGCCTCCTTGTCGTCGGCGCTCTCACCCGAGTCTCGCTCGCCATGGGCGGCGACGACAGCGCTCCCCGGGTTGACCTGGAGATGGTCGCGAAGATCCGCGAGGAAGGTCTGCAGCACTCGCAGGTGATGGAGACCGCGAGCTATATCGCCGACGTTCTGGGCGCGCGGCTCTCTCTCTCGAATGACATGGTCCGCGCCCAGGCCTGGGCCGAAGGGCACATGAAGAAGCTCGGCCTCGTGAACGTGGCCATCGAGCCCTTCATGGACTACGGCATCCGCTGGGACAACGAGTACACATCGATCCATCTGCTCGAGCCCGACTATCAGCCGATGGTCGGCTATCCCCTGTCGCACACTCCGGGAACGGGCGGCAAGCAGGTGACGGGCGTGGTGTCGGCCGAGATCCGCACGCGCGCCGACCTCGAGAAGTACCGCGGCAGGCTGCGCGGGCTTTCCGTTCTGTCGACGCCGCCCGCCGTCGTGGATCGCGTACGCTTCGTCGCGGGTGTATCGCGATACACCGACCCCGAACTCAAGGACATCGAGCGTGCGCAGCTGCCCGTGCCGAGTCCGTCGCCCGCACCGGGGTCGACGCCGCGGCCCAATCCCGATCTCGTGCCGGCCGAGGAGAAGCTGGCGTTCTACAAGGCCGAAGGCGTCGTCGCCGTCCTTCAGTCCGAGAGCGGATGGCCGGGCGCGGTGCGGGGCTTCGCGCGACCGGGGACGAAGACCGACCACTGGGGCCGCGCCGAATCCCTCGCCTCGCCGCCCATCGTCGCCATCACGCCGGAGCACTACAACCGCATGTACCGTCTCTGTGAGCGCGGCGTGCCCGTGCGGATGGAGATCGAGGTCCGTAACCGTCTCGGAAACGAGGTGGAGAAGGCGAACAACGTCATCGGCGAGATCGAAGGCACGGACCTCAAGGACGAGGTGGTGATGATCGGCGCGCACTTCGATACGTGGCACGCGAGCCCCAACGCCAGCGACAACACGTCGGGCGTCGCGGTGATGTTGGAGGCCATGCGCATCTTGAAGGCCGTGGGCGCGGCCCCGCGCCGGACCATCCGCGTGGCGCTCTGGGCCGGCGAAGAACAGGGGCTCCATGGATCGCGTGAGTACGTCCTGAAGCACTTCGGCGATCCGAAGAGCCCGCAGGGGGTCTCGAAGGACCACGACAAGCTCTCGGCGTACTTCAATCAGGACTACGGCCCCGGCCAGTATCGCGGTCTCTACCTTCAGGGCAACGAGCAGGCGCGGCGCATGATGACGGCCTGGACCGAGCCGTTTCACGATCTCGGCATGACCACGGTGTCCATCCTCGGCGTGGGCAGCACCGACCACATCTCGTTCGACCGCGTGGGTCTTCCGGGCTTTCAGTTCCTTCAGGATCGCGTGGGCGGCACCGGCGGCCACACCAATCTCGACTTCATCGAGACCCTCCCGCCGGAGGATCTCATGAAGAACGCGACGATCGTGGCCTCGTTCGCCTACCACGCGGCCATGAGCGACATGCGAGTTCCGCGCAAGCGGCCCTAGTCTTCGGTCGGCCTTGAGGCGACTGACTGGTTCGATCCGACCGTAAGGGTGGAGCGCAGGTCACAACACACGGGGGTGTCAGACTCCCCGCGTGCAGCCCACGCCCCGACCGAACCTCACCCGCAGGCAGGGAAGGCGTTTGCTCATCGGTCTGGCGGCGGCCGCCATTGTGTTGTCCGGGCTGCGCCTTGGTCTGGTGCTCAAGTTCATGCGGGAGCAGGCAATCGAGTCGAACAAACGCCTGACGGAGTCATTCGCGCACATCATCGCGGAGCAGACGACCCGGACGTTCCAGACCGTCGATCAGAGACTTCTTCTTGCCGCGACGCGGCTTAAAGAACGCAAGAGCGCCGGAACGCTGACGGAAGAGTCGGCGCGCGCGCTTCTGCGTGAGGAGATCGAGGACCTTCCCTTTGTCCGCGCCCTCTGGGTGCTCGACGCCTCCGGCCGCACCGTGCATGATTCCGACGAGGGCAACACCGGCAAGGACTTCGCTGATCGCGACTACTTCCAGGCCTTCAAGACTCGGCCCGAAACGTCGTTCTACATCGGCGTCCCGATTCGTAGCCGCACCCACGGAACCTGGATGATCACGGCTGCACGTCCCCTGCGATCGGCAAGCGGCGCTTTCCAGGGAGTCCTCGTGGGCGCCGTCGATCCGCTCTACTTCGACCGACTGTGGCAGGAAGTGGACCTCGGATCTGGAGGCTCCATCACGCTCTTCCGCCGCGACGGCGTCCTGATGATGCGAAGTCCATTCGCGGATTCCGCCATGGGTCAGGTGTTCGAGCGACTGCCCGCGTTCACGGCCCTGCACGGTGGTCCACCGGTCGGCACCTTCACCGCCGTGAGCTCATTCGACAGGGTTTTGAGGATCTTCGCCTATCGCACCTCGCCCGCGTCGGAACTCGTGGTCCTCGTCGGGAAGTCGCACGATCTGGTTCTCGCCCCCTGGCGCGAGTTCGCCGCGTTCGCGCTGACCGCCTGGGTGGGAGCCTCAGCCGGGATCATCATCCTTGGCGCTGTCTTGAACCGGATCTGGCTCGCGCGCCTCCGCACCGAAGCTCAGGCGGAGCAGATGGCCGAGCGACTTTCGCTGGCGACGGAAGCCGCGGGCGTCGGGGTGTGGGACTGGGAACTCGAAACCGGGCAATGGTTCAACACACCCACCTACTTCACGATGCTCGGGTACAGCCCCGTCGAAGGTCCGGCCAACCGTCACGAGTGGCTGGATCGCCTGCATCCGGATGACCGGACTTCGGTTGAGGCGAGCATCGGAGCGGCGATAGCTCGAGGCGACGCTCCCTACCACTATGAAGCCAGGATGCGCCACGCCGATGGCTCCTATCGGTGGATCCGGGTGGCCGGTCGCGTCTTGAGCCACTTCGTGAACGGCGGCAAGATCACCCGCCTCCTGGGAGTGAGAATCGACGTCACGGAAGGCAAAGAGGCCGAGTCCCGGATGCGCGACTCACTTCGCGAAAAGGAGGCTTTGCTCAACGAAGTTCATCACCGGGTCAAGAACAACCTCCAGGTCATCACCAGTCTGCTTCGGCTCGAGCAAAGCCGGACCGCGGCGCCTTCGACGCGCAGCGTGCTCACCGACATGCAGGGGAGGATCCGATCCATGGCCCTTCTGCATGAGACGCTTTACCGGACCGGAGTCTTCGCGGAGGTGGACCTCGCCTCATACCTGCGCGGGGTGGCATCCCATCTCTTCCGCTCGCTCAATGAACAGCCCGCCCGGATTCAGCTCGTTCTGGATCTCTCCTCGGTGAAGGTCGGAATGGACCAGGCGATCCCGTGCGGCCTCATCGTCAACGAACTGGTCACCAACAGCCTCAAGCACGGCTTCACCTCGGGGCAAGGCGGCGACGTGAGGGTCATGCTGCGGCGCGAATCGGATGGCCGGGTGCGGCTCGAAGTAGGCGACACCGGCGTCGGGATCGGCGCCGACTTCGAAACGAAACGCGGGAACTCGCTCGGCCTGCAACTGGTGGCTGACCTCGCGCGACAGCTTCGCGGCCAGCTCGAGGTCGGCTCGGGGCCGGCCACGCGCTTCACGGTGATGTTCCAGGCCGATCGGCCCAACGAAGGCCTCGCCCCGCTCGCTATGGATTCGGCGGGTGCCTCAGCCGCGACGCCCAAACCGTCATAGGCCGGCCTGCCGGGGCGAGAACGGGTGGCTCCACAGCGAGGCTTGAGTCGTACGTCACATCCCACGAAACGTTCTGTTTCACGAGGTCGTTCTCGAACTCTTCCTCGAACCTCGCCGGGAGGCCGGTTTCCTGGGAGACCCAAGCCTGAACACGCAACGTTTCGCCTTGTCCCACAACCGTGTATCGGTAGGCAAGCGTCTTGTGACCCTGGATCTCACGAAGACCCAGGGCCTGAGCCTCCTTCAGCGAGTGGAACCGGCTGTCAATGAGCCGAATGCACTCACACGCACGCGTCCCACGGAGGGCTATGTGCGGCATCGCACTGACGCGCCTCGGTTCCGCGGCCATAGTCGATCGCGTGCTCCAGTGGATCCTCGACCCTGGAACGTATCCCGAGGTTTGCCGAGGAATCCGAGCAATATGAAACGAGTCCCCTTCCGAAGCGGCGAGCGGTGAGCCCTCCCACTCTCTACAAATTCCGGCTCTTCGTGGCCGACGACACCCTCAACTCGGCGCAGGCATCGGTGAACCTCGCCGCGCTTTGCAGGGCTCACCTTCCCGGCCGGCATGAGATCGAGATCGTCGATGTCCTCCTCGATCCCAAGCGGGCTCTCGCCGAAGGCGTCTTCCTGACCCCCACTCTCATCAAGTTCTCGCCCCTGCCTGTTCGCCGAATCGTCGGAACGCTGAGCGAACCCCTGACGGTGCTGCGGGCCCTGGGCCTTGCCGAGGGGGCATGACGGCCCGCGGCCCGAGCCGCGCCGATGATCCGGCCGACGAGGTTCCCGCTCTCATCAACCTCCTTCACCGGACCAGCGCACGGATCGAGGAACTCACCGGGGGCGAGGTAGACGCGGTAACGGATGACGAGGGGCGGCCCTTTCTTCTCCGGCACGCCCAGGAGCACCTCAGAAAGCTCGACCTTGCCCGGCAGGCCGCCATCCTCGATGCCCTTCCCGCCCACGTCGCCGTTCTCGACCCGACAGGACGCATCGTCTCGGTCAACAATGCCTGGCGAAGCTTCGGCCGCGAGAATGGGTTGGTCTCAAGGGACGGCGGGGTCGGAGACAACTACCTTGCCGTGTGCGACGCGGCTACCGGCGACGGCACCCTGGGCGCCGATCGAGTCGTCCACGGGATCATGGGCGTGCTCTCCAGATCCGAGTCGAGCTTCTCCTTTGAGTACGCCTGCCATTCGACGACCGAGAAGCGTTGGTTCCTGATGACCGCCACCCCCCTGTCGACCAACTTCCGCACCGGGGCGGTAATCATGCACGTGAACGTCACGGCCGAGAGAGAAGCGGCTCAGCGCGCCATCGAGGGCGATCGGCGGTTTCGCCAGATGGCGGACCACATCAATGACGTGTTCTTCCTTCAAAGCGCCGACGGCTCGACCATCTACTACGTCAGCCCCGCCTATGAACGCATCTGGGGCCGGACCTGCGAGAGCCTCTACGCCAATCCCGCTTCGTGGGTTGAGGCCTTTCACCCGGACGACCTCCACCTCGCCGCCGAGCAACTGACCAGCGCCGACCCGGCATTCGACTACGAGTTTCGAATCATCCGTCCCGGGGGGGAGATCCGCTGGATTCAGGTGCGGGGGGTTCCGGTGTTCGACGATGATGGAACGCCTTACCGAACCGCGGGCATCGCCACTGACATCACGGAGCGAAAGATCGCGGACGCGAAGATCGTCCACTTGAGCCGTGTCTATGCGGTGTTGAGCGGGATCAATACGCTCATCGTCCGAGTGCGCGACCGCGACGAACTCTTCCAGGAGGCGTGCCGGATCGCCGTGGCCGCGGGTGGCTTCCGCATGTCTTTGATCGCCGTGGTCGATCGTGCCACGGGAGCCGTGCTGCCGGTGGCCTCGGCGGGCAAGGATGAAGGTTTGATGGCCCAGGTCGGGGCGCTCCTCGCTGAGCCGGAAACCGCGCCGAACACGATGGTGGGCCGCGCGATACGCGCGAGGCTGCCCGTCGTTTCCAACGACTCGGTGAACGATCCAAGGGTGCTGCTTCGGACGCGTTACGTGGAATCCGAGGTCCGATCGATCGCCGTCCTTCCCCTCCTCATCGCCGACGAGGCGGTGGGGGTTCTCGCCCTCTACTCCAGCGAAGTCGATTTCTTCCAGGAAGAGGAGATGAAGCTCCTCGGCGAACTGGCGAACGACATCGCGTTCTGCAAGGGAGCCATCAGGTCGCGTGACCACAAGATGAAGGCCGACGAAGCGCTGCGCGCCTCACTCAAGGAGAAGGAGGCTCTCCTCAAGGAGGTCCACCACCGGGTCAAGAACAACATGCAGGTGATCACCAGCCTGCTGCGCCTCGAGGCGAACCGAATCGATCACCCGACCACAAAGGGCGTGCTGAAGGACATGCAGAACCGGATCCTGGCCATGGCCTCCCTGCACGAGGCCCTGTACCGGTCGAATAGCTTCGCGCAGGTGGACCTCGAGTCGTATCTGAAGGAACTGACCAATCAACTGCAGCGATCGCTGGTGGCAAGCCCGGGCCAGATCACGTTCCACCTTGAAGTGCTGCCGGTTGGTCTCGACCTCGACCAGGCCGTCCCGTGCGGCCTCATCGTGAACGAACTCGTCTCGAACGCCTTGAAGCACGGCTTTCCAAACGGACGCCGGGGAGAAGTCCGGGTGATCGCCGAGTGGGCTGGCGAGGGCCAGCTCCGGCTCCGCATCTCGGACGACGGGATCGGACTAAGCCAGGACTTCGCTGAACGCCGGGTGAAATCGCTCGGCCTCCAGCTGGTCGCCGACCTCGCGCGGCAACTCGGAGGCAGCCTGGTCATCGGGCCGGGCCCCGGAGCGGTGTTCGA
>JAGNNV010000106.1 GCA_017990495.1 Vicinamibacteria bacterium
GGATCGACGAGGACGGGCAGGTGGGTGAGGCTCTTCAGTTCCGGCACGATGTTGATGTCGAGGGTGTAGCGCGAGTGATCGGAGAAGGTGCGAATCCCCCGCTCGCACAGGATGACGTTGCGGTTCCCTTCGGCCAGCAGATACTCGGCGGCAAGCAGGAACTCCTCAAGAGTGGCCGACTGGCCTCGTTTAAGAAGCACGGGCTTTCTGCTCTTGCCCGCGCGCCGCAGCAGCGGGTAGTTCTGCATGTTGCGGGCGCCGATCTGCAAAATGTCGGTGACCGCCTCCACCGCTTCGAACACCTCGACCCCGATCACCTCGGTCACCAGAGGCAGGCCCGTGATCTCGCGCGCCTCGGCCAGGATCTCGAGACCCTTTTCACCCAGACCCTGGAAGGCGTAGGGCGAAGTCCGCGGCTTGAAGGCGCCGCCCCGCAATAGATGGGCGCCTGCCGCTTTCACCCGCTTGGCGGTTTCGATGGTCTGCTCACGCGTCTCCACCGAACAGGGGCCGGCGATCACCACCGGCCGCTGCTCGCCGATGCGGATGCCACAAACCTCCACCACGGTGTCGTCGGGTTTCATCTCCCGGCTGGTGAGCTTGTAGGGCTTGGTCACGCGGATGACATCGACCACTCCGGGCAAACCGCGGATGGGAGTCTCATCGACCGGCCCGGTGTTCCCGGTGACGCCGATGGCGACGCGGGTGGCCCCGGGGATCGGATGGGCGACGAGACCCAATTCCTGGACCGAGTGACAGACGCGGGCCACCGCGTCGGGGGTGGTGGCCGATTTCATAAGGATCAACATGAGGGTCTCCGGGTGGCTTGCTTGAAGGAACTGATGAGTGCGGCGAAGTCTTCGCCCTCGCGGATGGCATCGACGAGACGGCTGCCCACGATGGCGCCGTCGGCGTGATCGCGGATGGCGGCTAGGTGGGATGGATCAGACAGACCGAAACCAGCCACGAGGGGAAGGGCGGTGTGAGCGCGGGTCCGGCTCAGGATCGCGGGCAGGGCGGGATCGGCCTCGCGCCTCGCCCCGGTAGTCCCCACCACGCCGACCACGTACACGAAGCCGCGCGAGGCCCTGCCGATGCGGCGGAGCGCCTCAATGGAACTGGTGGGAGCCACGAGCAGGGCGAGGTCGATACCGGCGCGTGCGGCTTCCGCGGAAATCGGACCCGCTTCGTCCTCGGGCAGGTCGGGCACCACCAACGCGCTGACCTTCGCCCGGGCCAGCAGGGTAAACGCCTGCGCCCCGAGTGCGAGCAATGGATTGAGATACGTCATGACGATGCGGGGGCAGGACGCGGGCCGCTCGGCCAGGGCCTCGAGGAACAACCGCGGCTTGAATCCCGCACGCAGGGCTTCGTGGGACGCGAGCTGAATGGTGGGACCGTCCGCCACCGGATCGGAAAACGGCAGGCCGATCTCGACTGCGTCGGCGCCCGCCTGGGCCGCGGCCTCGATGAGATCGAGGGAAGCGGAGGTCGATGGATAACCCGCGGTGACGTAGGGAATGAGCGCCATCTCCCGCCGGGCTTTGGTGCGTTCAAACATCGGCGTCAGGCTCATGATCGCGCCTCCGCACCGAGGCTCATGACGTGGTCGAGGTCCTTGTCGCCCCGGCCGGAAAGGTTGACCACCAGCACCCGGTCCTTGGGAAGTTCCGCCGCGACCTTGATCGCGTGAGCCACCGCGTGCGCGGACTCGAGGGCGGGCACGATCCCCTCGAGCCGGGCGAGGAGACCGAACGCCGCAAGCGCAGCGCGGTCCGTGACGCTCTCGTAAATCACGCGGCCGCGATCGCGCAGATACGCGTGTTCAGGTCCCACGCCCGGATAGTCGAGTCCGGCGGAGATGCTGTGCGCCTCGAGTATCTGCCCGTCGTCGTCCTGCAGGATGATGGTGCGCGCGCCATGCAGGACCCCGGGGCGGCCCGCGGTCAGAGTGGCTGCGTGTTGAGCGGTGTCCACACCGTGGCCCGCGGCCTCGACGCCCACGAGAGCGATGGGGTCATCGACCAGAGGGTGGAACATCCCCATGGCATTCGAGCCGCCGCCCACGCAGGCCACCACCACGTCGGGAAGGCGGTCGAGGAGTTCGAGGCATTGCGCCCGGGTTTCGCGGCCGATCACCGACTGGAAGTCGCGCACCATGCGCGGAAACGGATCGGGACCCACCACCGAGCCGACGAGGTAATGGGTGTCGCGCACGTCGCTCACCCACTGCCGCATGGCCGCGTTGATGGCGTCCTTCAGGGTCCGGCTGCCGGAAGCCACGGGAATCACTTCCGCGCCCAGAAGCTCCATGCGTTGTACGTTCGGGCGCTGGCGGGCCACATCGACCTCGCCCATGAAGACGCGGCAGGGCAGACCGAGCAGGGCGCAGGCGGTGGCGGTGGCGACGCCGTGCTGGCCCGCCCCCGTCTCCGCGATGATCCGCTCTTTGCCCAGGCGCTGCGCGAGCAGAGCCTGGCCGATGGCGTTGTTGATCTTGTGCGCGCCGGTGTGATTGAGATCCTCGCGCTTCAGGAAGATCCGCGCACCGCCGGCGTGGGCTGTGAGTCTCTCGGCGAAATACAGCGGTGTCGCTCGACCCACGTAGTGCGTCAGCAGATGGTCGAGGCGCGCGCGGAACGCGGGATCAAGGCGGGCCTCGTCGTACCCCGCGGACAATTCCTCGAGAGCGAACGAAAGTGTTTCGGGAACGAAGCGTCCACCGTACTCGCCGAAATAGCCGGCTCGACTAAGCGCGTTCATCTGCTCTCCTCACCGCGGCCACGAAGCGGGCCATCTTTCCTCTGTCCTTGACGCCGAGAGCGCTCTCGACACCGGTGGACACGTCCACTCCATAGGGCCGGGCGGCCGCGATGACCTCGGCGACGTTGTCGGGATTCAGTCCGCCCGCGATCACGAACGGCCCGGGGCGCGAGCGAAGCGCCGCAGCGTCAAACACGCCCGTCCCCTCGCTCCCATCAATGAGCGCCATCTCGCGTTCGCCAAGGAACGGCGGTTCCTGATCGTCCGGGCGGATCGCACGCAGGACCGGAACGGCGAAGTCGAGCGCGGCGTCGCCGTGGAACTGCACCCGATCGAAGCCGACCAGAGCCTGCGCCGTCTCCGCGGTGGGCACATCCCTGAAAACGCCGACCAGTTCCACCCGGCCCTGGACACAGGCTGCGATCTGAAGAGCGGTCTCGATGGCCACCCGTCGAGGCGACGGGGCCATCACCAGACCGATGGCGGAGACCCCGGCTTGAATGGCGGCTTCCGCGTCGTTGGGCGAAGTGATGCCGCAGACCTTGATCCAGGTCATCGCGTCACCAGGGGCATCTCGCCCATCAATTCCCGCAGGGTCGCCGCAGGAGCGACGCTTCGGGACAACGCCTCGCCGATCAGCACCGCATCGAAGCCCGCATCCTCGATCCGCTTCACGTCGTCGCGGTTGCGCACACCGCTTTCCGAAACACTCACCACGCCTTTGGGAATACGGGCGCGGAGGCGCAGGGCGCGGTTCGGATCGACGGCCAGGGTGGCCAGATCGCGGTTGTTCACGCCGAGGATGGAAGCGCCGGCTTCAAGCGCGCGATCCAACTCCGACTCGTCATGCACTTCAACGAGCGCCTCGAGGCCGCGCACCTCCGCGTGTCGCAACAGGGCGACGAGGCGGGGCTGCTCGAGAATCCGGGCGATGAGGAGAATGGCGGAGGCTCCCATCGCCGCGCTCTGATCGATCTGCAGTTCGTCGATCAGGAAGTCCTTGCGCAGGACGGGTAGGGATGCCTTTCGCGCTTCCGCGAAGTCCGAGACGTGAGCGCCGAAGAAGGCTCGGTCGGTCAGGCAGGAAATGGCCCTCGCTCCTCCATCTTCGTAGGCACGCACGCGCTTCGCCACACCGAGGTCGGCAGTGAGAACCCCCTTCGAGGGAGAGGCTCGTTTGATCTCCGCGATGACCGACAGGCCGGGACCGCGAAGGGCCTGGGCGAAAGCACCGCGCCCCTCGCACGGGATGATCACGGGAGGATCCTCGCGCAGGCGCTCCACCTCGAGTCGTTTCGCCTCGAGAACGTCCGCCAGGAAAGTCACGCAGCCTCCCCGGTGATCCGCCGCAGTCCTTGCAGCACGGCATGGGCCTTTCCCGAGATCAAGGCCTCCCGCGCCAGTTCAGCCCCTTCCCGCAAGGTGGTGACGCGCCCGGCCACCATCAGCGCGGCAGAGGCGTTCAGGACCACGTAGTCGTGGACCGGGCCGCGCGCGCCCTCGAAGATCCGCATCGCGATGGCGGCGTTTTCTTCAGGATCGCCACCACGAAGGTCGGCCACGCGGCATGCCGGAAGGCCGGCTTCCTCGGGGTGAATCTCAATCTCCCTGACTCCGTCAGGTCGGACCTCGCAGGCCGACGTGGGACCGACAAGCGAGATCTCGTCACTGCCGTCGTGCCCGTGCACAACCAGCGCGCGTTCCACTCCCAACGCACGCAGCGCCTCGGCCACCGGCCGCAAGTACTCGCGTGCGGGCACGCCCATCACCTGCAGCCGCACGCGGGCGGGATGGGCCAGCGGTCCCACCAGGTTGAAGATCGATCGGAAACCGAGTTCCCGCCGCAGGGGAGCGAGCTTCCTGAGCGTCGGGTGATAACGCGGGGCGAAGAGAAAGCCGAAGCCCGTCTCCTCGATACAACGTGCGGCCACCGCGGGCGCGCCGTCGATCTTCACCCCCAGCGCTTCCAGGACGTCGGCGCTTCCACAACGACTGGAGACCGCGCGATTCCCGTGTTTCGCCACCCGGGCCCCCGCGGACGCGGCCACGATTCCCGCGAGAGTCGAAACGTTGACGGTGGAAAGCGAGTCGCCACCGGTGCCGCAGGTGTCGAGAAGACCGTCGCCGGCCAGGGGAAAGGGCGCCGCGTGGTCGCGCAAGGCGCGGGCGAAGCCGAGAATCTCTCCGCGGTTCTCGCCGCGGACGCGCAGGGCGGAGAGCAGGCCTCCGGCCTGGGACGCGGGCACATCGCCCGTCATCAGGGCGATCGCGGCCTCACGCGCGTCCGCCTCGGAGAGGGACCGCAACACGGCTTTGTTGAGCAGGGGTATGAGGTTCATGGGAACTCGATTTCCAGGAGGGCAAAAACAAAAAGCCCCCGAGCGCAATGCGCGTCGGGGGCTTTGGGGATCCTTAGCGGATCGTTATGTGACTAGTCGAAAGCTCCTCCCTCGGCGCACGCAAAGCTCCGCCACCACCAGCGCGAAACGAGGAGAACCGAGGAGTGTTGACTCACGAGGGCGGGGATTGTGAAGCAGAGAGGCGCTGCGTGTCAAACGAAATTGTCTCTGCGACTCAGGCCGCGAGTTTCAGAGTGAGGCTCTTTCCTAGTGCGCTCGCCGCCCTGGTCATAGTCGACAACGTTACCGAAGGGTCGTCCTTATCCAGAAGTCGCCGGATCACCGCGCGACTTGTGCCCATCCGTCGCGCCAATTCGGCTTGGCTGACCTTTGTCTTGGTCATGACTGTGGTGAGCTGATAGGCAAGTACGCGCTTGATGGCGAGAGTGGTTGCCTCATCGAAGCGACCCTCGGCGCGCAGGAAGTCCTCGAAATGCGTCCCGACATGGGAATTGATTGTTTGCTTCATTGCCTTCTCTCTCTCCTAAGACGTTCCGAGCGCTCTCTTGCGCCTTCTTGCCGTTTCGAGTTCCATGAGCGGTGTCTTCTGGCTCTTCTTGATGAATCCGTGAAGAAGGATGGCCTCGTCCCGAAGTACGGTGAAGAACACCCGGGCGATGCCGCTTGCCAAAGTAACCCTGACTTCCCAAAGGTCCGCCTCGAGTTTTCGAACGAGTGGCATCCCCACCGGCCAGCCAAACTGCATGGTTCGGATGTCATCGCCGATGACCTTTCGATCCTCGGCGCGCAGAGACAACAGCCAGTCCCGCACAGGCTCCCTCCCGCTGTTCAGAGCGAAGAACCTGACGGAGACACGCTGCACACCCGAAGTGTATCAAAATAGATACTCGTCCGAGACCTCACAGAGGCCCATTGATCACGGGGGGCAGGATGAGGCGCTTTGGCACACGATGACTGCACCCTCAACCGTGGTGCCCTTGATCACCGCTCGAACAACAGTTCGGCCAACCGAAACTCCACGCACCGTCGTTCTCCCGCCTGTGGGGGGCGAAACCGTTGCGATTCGAGGATCCAATGATGACCACTGGATGGCGGCGACACCCTTCGGGTCCTTTAAGTCGCCACCAAAGCACGCTACGTATTCGAAAGAACCACCGACGCCGTAGATCGCTGGGCCTGCGGTCGGAATTATCGAAGGCGCAGGGTCGTGAAAGCCGAAGGAGGAGCAGGAGGTGTTCCTCGCTTCGTCACTTCCCTCGAACAGGCCACCTGGACCCACGCAAGAGATGGTGGCCATGGCCAGAATCGCCAAGCCAACCAGAAGGAATCGGGGAAGAATCGGCATGATGGGGCTCCTCGTGCTCTGCGGCGGTTTGAACGTTCGCAGGCGGGATATTCCAGAACTCATCCGCTTGTGACGGTTTAGAGCGCGTCACTGGCTTTCCGCGTGCTACCGTGCGGGCGTTTTGCTGAGACCGAGCTTTCGGGAACTGGGGCTTTGCCTGGTCGCGCTGCTGTCCGGTCCCGCCTCTCTCGCGCTTTGGAATCAGGGCATGGGCGACGGCGGCTTCGCCACGCCGGTGGGCGGCGACAAATGGTTCGCCACCCGCCCGGGCTTCTTCACCGCAGAGGGATTCCGCGCCCCGGAGCTTTCACCCACGGGTTCGGTCTTCAACTGGACAGAGAACGGCGCGACCCTGCGTTTCGATCGGCTCGAGCGATCGGCGCCCGCTACCGTCGCCTTGAGGATCCAGGGTGGCCGGGAGAGCGGAGCGACGACACCCGAAGTGGTTCTGTCGGTCGATGGCGTGGAGACCGACCGTCTGCCCCTCCCAAGTGCGCCCCGGCGTTTCTCGGTGGAACTTCCGCCCCGGGCCGGACGAGGCGCCTCGGTGTCCATCAAGGTCGAGGGCGCGATCGGTGTGATGGTGGAGAACGTGCGTCTCCGCGCGACTTCGGGTTCCCTGCCCGTGCCCCGCGAAGCCCATGGCGCCATCGCCTTCGCCGCTCTCGCGACGTACCTCGCGGCGCGGGTCGGTGCCGCCGGTCCGTTAGTCGCGCTCCTCGCCGCCTTCCTCGAGGCCGCGCTGGTCGGTTGGCTCACCGTCTCGGGAGGAGCGTTTCTCGGGCGCTACAGCGAACACATCGCGTGGATCGCTCTTGCGCTGCTCACCCTTTCCTTCGCCACCATCGTGATCCGCGACCTGCGGTGGAGGCGCGCGTGGATCGTGGTCTTGTGGCTGACGGCGTTGAAGCTCACCACGTTGAGTCATCCCCAGATCAAGGACGGCGACGCCACGTTCCACGCGGACAATCTCGGACGTGTCCTGAACGGCGAGTGGTACATCACCTCCGCGACCCCGCCACCGGCCATCGCGTTTCCCTACCCTCAGGGGCTCTCCGCGGCCGCTCTTCCCTTTTCGGGTGCGCCGCGGGATCGATGGGTGACCGTCCTGCGTACCGTCGTCCTGATCGCGGAAGTCGGCGCTGGATTCGCGTTCGCCGTAGTTGTCGCTTCTCTCTCAACGCCCGCGGTGGGCGCCGTCACTTTCGCCCTCCTGCCTCTGGCCCCGGAGGGTCTGCTTGTCCTCTTCATCGGGAATCTGGCGAATCAGTTCGCGGACGCGCTGTTGATCCTCGGGTGCGCTTTCGTGGTCGCGAAACGGCCCGTGGTCGCGTTCTTGTCCCTGCTCGGCGCGTTCCTCGCTCACCTGGGCGCCGTCCTCGTGGGTGCGCCCCTCGCCTTTCTCCTCGCGCTTACCGGTGCTCGAGGCGATACCTGGTCCGTAAGGTGGCGGCGCACCACACCCGTGCTGATGGCCTTGCTCGCCGCGTTTGTCCTCTACTACCGCCGGTTCCTGGATACGGTGGTCGCGGCCATGGAGCGAATGACCGCGCAAGAAGGGACGGTGGCCGTGGGCCCCATGACCGCGCCCCTGGCTGAGAAATTGAACCGCGTGGTCGGAAGCCAGGACTGGTGGATCACCGCCGTCCTTTTCGTCACCGCGACCATCGGCGTTCTCACCTGGCCGCACGACCGCAAGCTGCTTTCCCGGGTCCTCCTTACGTGGGCCGGGGTGATCGGAGCCTTCACTGTGATCGGTCTCATCAGCCCGCTGGTCCTTCGCTCCGGCCTTTCTGGCCGACCCGTGGTATCGGCGCTTTGCGCCTCGGGCCTGTGCGCTTTGTGGGCCCGCGAGGGTCGATCTCGTGCGCTCGCGGGCATGCTGGTCGCGCTGATGGCGATCGGCGGGGCCTCGCTGGTCCTCGACTTCTTCCGATAGGGGTTCAGGCTTCGGGCCGGATCCAGGCGAGACCGTCGATCTCAGCAAAGTGCTTGTCGAAGGACACCAAATCGGCCCCGGTTTCCATGGCTTGCGCCGCGATCCAGAGATCATTTGAGGGAATCGGCCGGCCCTTTTTTCGCAAACCGGCGGCCAAGCGCCCGAACCGGTCGGCGGTAACCAGGGTTATGTCCAGGAACCGCACGAATGGGCTTTCGAGGAAGGCGTCCAACTGCCGTCGGTTCGCCTCGTAGCGGGCGCCATTGCGGAAGCCGAAGAGCAACTCCCCGGCGACGACCGGTGATATCAACACCTCTCCCGACCGACGGACGAGAGCGGCAACCTCGGCATGCCCGCGGAGCAAAGCGGTGTAGGCGTTGGTATCGAGGAGAACCCTCATTTCCAGAGATCCGGGTCGACCACATCCAGCCTGCGGATCGCCTTCAAGACCCGCTTCTCGTCGGCTACAGACCACGAGCCGATGAAACCATCGAGTGCGGTGCCGATGGTCGCGGAGCCTTTTGCTTCGGCCAGGCCCGCGCCCCGGCGCATCAGAAGCAAGGCAGCCCGGTTGAGCGATAGATCACGCTCCTTCGCAACCGCGTGCAGCCGCCGCGTCAGCTCCTTGTCGAAACCACGCATGGAGAGTTGTTCCATGGCGCGAATCATAACGTGACTCATAGTGACTCACAGAACGAACCGAACTGGTTCCGACCCCGCCGCGCAAAAGCGGACCACTACTTCGCGGCCTTCGCTTTCCGCTCGTCGATGAAGTCGCAGATGCGGGTGAGGCCTTCGCGCACGTCCTCGTCACGCGAGGCCACGGAGACCCGCACTGCCTGATCGGCCAGACGGCCGAAGGTGCTGCCCGGGGCCACAGCCACGCGTTTCTCCGCGAGCAGGGCCACCGCGAAATCGCGCGAGTCCATGCCGGCTTCCGCGATGTCCACCATCACGTAGAACGCTCCGCCCGGGGTGTAGCGATAGAGCCCACGGGCGCGCAGCACCTCGAGGGCGATGTCGCGCCTGCGCTGATAGGCGAGGCGCATCTCCTCGACGCAATCCTGCGGGCCATCGAGAGCGGCCACCGCGGCCCACTGGGAGAACGCGGTTCCGCACGAGACGAAAGGTTCCTGAAGTTTGGAAGCCACGGCGATGTAATCGGGACGGCCGCGGGTGAAGCCGATGCGGTACCCGGTCATGGCGTAGGTCTTCGAGACCCCGCTGATCACCAGACATCGATCGTCGGTGTCAAAAGTCGAGACGCTTGACGCCTTGTTCTCGAAAGTGATCTCGCTGTAGATCTCGTCCGAGACCACCCAGAGATCGTTCTTCCGCGCGAAGGCCACGAGGGCTTCGGTCATGGCGGGATCGGTGATCTGGCCGGTGGGATTGGAGGGAGAACAAACGAGCAGGATCTTCGTTCGCGGCGTGACGAGCGTCTGCAGTTCTGCGAGGTCGGGCTGGAAGAGGGGCGAACGCAGGGTGTAGGGGACGGGGACACCGCGGGCCAGGGCCACCGAGGTCGCGTAGTTGGGCCAGCCGGGGTCGGGAAGAAGAACCTCGTCCCCCGGTTCGAGCAGGGCCAGGAACGACGTGGCGAGGCTCATCATGGCGCCGGTGGTGACGAGGATCTGGTCGGCCGTGGTGGCAACCCCGGTGCGTCGCGCGTGGGAGCGCGCCACCGCATCCCGCAACGGACCGATGCCCGCAGTGGAGATGTATCTGGTGTGCCCCTCGCGCACGGCCCGGCAGGTGGCCTCGACGATATGGGCGGGGGTGGCGAAGTCGGGCTGGCCCACTTCAAGGTGGATCACCGGGCCCTGCTTCTCCGCGGCCATGGCGAGGTCCATGACCTCACGGATTCCGGACCGGGGAATGGCTAGGGGGAGTTGGGCCAGTGGCTTCATGGCGCGGACCTTATCCGCGGGCCTGTGCGGGCACAAGGCTCGTCGTCCGAGTCCGTTCGCGTCGCCCTACTCGGCCGAGTGGTGGTGCCGCACGTCCTTCGCCTCGACGAGAAAGATCACGTCCTCGGCGATGTTGGTGGCATGGTCGGCGATGCGCTCGATGTTGCGGCTGATCAGGATGAGGCCGAGGGCCCGTTCGATGGTGCCGGGGTCGGCCATCATGTGAGTGAGCAGCACGCGGAAGACGCTGTCCTTCAGCTGATCGACGCGATCGTCACGCTGCAGCACGTCGCGGGCGAGTGCCGCGTCTCGCCGCACGAAGGCGTCGAGAGCGTCGCGGGTCATCTTCTGGGCGATCTCCGCCATGTCCGCGATGTCGATCACCGGACGCAGGGGCGGGGTTTCGAGCAGGCGCAGAGCGGTCTCGGCGATGTTCACGGCCTGGTCGCCGATGCGTTCGAGGTCGGCCCCCATCTTCATGGCCGAGGTGATCAGCCGCAGATCGGTTGCCATGGGCTGCTGCAGGGCGAGCATCTTCAGGCAGCGGTCGTCGATCTCGATCTGCAGACGATTCACCGCGGCGTCGCCTTCGATGACGGCCTGGGCAAGTTCGACCCGCCGCTCCATGAGAGACACAAGGGCTTTGTGGGTCTGGGCCTCGCACAGCGAACCCATGTGGAGCAGGCGGTGTTTCAAGGCTTCGAGGTCTCCCTCGAAGTGCTGGCGTTCCATTATCCGAACCTTCCCGTGATGTAGTCCTCGGTGAGTTTCTCCCGAGGGTTCGTGAACATTTGCGCGGTCGGACCCATCTCCACCAGTTTCCCGAGCCAGAAGAA
>JAGNNV010000422.1 GCA_017990495.1 Vicinamibacteria bacterium
GAGATGTGGAAGGCTCCGCTCTGGAGCGCCGCAATGCCCTCGGCCACCATCTGCGCCCGGCAGTCGATGAGGCGTGCCTTCTCGGCTCCGTAGAGCATGGCCTTGCGCGGGATCGCGTCGTAGTCCGTCTCGTCCGGCTGGCCGAGGTTCGCGGTGTAGGCGAAAGGAATGGCGCCCTTGGCGCGCATCCAGTGCAGGGCAGCGCTCGTGTCGAGGCCGCCGGAGAAAGCGATGCCGACTTTCTGGCCGGCCGGGAGTTTCTGGAGAATGGTCGCCATGGTTGGGTAAGGGGAAGTCTACCTGCCCCCCTCGGGAGAGCGCGGCCTGCGAGGCCGGAGCCGCCCGGCAATGAGCCGTTTGCGGCCCGCCTGCTCTACGTCAAACGGCTCATTGCCGCCCGCTTGTCTTCCGCCTTACGATCGGGCGGAAGCCAAGGTTCCTGATGATGCCGTCTCCCCCCCATGTCGCCGCGAACGCAGGAGCCGTCTCTTCCCGGGCCGGGGAGGGCGCAAGATGAAGAAGCAGCGCACGGCGAGGGTCCGGAGCGGCGCCAGGTGACGAAGCGGAGCGCACGCGAGATGACCGCACATCGCACCGCTACCGAGGGCGATGTGAACCGCTCCATCATCGAGACCGCCATGGACGGGTTCTGGCTGGTGAATGACGAGGGCCTCCTGCTGGAGGTGAACCAGGCCTATTGCCGCATGAGCGGCTACAGCCGGTCGGAGCTCCTCGGGATGCGGATCCTCGACCTCGACCTCGACCTCGAAGCGGACCAGACTCCTGACCGGACCCCTTTCGTGAAGAGGGCTATAGAGCAAGGCGAACAGCGCTTCGAGACCCGTCATCGGCGCAAGGACGGTTCGACCTTCGATGTTGAGGCGAGCGTTCAGTACCGTCCCGCGGCCGGGGGCCAGCTCGTCATGTTCCTGCGCGACATCACCGAGCGCAAGAAGACCGCGGAGGCCCTGCGTGCAAGCGAAGAGCGGTATCGCTCGATGCTCAGCACCTCCCCCGACGTCGTGGGCCTCACCGACCTCCAGGGCCGCATCCAGATGGTCTCGCCGGCCATCCTGAAGCTCCTGCGCTGCGAGCGGGAGGAAGACGTGCTCGGGCGTCCGCTAACCGACTTCCTGGTGCCCGCTGATCGCCCCCGTGCTCTGGAGCGGATCGCCGCGATTCTGGGAGGCACGCCGCCCTCGCCCACCGAGTACACGGGCCTGCGGCCGGACGGAAGCACGGTCGCCGTGGAAGTGAACTCTCAGTTCATTCGGGGAGCGGATGGGCGACCCACCGAGATGATCCTCCTGGTCCGGGACGTCACGGCCCGAAAGGCGGCGGATGCGGCTCTCCGCGCGAGTGAGGAGAGGCATCGTTCGATCCTCAACGCCTCGCCGGACAACATAACCATAACGGACCTGACGGGCCGGATCGTCCTCGTTTCTCCAGTCGGCGTCGCGACGATGGGGTACGCGAACGAGGCGGAGGTGGTGGGACGTTCCCTGTACGATTTCATCGCCGAAGAGGAGCACCCGAGGGCCGCCGAGAACATCGCCCGCATGTTTCAGGGAATCCTGACCGGACCGGAGGAGTATCGAGGCCTGCGTGCCGACGGGAGCGCCATCGACATCGAGGCCAACGGAGAGTTCATCCGGGGAAGCGAGGGGGAGCCAAGGGAGCTTGTCTTCATCGTCCGCGACGTCACCGAGCGCAAACGGGCGCGCGCGGAACTATCGGCGAGCGAAGAGCGGCACCGGACCATTCTGCAGCAGAGCCACGACATGATCGCAAAGCTGACCGCTCAGGTGCCGGGAGTGGTCTATCAGTATCGCCTGTTTGCGGACGGCCGCTCCTGCTTTCCCTTCGCAAGCCCCGGGGTACGCGACATCTATGAGTTCACACCCGAGGAGGTGCGGAACGACGCCACACCCGTGTTCGAACGCCTCCACCCGGACGACCGCGAGCGGGTCACCGCCCTGATTCTCGAATCGGCGCGGACCCTCGATCCGTTCCACTGCGAGTTCAGGGTGATCCTGCCCCGGCAGGGGCTTCGCTGGCGCTTGTGCGACGCCATGCCGGAACGGATGGACGATGGGGGAACCCTCTGGCACGGCATCATCTCGGACATCACGGAACGCAAGCAGGCCGAAGACCTGCTGCGACTGTCTCTAAAGGAGAAGGAGGGCCTGCTACGCGAGGTCCACCACCGGGTGAAGAACAACCTTCAGGTGATATCGAGTCTGTTGAGGCTCGAAACCTCACGCAGCGCGGCGCCCGACACCAAACGCGTCCTGGGCGACATGCAGGGCCGGATCCTCTCGATGGCGGTGCTGCACGAGACCCTCTACCGGAGCGATCGGTTCGGGCAGGTGGATCTTGGCGGCTACCTGCGGCAGCTGGCCCAACAGCTGTTTCGGGCAGCGGCAAGCTCCACGCGGCTGCGGCTGGAGCTGCAGCCTGTGTACGTGGAGATCGATCAGGCCATTCCGTGCGGCCTGATCGTGAACGAGCTCCTCACGAACAGCCTCAAGCACGCGTTCACGGAAGGAACCGCGGGCGAGGTGGCGATGAGTCTCGCTCTGAGCCCTCAAGGAGAGGTGCAAATCACCGTGGCGGATACCGGTGTGGGACTTCCGATCGATTTCGACACGAAGCGCGTTCGCT
Source organism: Vicinamibacteria bacterium (assembly GCA_017990495.1). Classification (GTDB taxonomy): domain Bacteria; phylum Acidobacteriota; class Vicinamibacteria; order Fen-336; family JAGNNV01; genus JAGNNV01. The sequence goes on from JAGNNV010000422.1 coordinate 2,665, forward strand.
CGCTTGGGCTCGTCCTCGTGACCGACCTCGTCCGCCAGATCGGGGGATCTCTCGCCATCAGTCCCGGACCAGGCGCTGCCTTTGGCGTGACTTTCAAGCCGGCACTGACCCACTTTCCAGGTCCGCCTGACCTTATCGAGCCGACCGCTCCATCGCCAGGCCGAACTCGTGAAGGCCCTTGAGAACAGCGAAGACCATGAAGATCGCCGTGGGCTTTTCGGTCACGACCATCAGGAACGTGCCGAAGAAGGCCACCAGCCACAAGATCCCAAAGCGGGCGTTCGTGGCATCCACGCGCGCGGCCACGAACGAGGCCGGACGATTTCGGAGCCCTTGAACATCCAGGAGGAAGCC
>JAGNNV010000423.1 GCA_017990495.1 Vicinamibacteria bacterium
CACTCCGCAGGTAGCTCGGATTGGTGCTCATCACCCGCACCAGGTGCTGAGAATCGCGGACGTAGTACACGGAGCAATCAAAGGCCGCGCCCATCCACTTGTGCGGATTCAGGACGATCGAATCAGCTCCTTCAATCCCCTGCCACAACCCGCGGCATTCGGGCAGGATCATGGCTGAGCCCGCCATCGCCGCATCGACGTGCAGCCAAAGACCCTGAGCGCGGGCGACATCCGCGATGGCGCCGATGGGATCGATGGCGGTCGTGGTCGTGGTGCCCGTGGTCGCGACCACGGCGCACGGTGTGAGCCCGGCAGCCACATCCGCGCGAACCGCCTCCGCCAGGGCCTCGGGCCGCATCGCGTAGTCCGCCCCCGCGGGCACCACACGCACATGATCCCGACCAAAGCCCGCAAGGAGCGCGGCCTTGTCCACCGAACTGTGCGCGTGAGCGGAGACGTAAACCACCAGCGGCGAAGCGACCTTTTGTATGCCGCCCTTCACCAGCGAATAGCCCGATGCGCGTTCGCGCGCGCAGATGAGGGCGACGAGCGTGCTGGTCGACGCGGTGTCCTGAATGACCCCGCTCCACGAGTCCGACAACCCCACCATCTGCCGCAGCCAGTCCGTGGTGACTTCCTCCACCTCCGTGAGCGCGGGGCTCGACTGCCACGACAGGCCAATGACGCCGAGCCCGGTGCTCAGATAGTCGCCGAGGACCGAGGACAAGTCGCCGTTTGATGGGAAGTAGCCGAAGAAGCGCGGGTGCTGCCAGTGCGCGATTCCCGGCACGATGATCTTCTCGACATCGCCGAGGACCGCATCCATTGACTCCGGCGCGTCCGGAGGCGACTTCGGTAGCTGGGCGCGGATGGAGCCGGGTTCGACGGTGGACATCACGGGGCGCGCCGCCGTCCCCGCGCGGTAGTCCGCGATCCAGTCGATGAGCCGATGACCAAACGCCCTGAATTGTTCGGGGTTCATGGGCGAACTCTATCGGCTCACCGCCGTTGTTATTCTCGTTCCATGCACCACGCGCGACGCTCCGCTCCCTCCGCCCTCCTGATCCTCGCTGCCGCGCTCCTTCCGGCCGCTTCCTCCGCCCTCGCGCAGAAGCCCCGCATCCCCTCCCCCGGACCCAAGGCCGCGGTGATCGCAGCTATCGAAGCTCAGCGCGGGCGGTGGGCGACGTGCGCACGGGACGTCTGGACGTACGCCGAGGTGGGCTATCAGGAGGAAAAGTCGTCGCAGCGCCTGCAGCGGGAACTGACCGCGGCAGGCTTCGAAGTGCGTGCCAACGTGGCGGATATGCCCACCGCGTTCGTCGCGTCGTATGGATCGGGCCAGCCGGTGATCGCGATCCTCGCCGAGTTCGACGCGCTGCCTGGTCTTTCTCAGGACGCCGCTCCCGAGAAGAAAGCGCTCAAAGAGGGCGGGGCCGGTCATGGCTGCGGCCATCATCTCTTTGGCGCCGCGTCGGTGGCGGCCGCGGTGGCGGTGAAGGACTGGCTCGCCGCCTCGAAAACCCCGGGCACACTGCGCGTGTATGGAACGCCCGCGGAAGAAGGAGGCGGGGGCAAGGTCTACATGATCCGAGCCGGACTCTTCTCCGATGTGGATGCCGTCTTGTCGTGGCACCCCGCGGCGACCAATGACGCATCTCCGGAAACCACTCTTGCCAACCTCTCCGCCAAATTCCGCTTTCACGGAAAGGCGTCCCACGCGGCCATCGCGCCGGAACAGGGACGTTCCGCGCTCGACGGGCTTCAGGCCATGACCTACATGGTCGACATGATGCGCGAACACGTGCCGCAGGAGACCCGCATTCACTTCATCATCACCCGCGGAGGCAGCGCGCCGAACGTGGTGCCTGACTTCGCAGAGTTGTACTTTTATGTCCGACACCCGCAGAACACCGTGCTGCGGGAAGTGTTCGACCGGGTGGTGAAAGCCTCGGAGGGCGCGGCCCTGGGCACCGGAACCCGCGTCGAGCACGAGATCATGAACGGCGTTTACGGCAAGCTCCCGAACCACACCCTCGGCCGGATCGTGGATGCGAACCTTCGGGAAGTGGGCGGCTACACGATGACCGCGGACGAACGCGCCTTCGCTGAAACGCTGCGAACGTCTCTGGCCAAGCCGCTCCCCCTCGAATCAACCCTCGCGGTGGCCCGCTATAAGGAGGGCCTCGCCGCCCCCGCCTCTACCGACGTGGGAGACGTTTCATGGAACGTCGCCACCGCGGAACTCACCACCGCCACCTGGGTCCCCGGCACCCCTGCCCATTCCTGGCAGGCGGTGGCCGCCGGCGGAACCAGCATCGGCACGCAGGGCATGATGGTCGCGGCCAAGACCCTGGCGGCGAGCGCCCTCGACCTGTTCCTGCAACCGGCGGTGATCGAGAAGGCGAAGGCTGAACTCAAGCAGGCCCAGGGACCAGGCTTCGTCTATCAGGCTCTCATCGGCGAGCGCAAGCCGCCTCTCGACTACCGCAAGTAGCAGGGGTCACGGCGAGGCACGAGGACCCACCATGAGCTGCGACACCCCTTCCGGCGTCATTGGCGTCGATCTGGGCGGCACGAAGGTGCTCTTCCTCTGCGGCGACGCGGAGGAGGACTCGGCCACAGGACCGGAATTCTCCCCCGCGACTCTCGAGCGGCAACTGCGCCAGTTCGCCACGCGACATGGCATCCGGCCGGCCGGCATCGGCATCGCGGTGCCCGGTCTCGTGGACCACTCGGCCCGGGTCGCGGCGTGCGACGTGTTGCCGATGTTCGCGAACTGGAAGCCTCGAGAGAGCCTCGGGGACCTGGCGCCACGGATCGTGGTGGCGAATGACGTGAAGGCGGCGCTCGCGGATGAGATGCGCGACCTGGCCGCGGGCGCGACCGCAGGGGTGGTGATGGCGGGAACCGCGATCGGCGCGGCGTTCGTGACCGAAGGCCGACCGCTCCTCGGCGCGTCGGGCTGGGCAGGCGAACTCGGATACCTTCCGGTCGCGATGGATGGCG
>JAGNNV010000107.1 GCA_017990495.1 Vicinamibacteria bacterium
CCGACTATCACCGCGTGCTCGAGGTCGCACGAAACGAAGGCGTGCGCCTGATCGTCGTTCCGGAATGGCACCTGCAGGCGACGCATCACCCTGCCACGGAAGAGCTCCTCGGGCCTGAGGGGAGCCATCCCGGACTTGAGCTCGTCGCCGAGTTGGCTGAGGATGGGAATCGCGTTTTCATATACGAACTCCTGCCTCTTCCCGCAGGGCCGTGACGCAACCGCCGACGTTCTTCGGACAGCGGGTCGTTCACGTGGGCATCCTCGTCCTTGGCCTCTTGCTCGGCGTTCGCGTCCATCAAGCGCTGATCGCCCAGGACCTGCCGCTTCACGCCGACGAAGCCGGCCACGCTCTGCCCGCGGCAAGGATGACGGCGGCTCTCAATCACGGGGAGCCGGGCGCGTTCCTGACGGCCAGCCTCAGCGAGGTCCATTGGCCGTTCCTGCATCCGTGGCTCCTCACGCTTTTCTTCCTCGCCTTCGGCATCTCCGCCGACGTGGCCCGCACGTGCTCCCTCCTGACCTTTGGAGCGGGTTTGTGCCTCCTGCCGCTACTGGCGCGCCGCCTGTGGTCTGACGAGCCCGGGCGTATCCACTCGCCGCCCCCACTGCTGGGCCTGCTTTCGGTCGTCACCTTGATCTCTGCGGCACCCTGGCGCCTCGTCAGCACGGTCATGAGCGAGCCGTTGGGAATGTTCCTGACTCTCCTCGCCCTCGTGGTGACGGCGAAGGCCCGGACCCGCGACACGCTCACCTGGTACGCCTTGGGAGGCTTACTGGCCGCCCTGGCCTTCCTCACCAAGTACAGCTACGGTCTGCCCCTGATAGCGGCGTTGCCGTTGGCGGCGGCCTGGCCGTCGCCATCCTCGAGAATCCGTCAACTCCTGACGACCCTCGCGGGCGCCCTCGTGCCGGTCCTGGCCTGGGCATTGGGGGTCCTGTGGTGTGACCCGGACCGAGGCACGGAGATTCTCGGGGCCATGGTGAATCTGGACGAGGGTCATCGCGGGTTGTCCAACCTCTTGTTCTACCCAGGAGTGGTGTTGAGCTACCTCGGCGTGCCGGTCGGGTTGGCCGTGATCATTCTGCTCGGGATCGCGATGTTCCGCCTTCAGACCGCACGCCTGCCTGCGTTGCTCCTCGCGATCGCTACCTTTCTGCTCCTCACAGCACACCCCAACAAGCAGGAGCGATACCTGTTTCCGGTTTTGCCCGTGATGCTGGTGATCGCCGAAACGGAGGCGGCCCGCATCATGGGCCGCCGAGGCTTGCGCCTTGCCGTGTGGCCCATGCTGGCGGCCGCGATCCTCGTCGCGCGCAACCCCCTCGCTCAATTGGACGAGCAGGCCGCGGACGCCTCCACCCTTCGCGGCGCCGGGTCGATCGTCTCCTACGTTGCGGACAATGTCGTTTCCAAAGAACCGGTTCTGTTCCTGGGAACGACCGGCCTTCTTCCTCACCTGGCGTTGACCTGGGAGCTCATTGAACGCGGGCAACGAGAGCCCGATGTCGACCTCCTCGTGTTTCCCGGAAGTTCCGGTTGGGACCCGCGCTACCAGGCCGGATATCCCCCGGAGGCGGGTCCCGAATACGACGTCCATTTGCAGGAGGCACTGACGTCGGAGCGTTATCGCAGCGTCGTCACCCTGCGGCTGGGGCCGCACTCCCCTTTCCGGCCTGACTGGCTTGCGAAATGGGACGCCTGGACTCAGAACTACGTCGATGCGGCGGAGCGGCACGTCGCCGCGGGGGGATACTCCTTGATTTCGGAGCGTGCGTTTCCAGAGGACGACGCCGTGGTGCGCATCCATGTCCGCGACGCCGCGATCCGGTCGCAAAGCCAGACCCCTGAATGAGCCAATGAACAGAAAGGCCATCGCGATCTCTCGATGGCCCTGCGGTTAGACTGACGGGCGAAATGCGCTTGTGAGCTCCGAACTCCTCATCACTTTGCCGGCCCTCAACGAGGCCAACAATCTGCCCGAGGTCCTGGGCTCCTTGCGTGCATCCTGGCCCGAAGCCGTGGTACTCGTCGTGGACGATGCGTCCACCGACGCCACCGCCGCGGTGGCGCGCGAATGTGGAGCCCTGGTCGCCACGCTCCCGTTTCGCCTCGGCTACGGCGGCGCGGTCCAGGCCGGAATCAAGTACGGACTCAGCCACCGCTTCAAGGTGGTGGTGACCTTCGACGCGGACGGCCAGCACGATCCCGCGGATGTAGGCCCTCTGGTCGAAGCGGTTCGAAGCGGCGCCGATCTCGCGATCGGATCGCGCGGCCTCGCGCCCGAGTCGTACCGGGGGGGTATCGCGCGACGATGGGGCCGCAGCCTCTTCGCAGGCCTGGCCCGCGGCCTCACCGGTCTGAGCCTCACGGACCCCACCTCGGGGCTCAAGGCCCTCGGCCCCCGCGGCCAGGCCCTTTTCGCCCTGTCCCGTTTCCCGGACCGGTACCCCGATGCCGATGCTCTCGTTCTGGCTCGGCGGGCGCGGCTGTCGATCACCGAGCGACCGGCCCGGATGCGGCCCTCAAGGAACCGCCGAAGCATGCACGGCGGCCTGGGCGCAGTGGCCTACGTTTTCAACATGCTCTTCTCCCTCTTCGTGGCCACCACCGGCCGCGATCTCCATCGGAAGGAGTGACGGTGCCGACACGTCAGATCGTCGTTTTTCTCGCCCTCATCCTGGTCCTGTTCGTTGCCATCCTCGAGTTGGCCCGTCGGCGGGTTCTCCGGGTGGAATACTCCTGGCTCTGGATTGCGTCCTGTCTGACCACCGTCCTCCTCATCCTCCGCTACGATCTCCTCGTCAAACTGACCGACTTCGTCGGCGCGGTGGTCCCCACCTCGACGCTGTTCTTCCTTTGCATCCTCTACCTGGCCCTGCTCTGCCTTCACTATTCGATCCGCATCTCGGCCCTGACGCACCAGGTCAAGGACCTGGCTCAAGAGGTGGCGCTCCTCCGAATGGGCCTCGCCCGCCCCGACAACCCGCCCGCCGCCTTGCCCGAACCGCGGTTGGAGTAGAGACCCGCCAGCTCGTAACGAGCCGCCTGAAGCCGATGTTTACCCGGGGACCGGCCTACTTCGTCGCGTTTCTTTCCGGCCTCGCGGCCCTGTTGTATCAGGTGATCTGGCACCGGCTGCTGGTGCTCCTGACCGGCGCCGACGCCGCCTCCACCACAATGATCCTGACGGGGTTCATGGCCGGACTTGGCCTGGGGAGTCTCGTCGGCGGGCGCCTGGCCGATCGGCTCGAGCGCCGGCACTGCCTGCGGGCGTTCGCGGCGGCGGAGCTGTTGGTCGGCGCTTTCGGCCTCGCCAGCACCACGCTGTACGCGGACGTGCTGCCGTCACGGCTCGGGCATCTCGCCGCATCGCCGCTGGCCCTGGGCTTCGTGGTGTTCGTCAGCCTGCTCATCCCCACGCTGTTGATGGGCGTTTCGTTGCCGCTGCTCGCGCGCGCGTTCACGACGGACCTCCACGCGGTCGGCCGCGTCGTGGGCGCCCTCTACGGGTGGAACACGCTCGGCGCCGCAACCGGAGCCTTTGCAGCCACGTGGGTGTTCTTGCCCGCGATGGGTCTCGAGCGCACGTTGTGGCTCGCGGCACTCGCCAATGCGGCCTGCGCCATCGCCGCCCTCAGCGCGCAACGACACCTGATCGAAAGATCCGAGACGGCGGCTCCAAACGCGCCGGCATCCGTCGCCACCGTTTCGCCTGAAGTCACGAGAGACCCATCGTTGCCGGTCTGGCAATGGGCGACGATCTACGCCCTCACCGGTTTCATTGCCCTTGGCCTCGAAGTCGCGTGGTTCCGGCTGCTCGGGGTCATGCTCAAGTCCACGGCGTTCACCTTCGGCACTTTGCTGACCATCTACCTGGCCGGGATTGGCCTCGGCGGCGTGGTGGCCGCCGGCCGCGTTGAACACCGTGCGCGGCCCGGCCGCACCTTTCTGCTCGTGCAGTACGCCCTGATCCCCTATGCCGGACTGTCGATCGCGGTGCTCATTGCCTGTGTGGGCGCGGGCTACCCAGGTGAGCTTGTCCGGTACCTCTCCGAATACGAGCCGGTCGAAATTGGCTGGGCGCTCAAACAGTTTGAGGGGTCACCGCTTGGCATCGGCGGCGTGCTGCGCTTCATGGCGCTCTACCTGTTGCTGCCGGCGGCGCTGTTCGGCCTTCCGACCTTCCTGATGGGCTACAGTTTCCCATTCCTTCAGCAGGCCGCGCAGTCGGACCTGACGCGCCTCGGCGCGCGGGTCGGTGTCCTGATGGCGGCCAACGTCGCTGGCGCGGTACTCGGGGCCGCCGTCACCGGCCGGCTGCTGCTGCCCTGGTTTGGCACCAGTGGCGCGATCGCGGCGTTGGTGGCGGCCGGAGGGTTGTTGGCCTGGCCTTTGGGCCGACTGTTGCAGCCGGCGTCACTGTCGCGACGGATGATGGCCCGCCTCGGCGCGGCGGGCGTGACGGCGGCGGCGGCCATTGCAGTGCCTGCGGGCCACGACCTGTGGGCGCGCCTGCACGGAGCCACCCGCGAGCAGACCATTGTGCGCGAAGACAGCAACGGCGTGTCGCTGCTGAAGATCGGCCCCGACGCGAAGCCGAGGGAGACCATCGTGTTCGTCAACGGCCTGGGCCAGAGCATGATTCCGTACATCCATATTCACGCCCTGCTCGGCTCCCTGCCGGTCATGATTCATCCAGCCCCCCGTCACGTTGCCATCATCGGGCTGGGCTCGGGCGCCACCGCCTTCGCCGCGGCCGGCCGCGACGACGTGGAACAGATCGTGTGCATCGAGATTGCAGGCGCCCAGCGAGAAGCTCTGCAGCAACTGGCGCTCCGTCATCCTTCGGCCGAGCTCATCTCCTTGCTGTCGAATCCCCGCATCACGCACGTGACCGGCGATGGCCGCACCTTCCTGCGCCGCTCCGAACAAATGTTCGACGTGATCGAGGCCGATGCGCTCCGCCCGACCAGCGCATTTGCCGGCCACCTCTATTCACGGGAGTACTTCGATCTGGTGCGACGACGCCTGGCGCCCGGCGGTCTGGCCGTGAGCTGGGCGCCGACCCAACGGATCCACGACACCTTCCTCAGCGTATTTCCGCACGTTCTCGTCCTCGGGGAGGTCCTGGTCGGCAGCGATTCCGCCATTCCGTTCGACCCACAGGTCGTCCTCGCCAGGGCCGCGAGCAGCCGCGAATACTACGCCGCCGCCGGGATCGACATCGTCGCCGTGATTGCGGAGTTGATCGCGAGTCCCCAGGTTGTGGGCCCTGAAACGGCGCGGCGCAACACCCGGTTGAACACGGATCTGTTTCCGCGAGATGAGTTCGCGATCTGGCCATAACGCGTTCAGCGAGTTCCCTGTCGGATCGTCACCCCGGGCCTTCGGTCAACGCGATGCCTGAGAGAGCCAGGCATGGCGCATCTTTCTCCAGCGACGGGTGCGGCGCCGCCGACATCCGGCATGTCAGCTCGACCAACTGCCAGCCCCGCTTCATCTCGCGCGAATAGCGAGCCTGGCTGGGGCCGGCCTCAAACGGCATTGCGCCGACGACGCCGTCGTTAAACCGCAGCTCGACGCCCCGGGAGTTACCAAGGGCATGCCCGGTGAGCCCGATTTCGTAGCGACCATCTCGTGGCGCCCACAGCCCGATGCGTCCACGGGACAGCAGGACGCGTTCCGGGTTCGCCAATCCTCCCTCGACCGGGAGGAAGCCGCGCTCCGGACAGGCAAACGCGGGGGCTTCCGTATCGGCCACTGAGAAAACCGCGGCTTCATCGTCCTCGTAGATGGGCGCGCCGAGCAGACTGGTAAGAACGATGCGTGCCTGCGCGCCGGCGTCGTTGAGCCCGGGCAGGTATTGGAAATCATTCTTGAGCAGAACGACATCGGTCGTCCCATAGGCGCGCAGTACCACGCGGGCAACGGCGGGCAGGATTGGGCGGCCGATGTGATCGATATCGGAGCCGTCCAGCGAGAGCTTCTTGATCTCGCGAAACCCCGGGAGGGTCTCGAAGGGTTGAGGAGGAAGGCTCCGCGAAAGGTAACCGCCGAAGACCGGATGACCGTGACGTGTCTGATACAGCATTCTCTGGGGAAGTTGCGCCGGCCAGTCCGGTATCGGCGCCTCCAGGACGACGCCGGAGGCCGGCCCGGTCAGATGATCGTAGACCGCCGGGATGCGCACGGCAGCGAGGGGATAGGGTACGGCCGCGGTCTCGAACAGCGCGAGGCAGCCGGCCGCGGCCAGAAGCGAGGCGGCTAAAGGGCCCCTGCGGACCAGCACACGCTGCGCACCCAGGGCCGCGAGAACGGCGAGCCCGATCCCTCCCACCAAGACGAAGCGCACCGGCGCGTGCGCCAGCGTTCCGTAGGGCAGGTGATAGAGCAGAAGGTAGGGCATTGGCACCGCCCACTCTCCGATTCGCACGGTGTGCCCCAAGACCCGGAGGCAGGGTCCGATCGACAGGACGATGAACACGATCCACACCCACCGAAAGGGCCGAGCCTCGGCCGAGCGGGCTTCGCGCCATCCCACGAAGGCGAGGGTGAGAGGAACGAATCCGAGAAACACGGTGTTCTCCACGACGTTGTCGTTCGGACCGAAGAGAGCCATACGTACGCTGTCGATCGCGTGACCCCACAGGGGATGAGCGGACGACGGCAAAACGAAACCCAGGAGGTCAGCAGAGTTGGCGAGGTTGTCCCCGAGCGGGTCGCCGAGCTGCCCGCCCTGTCCGCCTTCGCGGAAGATTCCGAGCCAGGCGGGACTCGTCATGGCCGCCGCGAGCAGCAATGAAGGGGCAATCCGGCCAAGCATCCGGGCCGCCGCGGCCCAGCCGCCGGAGAAAAGCCGCTCGAACAGGAAAGTGCAAACGAGGAGAACCAGGCTCAAGGTGAGATACCAGTTGGTAAGCCCGGTCAGCACAGTGAAGACGGCGAGCGCGCATGCGTTTGCCCAGCCCCCCTCGCGAGCGGAGCGAAGCAGGAACAGCGCCACGAAGGGCAGCCACTGGGTGGAGAGCAGGTCGAGGTGTCCCATCATGCGGCTGAAGCGATACGCGCTGAACGCGTAAACGACACCGCCCAGAAACGCGGCTCGGCGCGAGCCCAGGGGTCCGAGGACCCGCAATGCCAGGAGATACACACCGAATGCACTTCCCACAAACGAGAGCCAAACGAGGAAGTTGTAGCTGATGGTCGGCCCGAGCAATGCCGTGATGGGAACCATCAGGGTGCTCGGGGCGATCATCAGGCTGTGGAAGTACAGATCCGCTCCGTCCGGGCGGTACAACAGGGACGTGTGAAGCGGGCTCTGTTGGCTCAGGAGCGCCTCTTTCACCCACCACAGATCCCAGTAGTAGGCCCAGTAGTCGCCGGGATCGTTCGGATCCCCAGGAACGTGGGTATCAAGGTGCAGCGCGAGGGGCCACGTGGCCACGACAGTCAGGATCAGAAACAGCGCTGCGACGACGACGTAGCCCCGGCCGCGTACGCCCCGGTTGTCAAAATCGGGCATGGTCCCTCAGGGGGTGCCTGCCCTTCGCGGCCACAGGGCGAAGGCGACCATCGCGGCCAGGAGCGTTCCAAGGGAAACAACGCGTCCCACGAGGAAAGATGAAGGCCGGAAGATGAACTCGACGCGATGCGAGCCTCCATCGAGCGCTACCGCCCGGACGACGTGGTTGGCCACCAGGATCTCTTGAGGTTCGCCATCCACAAGAACCCGCCAGCCTGGATAGTAGGCATCCCCCAGGACGAGCAGTCCCGGTTGGGACAGATGCGCGTCCACCACGATTCGCTCGGGCTCATAGGAGGCTATGCGTACCTCCGCCTTTCCCGGCTCCTCCGACGGCGTCAGGCCGGGAGCCCGCTCGAGCAGCGCCTCGTTTGCCAGGTCGACGGATCCACCCCGAAGAGCCGTCAGGACGGCGGCAGCGCTGGGCATGATTCGGTAGCGCCACACGACGAACGCCCTCGGCAGAGCGCTTTTTCGCTCGTACACGCGGGCGGCTCCCTCGTAGCGCAACATCAACTGCGGATCCGAGAGAACCTGGTCCGTGAGAATGAACCTCAGATTGAGCACGTCGAGTAGAGGAGAGTCGAAGCGTGAGAGAAGGACTCCGTGATAGTTCGGGTCAGCTCCCACGTTCGGGTCCGCCGCAGCCATGAAATCCCGATACCGACCGTTGAAGAGGGACTCGTACCCCTCGACACTTTCGAGGCCGTAGGCCATTCCACTGTCGGGCGGCAACACGCCCGGAGTGCTGGCCACCCGCCATTTCCCCGGGATCCTCTTGAGGAACTCGATGGCGTCGTTCCGAGGATAGACGAGGCTCTCATCGACCATGGTCAGGTGCCGGCGACCAAAATGCAGCAGGTCGAAAGCGCTCAGGACGAACAAGGCGACGACGCCGGTCCGAAGCCACAACCGTCGTTGTGCCTGCTCCCAAATCCGGTCGAAACCGATCGCAGCGAGGCCCGACGCCGCAAAAGTGAAGAGGCAGATTATCCGGGTCGAGCCGATGCCCAGGCTATAACCAGGCACCACGGACCAGAGCGCAGTGTTGAGTGGGGTCTCGAGATACACGAGCAGCGCCCCGAGGCCCAGGGTCGCGAAGTAAGCGGCGCCCCTCCGTCGCAACCGTGCCAGGGCGAACAGACCCAGAGCCAAGGGCACCACGCCCACGTATCCGCACAACTCGGTGTAGTTGAGGGCGCCCCTGTAGCTGCCGCCCACCGGGCTGCCAAAATAGTTGGGCGCGACAAGCGTGACCAGGTGGCGAAGATGGTCCAGATTGACCAGAGCCCAGTCTGGCTGGGTGCCCACACGGTGCGAGCGCTGGATGAGCTCCAGGTGAGGCAGGAGTTGCACGGCCGAAAGCCCCGCGCCGAGGAGGGTCATCCCCCCGAGCTCCAGCAACGCCCTCCACCTCCGCGGCGCCCGAAAGATGGCGTACACCATCGTGGCCACGATCAGGTAGAGGGAAACCTGCAAGAACCCCACGAGAAACTGCAGGCACATGACCGTGACGAACAAAGCGGCGGCGGCGCGGCTTCGATGCTCGATCCACAGATCGGCGGCCAGCACGGCGAGAGGAATCCAGAGGGCAACGCCCACCAGGTTGAGCATCTCGAGCCACACGATGAAGAAGCCGTTCAGCATGAAAACGAGGCCGCCGAAGGTGGAGCCTGCGCGACCGACGCCCATGCGTCGGAGCAAGAGGAACATGAAGGCGCCGGCAAGGAAGAGCTGAAGGGCCGCGGAGTAGCCAAACGCGCGGGGGGCGCTGAACAGAAAGAAGAAGGCATTCAGGGGAGAGAACAGCCCCGATTCACCGCTCGCCAGGAAGGGCGTCCCTGAGAAGAGGTAGGGGTTCCACAGCGGCAGCCGACCCTCGCGGAACGACGAGGCGGCATACTCGCGCACGGGAAGGTAGTAGAGGATGTTGTCGCTCAGGTCGAGGTTGTGGACGGGTGTGCCGTCTCCGAGGCCCGCCGCCCAGGGGGGCCAGTACTTGAGAAAGTCGGCTGCGACCAACACCGACGAGCCCCAGAGCACGGGCCACAGGAGCGCGGCAACGACAACGGACAGAACCGCCAGACAGAGCCCGGTTCGAACGACCTGCGCCACGTTCAGCCGCCGGCCCTGGTCGTCACACGGATCTCGTCCACGCGAACCAGACAGTAGTCAATCGACTCCTGCCCCTCCGGGATCGTCGCCAGCAGCGCCAGAGGGCGTCCTTCGGGGACGTTCACCGCGGCAACGAACGTGGCGGGCAGCGTTCCAGGGCGGCTCATGATCGAGGTGGCGTCTTCGACACCACCAAGCGCCATCGATCCGATGCGCAACTCGACGCCCTGGCAGCGTGGGTTGAAGAAGGTCAGGGCGCCGCGTACCTCGAGCGGCCCGTCGTCCTGTCCAAGATGGACCGCCACCGTCGCTGCGCCGGCGTCGCGAGGCGTCGGGTGGAGCACGATACGAGTCGCGGAGTCGGCCAGTGCAGTCACCCAGGCGGGGAAGCTCCCGCCAACCATGACCCAGCGCGGCTGCGTCGGTGGAGGCTCGGGAATCGCGCTCTCGAACAAGCGCAACGTCTCGAGTCCATGCTCAGGAGGCGTCGGACGGACGCGGCGGAACACCTCCACCTGGACGCCCCAGCGCAACTCGAGGGTCCCTGGGTCCCGCTCGAAATCCCGAGCGACGCCGACTCGATCCCGGAACATCGCATGGCTGACCGAGAGGAGGTCTTGCTCGTCGGCCGCGAGGTGGAGCTGAAGGGGAATGGCGACAACCGCGCACTGAGCGGCAATCAGCCGCGAGACCGGGTAGGAATCGCGGGTGTCGACCTCCGCGGTCGGCACCACCGTCAGCCGCGTGTTCGCCCGTCCGTAGAACTGCCGCTCCGCCTGCACAAGAAGGTCCGAGTTGAGCGTATATGACGAAGAGACGACGAGGATCGGTTGATCCGGGCCGCACGTCATGCGCAGTCGATCGACCAGGGAGCGCAGGGCCTCGAGGTCGTCTCGGTGGAAAGGAGCGGCGTCGGCCGGGAGCAGGGCCTTGAGCCAGGCCGAATCGGTCTGCGGCGGAAACCCCAGGCTGACGCCGAAGGTGATCACGATGTAAACGAGACCGAGGATCAACCCCGCGCGGGCGCGTCGAGAACCATTCCAGAGCGTCCAACCGAGGGCCACAAGACCGACGACGATGGCGGGCGCGATGTGGAAGGCATACTGCATGCCGACCTGACGGATGAGGAGGCTCCACACCGCGACGGCGAGCAAACCCTCGGTCGCCACAAACAGCGCCGCGGACCCTCGCAGAAGGCCCGAACGGAAGCCCAGCGCGAGACCGGCGGCGGCCGCGAGCGCGATCGGGATGCCGAACGGCGCGACAAAGGAATAGGCCACATCGGGAACGGGGAGCATGTAGCCTCGATAGAGTTCGTAGTAGTCGCGCGTGAGGACGAGCCTCACGAAGGGGGCCGCGACGATGAGGGCGAACGCGAGGCCCGCCGCGCCGGTGAGGGCGGCGAGCCACGCGGTCCGTGCGGCCACCCGGCGCGCGGC
>JAGNNV010000008.1 GCA_017990495.1 Vicinamibacteria bacterium
CAAGGCCGAGTTCGCCGCGCAATCGCTCGAGTTCGCGGGCCACGCCGGGGTCGCCTGGGGCAAGCTCCTGGGTGCGCAACAGCGCCCAGATGGCCTCACCTTTGCGACCCGCGGCGGAGGCGGCCTGTGCCCAGTTCCAATACAGCGAGGGCGCGCGGATGCCTGCGGCATCGAGGCGCTGGTACTCGGCGATGGCGTCGGTCCAGGCGCTGCGCGCGGCGCTCTCGTTCCCTCGGCGGAAGCCTTCGGTCGCCGTGAGCGCGGGCGTTTCTGCGGATGCGGCCGAAGTCCAAAGCAGGAGTGCGGCGAGCATGCCGACATGAGATCGGAGGCGCATCAATGGACCGCCTCCAGAATCGCCAACGCGCGGTCGCGCACTTCGCGGAGTTTGGCGTCGTAACTCCCAAGCTGCGGCGCGAAGCGCAGGAACTCGAGATCGTCGGCGAGGCTGCGCAGGCGATCGCCCGCGTCGTCCATCGGCCAGCCCGGCCGTGGACCGAAGACGGTTTCGAGCGCACCAGCGATCCGCGCTGCCGCTCGTTCCTTCGTGGCGTTGAGCAACGTGTCGTCCCGCAGTTCGCGCACGGCCGCGCTCACCGTGGCGCTGTCCAGGTGCGAGCCCTTCGCCACCTGCGGCCGGCGACGCCAGATGTAGACCTGCGCCCCCACCGAAAGAAGGGCGAGCAGACCAGCGACGGGGGCGAGGTCGGTCTGGGGGTCATCGAGATCGGCGCGAAGCGAGACCGGACCTGCGGCTTTGCGTGGAGCATCGGAGGTCGAGGACGTCGCCGCGGTGACCTCGATGGCGATCGCCTGGGTGCGCTCGGTCCGCATGGTCTGAACCTGGGGGTCGAAGTAGGGGAAGGAAATCGAGGGGATCTCGTAAGCCCCCGCTTGCTCTGGAACGATCACGAACTCCCAGGTCTTGCTGCCTTCAATGCCCTGGCGAGTAGTGCGCAGGTCGGAGGTGACGCGGGGCGGAAACACGCGAGCGCCGGAGATCACAAGATCGGGCGCGGCATCGACCCACTTGAGGTTGCCGCGGCCGGTCACCTTGAAACGGAAGGTGAGGGCATCGCCGAGCACCACGCTGGTGCGATCCGTCGCCGCCTCGACCTGGTATGACCCGACGGCGGCGTCCTCGGGCGTTCCTTTGGGCAGCGAGTCGACTTTCACCTTGAGGGCGCGGGTGCTGCGTTCGATGGGCGCGGCTATGCCGAAGGGACCGCCCGCGGGCACCAGACGAAGCCGCGCTTCGGGAATCTCGAGCAGGCCGGGCTTGGTGGGAAAAAGAAGTCGCTCGAGCACCGGATAACGGAGGTACGCCTCGCCCTGGACCGACGTGTTCTCGCCGGTGGAGTCGCCGCGCGCGCGGTCGACTTCTTCGGCCCAGAAGCCTGGATACTTGGGGGGGGCGGCGAATTCGACACCGGTGAGGGAGATCTGGGTGTAAACGTAGTACGTCACGAGGATGGGCTCGCCCACTCGAGCGGCCGGGCGCGAGAGTGTGGCTTCGACGAACAACTTCCCCTGATTGACGGGCTGCCGGCGCTGAGGACGGCCGAAGATCTCCTCGAACGGGTCGCGGCCGCCGAAAGGGTCGCCCGCGAAAGGGTCTTGGGGTTGGGCGGGGCGAATCGCTCCCGGCACAACTTCAATGGTGATGGGCGCGGTGGGCGGATGACCCTGCACCGCCACCGGCCCCACTTCGGCGGTACCCGTCTTCTCGGCGCGCAGGACGAAGGTGATGCTCTTCTGCCGCGACATCGAGCCGTTCACGAACGAGATCTGGGTTGATGTCGACGGTCCGGCGACGACGCGCAGATTCCTCAAGCCGGGCATGGCCACGTCGAGGCTGGCGGCATCGCCTTCCATGACGATGGACAAGGTGACGACGTCGTCGACACCGATCTTGTTCGCATCGACCTCGCTCCGCACCGAGCCGCTCTGTGCCCACAAGACGCCGGGGGCGAAGAGGAGAAAGAAGGCGAGGGCGATTCTCACCAGTCCTTCCCCTTGCGGCGGCGGGCGCGTTCGGTTTCGAGTTTCTTCTTCTGCTCGATCTTCTCGTTCTGCTCGAGCGCCTTGAGCAGCTGCATGGCGCGGTCTTTGGACATGCCGGTTTCTTTCTGGAACCGTTCATTCTCGCGCTCCTTTTCGGACTTTTGCGGCTCTTTCTTCTGCTCCTCGGGCGAGGGCTTCTGCTGCTGCTTGTCGTCCTTGTCCTTGTTGTCGTCCTTCTTGTCCTCGTCTTCCTTCTTCTTCTCCTGATCCTTCTTCTGCTGCTCCATCTGGCGAAGGGCGATCTCGAGATTGCGGCGGGCCCGGATGTCGTCGGGCTTGAGTCTGAGGGCATCGCGATAAGCGGCGACCGCTCCAGGCAGTTGCTGAGATGCGAGCAGGGCGTTGCCGAGGTTGTAGTGACTCTCGAATCCCAGTTCGTTCTTTTCCCGCGACAATGTGGTGAAGGTCGCGGCCGCTTCCGCGGCCTTGCCCGACTTGGCCTGGGCCACGGCCTCGTTGAAGCGGGTAACCGCGGAGCCCGGACGCGCGGCCCGCGCCTTCTCGAACGCGGCAAGAGCTTCGGCAGGATCGCCCGCTTCATAGGCCTTCAGACCTTTGCTGGTCTCGCGCGAGGGACGGGCCAGAATCTCGTCTTTGAGATCGGCGTGGGCCACGGGAGCCAGAAGCAGCAGCGGGATCAGCAAGGCGGCGGCGCGCGCACGACGGAAACGCTCGGCCAGGACCGGGCCGAACAGGGCGAGGATGAAGGAGAGCAGCGAGAGGCCGAGGGGAATCTGGAAGCGTTCCTTCTTGCGGAAAGAGAACTCGGCGGCGGCCTGACGGTTCTCCATGGCTTCAATGGCGGAGGTGATCGGTGAGAGCGAGGTGTTGTTGGTGGCCAACTGAGTGAACTTGCCTCCGGTGGCTTGAGCGAGGCGGATCAGGTTTTCCGAATTGAGACGGGAGATGACGGGGTCGCCGTTTTCCAGTTTGTATCCGCTGCGGGTTCCGTCCGCCGCGGTATCCGGAACCGGCCCACCCTGGCTCGACCCTACTCCCACGGTATGGATGATCACGCCTGCCTTCTGGGCCGCGGTGACCGCGGGCTCGAGACCCTCCTCGAGATCCTCACCGTCCGAAACCAGGACGATGACGCGGTTCACCCGACCGGGATCGACGAACGTGGCGATGCCCGACTGAATCCCGGATACCAGATTGGAACCGGGCGTGGGCACGAAGCCCGGCTCGAGCGTCTCGAGGAAAAGGGCCACTGCGTCGGCGTCGAGGGTGAGGGGCACGAGCGGATAGGCCTCCCCTTCGAAGGCCACCAGAGAGAAACGGTCGCCGGCGAGCCGGGCCATCAGCGAAGAGAGCGACTGCTTGGCCAGGAAGAAGCGGTTCGGCGACACATCCTCCACCGACATCGAGAGCGAAGTATCAAGGACGAGGGCCACATCAACGCCGGTGCGCTCGACCCGTTCCCGCACGATGCCCCATTGCGGACGAGCCATGGCGAACACCAGCAGGATGGCTCCGATGACCAGGAGAACGCCGCGCACCGTTTCCGTGGGCGCCTGAAAGCGCCGGCCGATGCGATCGAACATCGAGGACGTGACGAGAGTTTCCATTCGCTCGCGGTCGGCGCGCCGGATGCGGGTGGCGGCCCACGCGAGTACAGGAATCAAGAGCAGCGCCAGCAGCCACAGCGGTGATGCGAGGGTCATGGCGCGATCAGACGGGAAGCACGCGCAGGCCGCGCGTCCACAGGAAACCCGCCAGCAGCATGAGGGCAAGGGCGGCGTTGAGGAAGGGCGCGAAGAGTTCCTGGTACCGCCGGAACGAGAGGCTCTTGAGCCGCGTGGTTTCGAGGGCGTCGATCCGGCCGAAGATGTCGCGGAGGCTTGACTCGTCGGTGGCGGAGAAGAAGGCGCCCCCTGTTCGTTCAGCGATGCGTTTGAGCAGGTCTTCGTCGATCGGTACTTCCATGTTCACAGTGCGGGAGACGATCCGACCGGTGAAGGGGTCCTGGGCACGGACCGGAATCGGAGCGATGCCACCCTTGCCCACACCGACCGTGTAGATCTTGATCTCCATGGCCTTGGCGATGTCCGTGGCGGTGTCGGGGTCAATCTCGCCGCTGTTGTTGGCGCCGTCGGTGACCAGAACCACCAGCTTCGTCTTCGACTCCGACTTGCTCAGCCGAGAGAGCGCCGTGGCGAGGCCGGAGCCGATGGCGGTGCCGTCGGGCAGGCGATCGAGCGCCACATCCTCGAGCTGACGGAGGAGCAGAGCCTGATCGGTGGTAGCGGGAGACTGGGTGATGGCGCGGCCCGCGAAGATCACCAGACCCAGGCGGTCCCGGGTGCGGCGGCGGATGAAGTCGGCCACCACCGACTTGGCCACGGCGAGACGATTGTCGGGCTGGAAGTCTTCGGCCGCCATCGAGCCCGAAACGTCGAGGGCGATCACGATGTCGACGCCCTCGGTGGTCATCTGATCGCGGCCAAGGCCCCTCTGCGGACGCGCCAGGGCGATCACCATCAGAGTGAGGGCGATGGCCGCGAGCCACAAGGGCAGGGCGCGCAGCCGGGTGCGCAGATTGGGTGGGAAAGTCCTGGCGAGCGAGGTGCGGGGGAAGCTGAGAGTGGGCGCGAAGCGCTCCATGCGCCCGGCGAGGAAGGCGAGCACGAGGGGCAGCGGGAGAAGGATCAGGAACCACGGCGCCTGAAACTGAAGACCGGCGAACGACATCAGGCGATCTTTCTCCGTTCCGTTTCGCGGGCTTCAAGCTCGAGAGCGGTGCGACGGAGACGGTCGACCCGGCCCACCAGATCTCGCACGAGCTGGATCTGCCGAAGGGCGTTGGTGGCATCCGAGGAGCCGCCGAACTTCACCAGATCAGCCGCGGTGATGAGGTCGCGGAGGGCCACGGCGTGGGGTGCGGTCCACGAATGCGCCTTCACGAAGGCCAGGGTTTCCGTGGTGGTCATCTCCAGCACCGGCGCCTCGAGGCGGCGCTCGAGGTATTGCTTGAGCACCTGAACAAGGCGAATGTAGAACGTCTTGGGCTCGCGGTAGGCATTCGTGGTGGCGAGCTCGTCGAGACGAGCGAGCGCTTCTTCCTCGGGCGTGATGGCCGGAGTGACGCTGGGATCCTTGGGCTTTTTGGGGAAACGAAGTCGGCGGAAGAGGAAGACGAGAAGGGCGATGACAACAAGGGCGGCGAGGGCGGCGGTGACCCAGAAAGCGCGCGACACCTGGACGGGCATCGGAGGCGCGAAGTCGGCGGGCGCGGGATTGGGCTCGTTCGGATCCAGGGTGGAGACGACGTTCAGGGCGAGGGGCGTGCTCTTGACCGAGCCCTTGGTGCCATCGGGCAACGTGTACTGGATGCTGATCTCGGGGATACGCGCCTGGGCGTCGATGGCGAAGACCTGCGTGTCGTAGACGGCGACCCGGGCGAGCGGCTGCGCCGCCTCGGCGTGGATCAACTCCACCGACGCGTCGACGATCTCTTTCGGGAAATCGTAGGTGGCGCCGTTTGGCCCCCGCAGCTCGACCGTCACCTGGAAGCGTTCTCCGATGGAGACGTTGGTGGTGCTGGCCTTCACCTCGACGGTGGGGGGCGGGGGCGGCGTGGTATCTGCCTGGGCCAGGGCGAGATAGAGGAGCGAGCCGAGCAGGAAGTTCATCGCCTCCGCTCCCGTCCCTTGAAGAAGCCCTGAAGGGGCCGGTCGTAAGGCTCGGAAGTGGTGAGGGCCAACGAGTCGACACCACACTGGCGCAGCCCGGCGCGGATCTCTTCATGATCGGGCGGGAGGAGTGCGGCGCGAACGCGCGGGTCGGACGTGTCGAGGACCACCACTTCTCCGGTTTCGGGGTCGGTCAGGCGCACGAGACCAACATCGGGTATCGAGGTGTCGCGGGGGTCGGAGAGGTGCAGCGCGAAGACGTCGTGTTTGCGCCGCAGAGCGGCGAGCGCCTTCTCGTACCCGTGGTCCTGAAAGTCCGAGATGAGGGCCACGATGGACCGACGTTTGAGGATTCCGCGGGTGAAGCGCACCGCGCTTTGGATCGAGGTGCCGCGGGAACGACCGGGATGCACCAAGGTGTCGCGCACGATGCGCAGGGCGTGCATCTCACCGCGCGAGGGTGGGATGAACATCTCAACTTGATCGGAGAACAGGACCGCGCCCACGCGATCCTTGTTGGCCACCGCGGAGAAGGCGAGAACCCCGGAAATCTCGGCGGCGAGGTCGCGCTTGGCGAGGTAGCGCGAACCGAAGGATGACGATCCCGAGATGTCGATGAGCAACATCAAGGTGAGGTCGCGCTCCTCGATGTACTTCTTGACGTGGGGAACGCCGGACCGCGCGGTGACGTTCCAGTCGATGGTGCGGACGTCGTCACCGGGCTGATACTCGCGAACCTCGGCGAACTCCATCCCGCGGCCCTTGAATGCAGCGTGGTAGCTGCCAACGATTCCGGATTCGAGGATGAGGCGGGTGTGCAGCCGGATCCTTCGGATCTTGCGCAGCGTCTCGCGATCGAGTGTCGACACCTTCTGTTTTCCTGGGGCGCGGCCTCTGCCTGAAGACGTCAGGGAACTTCGACGCGTTCCAGGATGCGGTCGACCACGGCGTCGCTGGTGACGTTCTCCGCTTCGGCCTCATAGGTGAGGAGGATGCGGTGACGCAGGACATCGCGCGCGATTTCCTTAACGTCCTCGGGGACCACGTAGGCGCGGCCTCGGAGGAAGGCAACAGCCCGGGCGGCCTCGGAAAAGGCGAGTGTGCCGCGGGGCGACGCGCCGAAGCTGATAAGGTGGGAGAGATCGCCAAGGCCCACTTCGCGGGGCTTGCGGGTGGCGGTGACGATCTCGATGATGTAGTTGCGGACGCGTTCGTCGAGATGAACGCTGCGGACGAGCTTGGCCATGGCGAGGACGGAGGCCTGGTCGAGCCTTTTCGACACGCCGAGTTCGTCGGGAGTGACCAGGAGCATGCGATCGAGGATCTGGCGCTCTTCTTCCTTCTTCGGGTAGTCGATGCGCGCCTTCATGAGGAAGCGGTCGACCTGCGCCTCGGGCAGCGGGTAGGTGCCTTCCTGCTCGATGGGGTTCTGGGTGGCGAAGACGAGGAACGGCTCGGGCAGGGGGTAGGTCGTGTCACCGATGGTGACCTGACGCTCCTGCATCGCCTCGAGCAGAGCGGATTGCACCTTGGCAGGGGCGCGGTTGATTTCATCAGCCAGCACGAGGTGGGCGAAGACGGGGCCCTTGCGCACCGTGAACTCGCCTGACTTCGGCTGGAATACCAGGGTTCCCACGAGGTCGGCGGGCAGCAGATCAGGGGTGAACTGGATGCGCGAGAAGGTGAGGTCGAGCACCCGTGAGAAGGTCTTGATGGCCAGCGTCTTGGCAAGACCCGGAACGCCTTCGACCAGCAGGTGGCCTCGGCAAAGGAGGGCGATCAACAGCCGGTCGACGAGCGCGGGCTGGCCGACGATGACCTTGCGGATTTCGGTGGCGGCGGTCTGGACGCGCAGCGACTGCTCGCGCACGACCTCGGTCAATTGGGAGATGTCGAGTTCTGTCATGTGCCTTGGGAGTGAAATAGGGTGGCGCGGGGCCCGAACTAGAAGCGGGCGGGCCGGCAGGTCACCTGGTAGCTGGTCCAGGTCTGGCCGCTGCCGAGGACGATGTCGTATTGATCATTCCAGTCGTTGCTGGTCTTGACCGCGACTTCGTCTTTCGGTCCGCCTTGTGACGCGCACAGACCGCGGCTTCGCAGGATGCGGGCCACCTCCTGAACATAGGCGTCTTCGCTTCGGACGCGGCCGCCTTCGAAAAAGTCGGGACGCAGGCGCGCCACTTCGGCTTGCGCGGCTTCGACCTGGGCCAGGAAGGTGGGGGCTTCCTCACGGCACGGCGAACCCTCGGGCATGGCCGCGAGCGAACAGGAGGCTGAACCGGGTGAACTCGAGGGCGTCGCAGAGCCGGTCGGGCTGGGGGAGGCGCCCGGAGAGGCGGCCGGGGTGGCGGTGGGTCTGGGAGTGCCGGGGCCGCCAATGACAACGGTGCCGCTGGGGACAGCAGAGGGGAGCGGACCCACCGGAGGGTTGGGATTGGTGGCAGGCACATCCACCTGGCCGAGCTTCTTGCAGGCAGCCCCCAGGGCGAGAAGGAGAAGAAGGCCGAACACGACGGCCCGGCCGGCGGCAGAGCGGTGGACTATGTTCATAACTTTCATGGAGTTTATGCCCTGAGCGCCTGTGGTCAGCGGATCAGCATGGCGTCGCCGTAGCTATAGAAACGGTAGCGATCGCGGATGGCCTGAGCGTAGGTGCCCTGGATGGTCTCCCATCCCGCGAAGGCCGCGACGAGGAAGAGCAGCGACGACTTTGGGAGGTGGAAGTTGGTGATGAGAGCGTCAACTGCCTGGAAGTGATGGCCGGGGCGGACCACCAGATCTGTTTCCCCCGGCCCGGCGGTGATTCGCCCGGGAGTGGCCACACTCTCAAGAGTGCGGACCGTGGTGGTGCCCACTGCGATGACGCGGCCGCCGCGGGCCCGGCTGTGCGCGTAAGCCTCGGCGGTTTCCTCGGGCACAAAGATCTTCTCGGGGGCCACACGATGGTCGGCGATGTGCTCGGCGTCGACTCGGGCGAAGGTGCCCGGGCCGACGTGCAACATGATCTCGTGGACGAGAACCCCCTTGGCGCGAAGGGCCGCCAGCAGGCCTTCGGTGAAGTGGAGTCCCGCGGTGGGCGCGGCCACGCTGCCGGGTTCGCGAGCGTAGATCGTTTGATAGCGGTCGCGGTCGAGTGGACCGTCGGCCCGGCCGATGTAGGGGGGCAGAGGCAGTCGGCCGATCTGCAGCAGCATCTCGATCACGTTGGTGCGGCCCTCGAAGCTCATGGTGCGGGAGCCGTCTTCGTGGACGGCGACAACGCGGCAGGACTCGTTGTCCGCCAGTGTCACGACGGCGCCCACGGGCAGTTTGCGGCCGGGGCGGACGAGGGCGCGGAAGTGGTCGGGGTTGCCGGGGTCCGGGAAGAGGTAGAGAACTTCGGCGCGGCCGCCGCCGCGCGTGTGCCCGAGCAGACGCGCAGGAAGGACGCGGCTGCGATTGACGATGAGCAGGTCGCCTTCGTGAAGGTGATCGGCGAGGGAGGAGAACCGTCCGTGCTCGATGGCGCCGCTGACGCGGTCGAGGAGCAGCAGCCGCGATGCGTCCCGATCGGGAGGGGGTTCCTGCGCGATCAGTTCGGGCGGGAGGTCGAAGTCGAAGTCGGCGGTCTTCAGAAGAGTTTCTTCTGCGGACGGTCGGGGTCGGGCCGGTCGAGTCCGAAGTGCTGGTAGGCGCGCAGCGTGGCCACACGACCCCGGGGCGTGCGGTCGACGAAGCCGATCTGCAGGAGATAGGGCTCGTAGATGTCTTCGATGGCGTCCTGGTCTTCACCGATGGAGGCGGCGAGTGTGCCCAGACCCACGGGGCCGCCGCCGAATTTCTCGATGACGGTTAGCAGCAGCTTGCGGTCGATTTCGTCGAAGCCAAAGTCGTCGACAGCCAGGAGCTTGAGCGCGTCGTCCGCCACCTGGCCGGTGATGTGGCCCTGGGCGCGCACCTGGGCGAAGTCGCGCACCCGGCGGAGCAAGCGGTTGGCGATGCGGGGCGTACCGCGACTTCGACGGGCGATCTGCGCCGCTCCGTCGTCGTCGAGTGGAACACCGAGAAGGCGCGCCGACCGGGTGACGATGACGTGGAGGTCCTCGGCAGTGTAGAGGTCAAGACGCATCACGATGCCCATGCGGCTGCGCAGCGGTGCGGTGAGCAGGCCGGCCCGCGTGGTGGCTGAAATCAGAGTGAAGGGTTTCAGGGGAACGCGCATCGAGCGGGCGCCCGGGCCGCTGCCGATCATCAGGTCGAGGCTGAAGTCTTCAAGGGCGGGGTAGAGGATCTCTTCGACTTTGGCGTCGAGACGATGAATCTCGTCAATGAAGAGGATCTCGCGATCCTCGAGAGCGGTGAGCAATGCGGCGAGGTCGCCCGCCCGTTCGACCACAGGCCCGGAGGTGGTCTTGATGGGGACGCCAAGTTCGTTCGCGATCACATGGGCGAGCGATGTCTTGCCCACGCCCGGCGGGCCGAAGAGCAGGATGTGATCGAGCGCTTCGCCGCGGTTCCGCGCCGCTTCGATCGAGACCCCGAGATTTTCGACGACATGGCGCTGGCCGATGTAGTCGACGAGGCGCAGCGGACGCAAGGAGACGTCGAAGCGGACGTCGTCGTCGAGGCGGGCTCGCGAGATGAGGCGGGGATCTTCGTTGGCCATGGCCTTTGAGTCAGCGTCTCGAGATCAGGCGGAGGGCGCCGCGGAGGAGTTCGCCCAGCGTGGCTTCAGGCTGGAGGCGGAGCGCCTCGGTGGCGGCGCGGTCCGCCTCGGCGGGGGAATAGCCGAGGTTTCGCAGGGCGGAGAGAAGATCGCTGCGTTGGGGCGAGGGGGCTGTCGGCTCGGCAGTGGTGGTGAGCAGGGTGCCGATTTTGTCCTTCAGCTCGAGGATCAGACGCTCGGCGGTTTTTTTACCGACGCCCGGGACGCGGGTGAGCCGGGCTACGTCGTTCGCGCGGATGGCGTGGACAAGGTCATCGGCCTCGATGCCCGACAACACGCCGAGGGCGACCTTGGGACCGACGCCGCTCACGCTGATGAGCTTCTCGAAGAGCTCGAGTTCGGTATTCGTGAGGAAGCCGTAGAGGACGAGCTGGTCTTCGCGCACGTGGGTGTGGATGAGGAGCTGGGCTTGCGCGCCCTGATCGCCAAGGCGACAGAACGTGGAGATCGGGGCCAGCACCTTGTAGCCCACGCCGCCCACGTCGATCAGAAGTTCTTGAGGGGTCTTGTGCAGCAGGACGCCGCGGAGAAAGCCGATCATCGCCGCCTCATTGTAGTTTCGCGGTTTCGCGATCGGGCATCAGGTCGGCCCCGCAGATGGCGAGGGCGAGCGCATCCGAGGCGTCGCCGGGGGCAAGATCAGCGGGAAGGCCGAGCAGACGACTCACCATCCAGGAGACCTGTTGCTTGTTGGCGAGGCCGTAGCCCGAGACGTGGGCCTTTACGGTTGAAGGGGCGAAGGCAGCCAGGGGCAGGTTGGCCTGAGCGGCGGCGAGGAGGGCGACGCCGCGGGCATGGCCGAGGGTCAGCGCGCTGCGGACGTTTTTCGCCTGATAGATGCCTTCCACCGCCACCTTCTCGGGCGTGTGTTTCGCGATGACTTCGGACAGGCCACGGTAGATGGCCAGCAGCCTGATCTCGAGGGGCGATTTCGTGGAGGGGCGGATCACCCCGAAGTCGACCACACGGTGTTTGCGTCGCGGCCCGAGGTCGATGACACCGAAGCCGGTGGCGACAAGACCGGGGTCGATGCCGAGGACGATCAGGGCCGCGTCCGGTTATTCAGGAGCGCTGGACGTATCGAAGTTGGTCCAGACGTTGTTGACGTCGTCGCTATCTTCCATCGCTTCGATGAGCTTGACCATCTGGGACGCCTTGCCGCCGTCGAGCGCGATCAAGTTTTCGGCGTACTTGCCGATTTCGGAGTCATCGGGCTCGATGCCCGCATCCTTGACCGCCTTGAGAACAGCCTCGTGGGCCTGGGGCGTGGTGTAGATCTCGAAGCCTTCGGGCGAACTCTGGATGTCGTCGGCGCCCGCTTCGAGGGCGATCTCCATGAGCTTGTCCTCGGTGGTCTTCTCCGCGGCGATGGCGATGTAGCCCTTCTGGTGGAAGAGATACGAGACGCAGCCTGCCGTTCCCATGTTGCCGTTGTGCTTGCTGAAGATGTGGCGGATCTCCGAAACCAGGCGATTGCGGTTGTCGGTAGTGCCTTCCACGAGGATGGCGACGCCGCCAGGGCCGTAGCCCTCCATGGTGAAGTCCTCATAGCTCACGCCTTCGAGGTCGCCCGTGCCCTTCTGAATGGCGCGCTTCACGTTGTCGGCCGGCATGTTCGCGGCCTTGGCCTTGTCGACCACGGTACGGAGGCGCGGGTTGGTGACAGGGTCGCCGCCGCCGATGCGGGCCGCGATGGTCATCTCGCGGATCAACTTGGTGAAGACCTTCCCGCGCTTCGCGTCAAGCGCACCCTTTTTGTGTTTGATCGTGTGCCATTTCGAGTGACCGGACATCGGGGTTTGAAGCCTCCAGGAGACGGGATGAGTGATTCTACGACCCCAGGCCATGGGGCGGCCTCGGGCGGCCGCCTAAAAACGAAAAGCCCCGGAACCCGTCACGATTCTCGAAAGAATTCGTAAATGGGGAAGCGGGGCCTCTTGATCCCTGGTTAGGGGGGTCGAAACTTAAGTAAGAAGAAGAAAAAATCCCGGCAACGTCCTACTCTCCCACCAGGTTGCCCTGGCAGTACCATTGGCGATGGAGGGCTTAACTGCCGTGTTCGGAATGGGAACGGGTGTGACCCCTCCTCCAAGGTCACCGGGAAAATCAGTAGCTGTAACCGCTCTCCGGAGAGAGCCGCACTCGAAGCGCAAACGACGCTTGCGAAAGTTTGAAGTCTTCACTTCACCAGCAGTACAAACGTTATGGTCAAGCCTCACGACCGATTAGTACCCGTCAGCTAAAGAACTGTGCTTGCGCTCGTTCCTTACACCTCGGGCCTATCAACCTGGTAGTCTTCCAGGGGTCTTTAGGCAGGTTACCCTGCGGGAGATCTCATCTTGGGGTGGGCTTCACGCTTAGATGCTTTCAGCGTTTATCCCTACCGAACGTAGCTACCCAGCGATGCCACTGGCGTGACAACTGGTGCACTAGAGGTTCGTCCATCCCGGTCCTCTCGTACTAAGGACAGCTCCCCTCAAATCTCCTTCGCCCACAACAGATAGGGACCGAACTGTCTCGCGACGTTCTAAACCCAGCTCACGTACCGCTTTAATGGGCGAACAGCCCAACCCTTGGAACCTTCTACAGCTCC
This sequence comes from Vicinamibacteria bacterium, assembly GCA_017990495.1. Classification (GTDB taxonomy): domain Bacteria; phylum Acidobacteriota; class Vicinamibacteria; order Fen-336; family JAGNNV01; genus JAGNNV01. The sequence goes on from JAGNNV010000008.1 coordinate 12,995, forward strand.
AGGATGCGATGAGCCGACATCGAGGTGCCAAACCTGGTCGTCGATGTGAACTCTTGGACCAGATCAGCCTGTTATCCCCGGCGTACCTTTTATCCGTTAAGTGATGGCCCTTCCATGCGGAACCACCAGATCACTAAGTCCTGCTTTCGCACCTGCTTGACTTGTAGGTCTCGCAGTCAAGCTCCCTTGTGCCTTTACACTCGCCGGCTGATTTCCAAACAGCCTGAGGGAACCTTCGAGCGCCTCCGTTACTCTTTGGGAGGCGACCGCCCCAGTCAAACTACCCGCCTAGCCGTGTCTCTCTCCCCGATATAGGGGAGCAGGTTAGAACCTAAGTGCGTTAAGGGTGGTATCTCACCGTTGGCTCCCCCGAGACCAAAATCCCGGGTTCAAAGCCTCCCACCTATCCTGCGCAGAACGCACCCAAGTTCAAGGCTAGGGTGCAGTAAAGGTGCACGGGGTCTTTCCGTCTAGTTGCGGGAAACCGGCATCTTCACCGGTACTACAGATTCGCAGTGCTCCTCGTTGAGACAGCGCTCAGATCGTTACGCCATTCGTGCAGGTCGGAACTTACCCGACAAGGAATTTCGCTACCTTAGGACCGTTATAGTTACGGCCGCCGTTTACCGGGGCTTCAGTTCAGAGCTTCGCCTTGCGTCTAACCCCTCTCTTTAACCTTCCGGCACCGGGCAGGCGTCAGACCCTATACGTCGTTTTTATGACTTTGCAGAGCCCTGTGTTTTTAGTAAACAGTCGCCTGAGCCGATTCGCTGCGACCCCCTTGGGCTTTGGAAAGCAAGTCTCCTGACCCAAAGAGGCACCCCTTCTCCCGAAGTTACGGGGTTAATGTGCCTAGTTCCTAAACGAGAATTCTCACTAGCGCCTTAGGATTTTCTCCTCACCTACCTGTGTCGGTTTGCGGTACGGTCGCCCTACAACTCCTTAGAGGCTTTTCTTGGCAGCATGGGATCGATCACTTTATGAGCCGAAGCTCTTGACATCGTATCTCGGAAAAAGCTTCACGGATTTACCAACGAAGCCTTCGTACATACTTGAACCTACACAACCAATCGTAGGCTGATCTGCCCTTCTGCGTCACCCCATCGGTCTTTATCGTTGCATGACGGTACGGGAATGTTGACCCGTTTCCCATCGGCTACGCCTTTCGGCCTTGCCTTAGGCCCGACTAACCCTGAGCGGATTGACCTAGCTCAGGAAACCTTAGGTTTACGGCGAACATGGTTTTCACACGTTTTATCGCTACTTGTGCCGGCAGGGTCTCTTCCATACCCTCCACTCGTCCTTGTCGGTCGGGCTTCATCGAGTATGGAACGCTCTTCTACCAATTGTTAGTGACGTATCACCAACAAGTCCGTAGCTTCGGTGGCCGTCTTGAGCCCCGTTGAATTATCGGCGCAGATCCACTTGACCAGTGAGCTATTACGCTTTCTTTAAAGGATGGCTGCTTCTAAGCCAACCTCCTGGTTGTCTGTGCGGATCCACATCCTTTACCACTAAGACGGCACTTTGGGACCTTAGCTGACGGTCTGGGCTGTTTCCCTTTTGACAATGGAGCTTAGCCCCCACTGTCTGACTGCCGTGATTGAACTTTCCGGTATTCAGAGTTGGATTGGATTCGGTACCTCGGTAAAGGCCCTAGTCCATTCAGTACTTTACCCCCGGAAGTTATACACGACGCTAGCCCTAAAGCTATTTCGAAGAGAACGGGCAATCACGAGGTTTGATTAGCCTTTCACCCCTACCCACAGCTCATCCAAGCTGTTTTCAACCAACACTGGTTCGGGCCTCCGGTCGGTGTTACCCGACTTTCACCCTGGCCATGGGTAGATCACCTCGCTTCGCGTCTTTTCCCAGCGACTAATTCGCCCTATTCAGACTTGCTTTCGCTACGGCTCGCTTAACGCTTAACCTTGCCGCTGAGAAAAACTAGCCGGCTCATTATGCAAAAGGCACGCTGTCAGGCTTACCGGGTTGCCCCGGTGAAACGCCCTCCAACTGCTTGTAAGCGCACGGTTTCAGGTACTATTTCACTCCCCTATAGGGGTTCTTTTCACCTTTCCCTCACGGTACTGGTTCACTATCGGTCGCAGGCACGTACTTAGCCTTGGGAGATGGTCCTCCCAGATTCCCGCAGGGTTTCACGTGCCCCGCGGTACTCAGGAACCGAACAAGGAAGTCTCACTCTTTTCGCCTACGGGGCTTTCACCCTGTATCGCCAGCCGTCCCAGACTGTTCGGCTAAGAGATCGATTTGTAACTTCCCGACACTGCTGTCCAGTGTCACGTCCGGCCCTACAACCCCTCTTCTACAACGTCGACAGACTTGACATAAAAGAGGTTTGGGCTCATCCCCGTTCGCTCGCCGCTACTAGGGGAGTCGCATTTGCTTTCTTTTCCTCCGGGTACTGAGATGGTTCACTTCCCCGGGTTGGCTACGCAAGGCTATGTATTCACCTTGCGTGATCTAGGATTACCCTAGACGGGTTGCCCCATTCGGAAATCCTCGGGTCGGAGCCTGTTTGCGGCTATCCGAGGCTTATCGCAGCTTGCCACGTCCTTCATCGCCGTCCTGCGCCAAGGCATCCACCGTACGCCCTTAGTAGCTTGACCACAACGTTTGTACTACCGAAGTGGCTGATTACTTTCGTGCGTCTTGTTTGCTTATCTTGTGCGTGTTACTTAATTACTGACTAATTTTCTTTTACTTCTTAATTGAAGTTTGATGAATCTTATGAAGTCAAAGACCGCGGCCTGGTCACAAGGACCGGAACGCGAGGAATTCAGCCTGTTGGGGCGGAAGCACTCGCGTTCGTTTCCGATATCAGGTTGAGCAGGGATCCCGGAGGTGGTGGAGCTGGCCGGGATCGAACCGGCGGCCTCCGCCTTGCAAAGGCGGCGCTCCCCCAGCTGAGCTACAGCCCCATGGATCGTTTTTCCGAGACCAGGGGTTGGTGGGCCTAAGTGGATTCGAACCACTGACCTCACGGTTATCAGCCGTGCGCTCTAACCAGCTGAGCTATAGGCCCGGAAATAACCGGTTGGAATCGAATCTCAATGCTCGTGCGTCCGAGCCGCTCACCAGGAGCGGTCCGTGCCCCAGTTGAATGGGGACGGAACTCTGAAAACTAGACAAGTTAGCAATTCTTCAAGCCGCAAAGGTGCGTTTTGAACACCTCAAAGCACTTTCCTTAGAAAGGAGGTGATCCAGCCACAGGTTCTCCTACAGCTACCTTGTTACGACTTCACCCCAATCACCGACCATACCGTGGGCGCCTGCCCCCCTTGCGGGTTAGCGCAGCGACTTCTAGTACAGCCGGCTTTCGTGATGTGACGGGCGGTGTGTACAAGGCCCGGGAACGTATTCACCGCGGCATTCTGATCCGCGATTACTAGCGATTCCAGCTTCATGGAGTCGAGTTGCAGACTCCAATCCGAACTGGGATCGGTTTTTTGGGATTAGCTCCACCTCACGGTATTGCAACCCTTTGTACCGACCATTGTAGCACGTGTGTAGCCCGGGGCATAAAGGCCATGAGGACTTGACGTCATCCCCACCTTCCTCCGGTTTGTCACCGGCAGTCTCTCCAGAGTGCCCAGCATTATCTGTTGGCAACAGGAGGCGAGGGTTGCGCTCGTTGCGGGACTTAACCCAACATCTCACGACACGAGCTGACGACAGCCATGCAGCACCTCTATATGGGTCCCGAAGGAAAACTGTATCTCTACAGCTGTCCCATACAGTTCAAACCCCGGTAAGGTTCTTCGCGTTGCGTCGAATTGAACCACATGCTCCACCGCTTGTGCGGGCCCCCGTCAATTCCTTTGAGTTTCAGCCTTGCGACCGTACTCCCCAGGCGGATCGCTTAATGCGTTAGCTTCGGCACGGAGGGAGTAAAAACCCCCCACACCCAGCGATCATCGTTTACAGCTAGGACTACCGGGGTATCTAATCCCGTTTGCTCCCCTAGCTTTCGCGCCTCAGCGTCAGTGTCGGTCCAGAAAGCCGCCTTCGCCACTGGTGTTCCTCCGGATATCTACGCATTTCACCGCTACACCCGGAATTCCGCTTTCCTCTCCCGAACTCGAGCCTTACAGTATCCCGTGCAGATCCTCAGTTAAGCCGAGGGCTTTCACACGAGACTTATAAGGCCGCCTACGCGCCCTTTACGCCCAGTAATTCCGAACAACGCTTGCCACCTCTGTATTACCGCGGCTGCTGGCACAGAGTTAGCCGTGGCTTCCTCCACCGGTACCGTCAACATTCCGACGTATTAGGTCGAGTGCATTCGTCCCGGTCGACAGGAGTTTACAATCCGAAGACCTTCATCCTCCACGCGGCGTTGCTTCGTCAGGCTTGCGCCCATTGCGAAAAATTCCCCACTGCTGCCTCCCGTAGGAGTCTGGACCGTGTCTCAGTTCCAGTGTGGCCGTCCGCCCTCTCAGGCCGGCTACCGATCGAAGCCTTGGTGGGCCATTACCCCGCCAACTAGCTAATCGGACGCGGGCTCATCTTCAAGCGCCAGGCCTTGCGGTCCCCGGCTTTGATCCTGAGGCTCGTAGCCCCGGGATATTATGCGGAATTAGCACCAGTTTCCCGATGTTGTTCCCCACTCGAAGGAAGATCACCCACGCGTTACTCACCCGTTCGCTGCTCTCTTGGGGGTTGCCCCCCTCAAGCGCTCAACTTGCATGTGTTAGGCACGCCGCCAGCGTTGATTCTGAGCCAGGATCAAACTCTCCAGTTAAAACTGTGAGTGACTCTCGCCTGGTCGCGAGAGTCAAGAAGCTCTTACGAGCCCCCTTTGTCTTCAAGGCTAAAAACGCTTTTGAAACTCAAAAAATTGCGTGTACTTGTCTAGTTTTCAAAGAACCGTCCGCCGTTTGGGGACTCAGCCAGATTATCGAAAACGGGTAGGGTGAGTCAAGCCTTTGTTGGAGATTTCTTCAAAAGGGGGTCTCTACAGAGGGCGTGAAACGGGCCCGTGAGACGGGTCGGGGGCCGGATTTCCACTATCAGTTGCGGAGGCCGCCGGAAGGCGCACAGGATGCCGTGGCAGGAGGCTCTTGGGTGGGTTAGCCCGAAATTTTTTCGAGAGGGGTGCCGATTTTCTGGCGATCTGTCGAGTTCCCAATTTGCCTCGGAAAGCGCCGAGCGAATTCCGGTCAGCTCTTGGATGGGCGCAGTCGTACCACTCTGCCCAAGATCTCGTAGGCGTCGCAGGCAACGATGTCCACCGCTTGTGGATAGAGCCGGTGTTCCACCTCGAGAATTCGCGCGGCTAGCTCGTATTCGGTGTCGTCCGGCAGGACCGGAACGGGTTCCTGCAGCAGAATCGGTCCGGAATCGAGGCCTGAATCCACAAAATGCACAGTGGCGCCGGACCAACGAACACCTGCTTCGACCGCCTGGTGTTGGGCGTGCATCCCGGGAAACGCTGGGAGCAGCGAAGGATGTATGTTGAGAATGGGCCGCTTGACCCCGTCGATAAAGGTCGACGTGAGGACCCGCATGTATCCGGCGAGGCACACGATGTCGATTGAGCGGGCCCTGAGGGCGTCCAGGAGCATTCCTTCATGGACCTCGCGGGCGAGGCCGCGACCGGGAACGCACAGGGCCTCTACGCCCGCGTGGGCGGCCAGGGCGAGCGCGCCACTCGAGTGAACGTTGGAAAGGGCGACGGTCACCCGATACGACGGGAAGAGGCTCTGGGCCGCGATGAGCGCGCCGAGGTTGCTTCCCCGTCCGCTCGCCAGGACGGCGACCCGCTTCACACCAGGGCTACGCCGGCCCCCGCAACGAGTTCGCCGACCCGGAAGCAGATCTCGCCACGTTCGCGAAGCGAGGCCTCAACCGGTCCGGCGTCGCCGGGCGCGAGAACAAGGATCATGCCGATGCCCATGTTGAAGGTCCGGAACATCTCGTCGCGGGCCACCGGGCCGCCTTCGGCGATGAGTCGGAAGATCGCAGGGATTTCCCATGAATCGAGGTGGATTCGGGCTCCCACTCCGGCGGGAAGCACGCGAGGGATGTTGCCCTCGAATCCGCCGCCCGTGATGTGGACCAACGCCTTGATCCGCTTCTGTTCGATCTCGGGCCAGAGCGCCTTCAGATAGCTCTTGTGGGGAGCCAGGAGGGCTTCGCCCACCGTCACCGGCAAACCGGGCGGCCGGGATCCCACGCTCAGGCCCATCTTCTCGAGGAGGACCTTGCGGGCCAGCGAGTAGCCGTTCGTATGCAGCCCGAGCGAAGGCAGGCCGACCAGAACGTCCCCTGCAGCCACGTCGGGCCGCGGCAGGATGTTCTTCTTGTCCATTACGCCCACGATGAAGCCGGCCAGATCGTAGTCGTCCTCGGCGTAGGTGCCGGGCATCTCCGCGGTTTCACCGCCGATGAGCGGACAATCGAACTCCTCGCAGGCCCGGGCAATGCCGCTCACTATGGATTCAACGCGGACGGGATCCATCTTTCCCAGCGCGATGTAGTCGAGGAAGAACAGCGGGCGGGCGCCTTGCACCAGGATGTCGTCGACGCAATGGGCCACGAGGTCGTAGCCCACGCTGTCGTGAATCCCGCAGTCACGCGCGATGCGGATCTTCGTGCCCACACCGTCGGTGGAGGACACGAGAACCGGCTGTTCGAGCCCGGAGAAATCCGGCTGGAAAACACCGCCGAACGACCCGATTTCGGAGAGGACCGAGGCGCTTTTCCGGGCGGAGAGCAGCCGCTTGATCCGGTCTTTCGCCTGGTCCGCCGCAGCGATGTCGACGCCGGCCGCGCGATAGTCCAAGGGAGACTCCTTAAAGGGAGAGCGCTCTAACGAATGCTCGCTAGGGCTTCGGCGTTCTGGGTGATGGGAAAACGTTCGGTGAGGGTTTGCAGGTAGCTCGAGAAGAGCCGGTCTTTTTTGGCCTCGATCAATCCGGTGCGGATGGACTCGCGTTGCTGGATCATGGCCGCCTCGTCGGACGCGGTTTTCTCGATCACCCGGGCCACGGCCACGCCGGTGGGCGTGTCGAGGGGGCCGGAGAACTTCTTCTCGGGCAGGTCGAAGACCTGCTGCTCGAGCAGCGAGCCCTGAGCGATCTCGGTGAACGCCTGCCCGCGACCCACGAGGCCTTTGGTCTCGACCCTGGTGGCCTTGGCCCTGGTGGCCGCGGCGGCGAGACTGGTGCGCTCCGCGTCGGCGGCGAGGGCCTGCGCGGCCTGACGGGCCTTCTCTCGAGCCATGTGCTTGATCAGGTCGAGGCGGACGTCGTCTTTGACCTCAGCCAGGGTGGGGATCTTCGACTCGAGAATCTCGTCGACGCGGAAGAACGCCGCGCCCGCACCGGCCTGGAATCCGTTCTTCGATGTTTCCTTGGCCTTGAGTTCAAAAGCGTTCGAAAGCAGCACGGGGCTCGTGAGGACGCCCGCGCCCTTGCCCAGCTGAAGGGGCTCGCTCTTCTTGACCGTGAGGGCCTGGGCCGTGGCGATCTGCTCGAGCGACTGGTTCGACTTGAGCGCCTCCACCACCGCCGCGGCCTTCTGCGAGGCAAGGTCGCGGGCCTTGGTGTCTTGAAGCTGGGCTTCGATGCGGGTGCGCGCCTGCTCGAGAGGAACCGTGGTTCCCTCGAGCTTCGTGTCGACCTTGATGATGTGGTAGCCGAACGAGGTCTTCACCAGATCCGACATGGCCCCGGGAGCCAACGCGAAAGCGGCGGCGGAAAACTCCGGAACCATCTGCTCGCGCGCGAAACACCCCAGGCTTCCGCCGTTGGCGGCCGAGCTGTCTTCGGAGTTCTCCTTCGCTACCTTCTCGAAGGCGTCGCCCTTGCGGAGCCGCGCGAGCGCGGCCTCGGCCATGGTGCGGGCGGTTGCGTCGTCGTGGCCTTCGGTGGCGTCGGGACCGGCTTTGACCTTCACCAGAACGTGGCGCGCGCAGACCTGGGGCGGGGTGGCGAACTCGGCCGCGTTTGCTCGGTAGTAGTTCTCGATCTCCGTGCCCGTGGGCAGGACCTTGCCCCGCAACTCCATGGGGTCGACGTGGAGGTAGGAGAGCACGCGGCGCTCAGGCAAGCGGAAACGGTCTTTGTTGCCTTCGAAACGCGCGGATATCTCGGCGTCGGTCGGCTGAATGGCGGCTTCGAAGGAGGCCAGCGGGAGATGGACGTATTCGGCGTGGACCTGCTCGCTCCGGCGACGGAATTCCGCGCTGATCTCGGCATCGGAAACGGTGACGCCGTCGGTGACGGCTTCGCGAAGCCTCTGGGCCTTGAGCTGGGCGCGCACCTCGTTCTCGAAGTCGACCACGGTCATGCCCCGCGACTGGAGCATGCGCGTGAGGGTGGCGGTGCCGATGAAGCGGCCGTCCATCTGAAGCTGCGGGTCATCGGTGATGGCCTTCACCAGAGCCTTGTCGTCGACCTGGAAACCGAGGCGGTCGGCCTCGAGGGCTTCGAGCCGCGCGCGAACCATGGAGGAGAGGACCTGTTCGCGCAAGCCCATCCGCTCCAGCATCGCCTCATCAATCTGGCCCTGGTTCATGTCGAGGAACTGGCGCCGCTGGCGCAAATACACCCGCTGGAACTCATTCGCCTGGATAGCCTGGCCACCGACAGTGGCGACCGTGGTGTTGGCAAGGCTCGTGGCAGGATCGGTGTTCGGGATGTAGAGGATCACGAACGCCAGAATCACCACCCACAGGAACACGAAGAACCAGCGCCGGTGACGCCGCAGGAATGCGAGGGCCATCAGAGAGTCAACTCCAGATCTCGAACAGGCGCGAAAGCGGGCTCGGAGCGGGAGGCTTCGAGTCCGATCACGCCTAAAAGGGTAAAGGGTCGTGAAGTATACTTCGGCCTTACGTTTCGAAGACTCGTGTTCGCCCCGGACCCCTTTTCGGGTCGAGTCGCGAGCGCCTCCTGAAGATGGTCGGGGCGCTCGCCGTCCCCGCTCTCCTGCCAAGTCGAAAGGACTTCTCAGTGTCCAACGTCAACCTGCCTCCGGGCCCGGGGGATCGCCGACTTCGCAAGCCCCGGCTGCTCGTAGCGATCGGTGCCGTCGTGGTGGCCCTCGTCGCCGGCTACTTCCTACTGCGGGAGTCGCCGGCGCCGCCTTCGGCCTCCACCGAAGCGCCGAAAGATATCGCCGCCGTCTTTGAGTCGGTCCAGGGCAACGTGAAAACGCGCGGCGTCGGCGGTCTCGACTGGAAAACCGCGGTGACCCGAACCTCCTTGCGCAAGAGCGACCTCGTGCGCACCTATCCGTCGTCCTCCGCGGAGATCAAGTTCTTCGACGACACCCGGGTGACGGTGCGACCGGACAGCCTGATCACCATTGAGGAAACATCGCGCGACCCCGACTCTGCTTCAAGCCGGGTGGCCTGGAAGGTGACGTCGGGCGAGATCAACTACGAAACCGCGCAGCGCGGCGGGTCAACCGAGGCCGTGACCCCCACCTTCCGCCTGGCCCTCGAGGGAAACTCTGCGGGCACGATGCGCGTCGGAGAAACCGGCCTCACCGCGGTAGCCCAGATTTCGGGCGCCGCCAACATCGAGACCAAGTCCGGAGAGAAGATCCGCCTGGGCGCTAACGAGGGGGTTAGCGTGGATGCCACGGGCAAAGCGGGAGCCAAGCAGGTGCTTCCCAGCCCCCCCGCGCTCGATACGCCGGGAAAGGCCGGGCTCCTCTCGCTCGACATGGACGACGCGGTGGTGTTGTCCTGGTCTCCTTCGGCGGGCGCTTCGACCTACCGGGTTCGGGTCGAAGCTCGCGCGGAAGGACAAGGCGAGGTCTTCAACGGTGATGGCCTCAAGACGACCTCGGTCAACGTGCCGGGGATCGCCGCGGGCGACTACACCTTCCGCGTGGCCGGCCTCACCCAGGACGGCGTGCAAGGGAAGTTCTCCGCGCCGGTGGCATTCAAAGTGGAACGCGTGGAGGCGGCGCCCACGCCCGTGGCTGCCACCGCTCCGATGCTGGTGATCGAGGCCTTCGAAGCCCGAAGCAACGTGATCCGCCTGGCCGGAAAAACCGAGCCCGGCGCGCGGCTCACCGTGAATGGGGCGGCGGTGGCGGTACAGGCCGACGGAACCTTCAAAGAGTTCGTCACCCTGGCGCGTCGACAGGGCGAGCAGAAGGTGGTCATCCGCTCGACCGCCGCCAACGGCGGCGTGGCCGAAGAAACACGGACGCTCCCGCCCGGTCAGTAAGCCGCCCCTCTGTGAGTTCCATGACGCGCGGCGCTGATTCAATCCGTCCCGATGCCGTGACCGCGGACGTGGTGCTCCGTCTGCTGGGGGGTCTTGAGCCCGACACGGTGGGGCAGGCGTTCGCCGCCATCTGCGGGGAACTCCTTGGCCCTTGCCGGACTCGGTTGTTCATTTATCCCTCCAGCAGTCCCGATGACTACGACCGGGTGGAGCTTTTCGGGGGCGACCACGAAACGAGAACCTTCAGGGCGCCGTTGCTCGGGCCTGACGGTCTGAGCGGAGCCGCAGTGGCGCCCATCGAGGAGGAGCCCGCGGGAACCACGGTCGGGTGGCGCGCGCTGCTGCCGATCACGCACGAAGAGACGCCCCTCGGCGTGGCTCAGATCTCCTTTGCCGCCCCCGTCGAGCCGGGGGGTGTGGCCGCTCTTCGCGAACTGGTGCGCGTTCTCGGGGTGGCCTTCCACAATTCCCAGACTTTCGAAAAAACCAAACGGCTCACCTTCACCGACGATTTGACCGCGCTGTACAACGCGCGGTTCATGGCCCTCTATCTCGACCGCGAACTCAAGCGTTGCCGAAGAACGCGGGCCTCTCTGAGCCTGCTTTTCATGGATCTGGACGGCTTCAAAGCCATCAACGACACCCACGGCCACCTCGCCGGCTCGAGGACCCTCGTGGAGGTGGGCGAGGTGCTCGAGAAAACCGTGCGCGACGCCGATGTGCTGATCCGCTACGGGGGCGACGAGTTCGTCATTCTCTTCCCCGAAACTCCCTTGTCGGGTGGCCTCGTCATCGCCGAGCGCATCCGTCAGGTGATCGATTCCACTAAGTTTCTCGAGACCCACCGGCTCGAGGCGCGGGTCTCGGCGTCAATTGGCATTGCAGCGTATCCTGAAAGCGCCGACGACGTTCGCGGTCTTATCTCCTGCGCGGACCAGGCCATGTACGAGGCGAAAGCGCTCGGGAAGAATCGCGTCGTGACCGCGAAACCCTTCCGCCCTTCCGAATCATCCTAAAGAGGCCCTTTCATTGAGTCTGCTCCGATCCATCCTCAACTTCAGCTATTTCTCGAACGATCTCGCGATCGATCTGGGGACGGCGAACACGCTCGTCTTCGTCAAGTCGAAGGGGACCGTGGTGTCCGAGCCCTCGATCGTGGCCGTGAACGTGCGCACGGGTCGGGTCGAGGCGGTCGGCCACGACGCCAAGGAGATGCTTGGCCGCACGCCCGGGGGCATCGTGGCCATCCGGCCCATGAAAGACGGGGTGATCGCGGACTTCGAGATCACCGAAAAGATGTTGTCCCACTTCATCCGCAAGGCCCATAACCGCAATGCGTTCGTCCGGCCCCGGATCATCATCGGCATCCCCTCTGAAGTCACCCAGGTCGAAAAGCGCGCGGTCCGCGACTCGGCGCTCAAGGCCAAGGCCTCCGAGGTGTATCTGGTCGATCAGGCCATGGCCGCGGCCATTGGGGCCGGCCTGCCCATCACCGAACCTTCCGGCAACATGGTGGTCGACATCGGCGGCGGCACCACCGACGTGGCCGTGATCTCGCTCGCCGGCATCGTTTATTCGAAGTCGGTTCGAGTCGCCGGCAACGAACTCGACGAAGCGATCATCCAGTACATCAAGAGGAAGTACAACCTGCTCATCGGCGAGCGCACCGCGGAACAGGTGAAGCTCGAGATCGGCAGCGCCTTCCCCCTCGAGCAACCGCTCTCCATGGAACTGAAGGGCCGCGATCTGATCGAGGGCATTCCAAAAACACTCACCGTGACCGATGGCGAGATCCGCGAGGCCATGAGCGAGCCGGTGAGCGTGGTGGTGAACGCGGTACGCGTGGCCCTCGAGCGCACTCCTCCGGAACTTTCCGCGGACATCGTGGATCGGGGCATTGTCCTGACCGGCGGGGGAAGCTTGTTACGCGGACTCGACAAGCTCCTGCGCGAGGAAACGGGGCTTCCGGTGATGGTCGCGGAGAATCCGCTGAGCTGCGTCGTGCTCGGAACCGGACGGATGCTCACGGACTTCGACCTCCTGCGCAAGATCAGCATCGACTAGGAGACCGCACCCTTGGCGGAGCTTTTGGCCGGTCGTCTCAAGGGCCTCGCCCCCTAGGGCCGAAGTGGAATCTTCTATGGACTCCCTGGTCGCCCGGGCGCGGAACGATGCCCCGCCCCTGCGCCGATCGTGGATGTGGCTGCTGGCCTGCGTCATCCTGCATCTGGTGGCGATTTCGCGTCAGGTCGATGTGGGAGGCGTCTCCCTGTTCGAAAAAACCGTCTTCATGGTGTTCTCTCCAATTCAGAACTCCACCGCCGCCATCGCCGACGGTCTGATCGGCGGTTGGAGTTCCCTCGTGGAACTGCGCGCGGTGGGCGCGGAGAATTCCCAGCTCAAAGACCGACTGCGCGCGGCGGAGATGCAGCTTCTCTCCCAGCGGGCCGCGGTGGAGGAGAACGCGAGGCTGCGCGTGCTCCTGGACTTGCAGCCCCGTCTTCCCATGGCCACCGTGCTCGCCGATGTGGTGGCGCGAAACGCCTCACCCTGGTTCAAGACGGTCTCCATCAACAAGGGTTCGGCGCAGGGCGTGGTGGAGGGCGCGACCGTCCTGTCTCCTTCTGGCGTTCTCGGGCGGGTGCTCACGGTAGCCACGAACTCCGCGAGCGTTCAGCTTCTGGTCGACCGCGACAGTGGCGCGGCGGTGCTCACCGAGCGCGGACGCGTGGACGGCATCGTCTCGGGTTACCAGGACGACGGCGACGGTTCGCCGCTGCTCCTTATGAAGTACGTTCCTAGCCTCGCCGTGGTGAATCCGGGCGAGGTGGTGGTGACATCCGGCCTCGATCAGCTCTTCGAGAAGGGTCTGGTTGTGGGCACGGTGTTGCGGGTGGCTGAGCCCGTGGGCCTCTTCAAAGACGTCTGGGTGCGGCCCTCGGCCTCGCCCGCATTCGCGGAGCAGGTCTACGTTTCTCTTTCGCCACGGGCCAAGGGGGAGGTTCCGCTTCCGTGAAGGCCAACCTCATCGCCACAGGATTGCTGATGTTCGCGCTGCTTCTGCAGGGCGGGTTGAGCCGGTTCCTGCCCATCAGCGACTATGTCGACCTGCCCCTCGTGGTCGCCACCTGGTTCGCCCTCTCGCGCGGGGAAATCCACGGCATGATCGGGGCCTCGTTGTCGGGCTGGCTGTCCGAAGCCCTTTTCGGTCGAGGCATCCGCGGCGTCTCCGGCCTGATCCGACTCGTGCTGGGCTTCGCCCTTGGTCTGCTCGGCTCGAGGTTCCTCATCACCGGGGCGGTGCCGCGGTTCTTCCTGCTGCTCACCGTGACCGTCATCGATACCCGCGCTTTCGAGTGGATCGCTCCCGCCTTCGGTATGTCACCGGTTCAGTATTCGCCCGGCGCCATGACCATGCGCGGGGTCATCAACGCCACCGTGGGCCTTTTCCTCTTCGCCCTGTTCGAGCGCCGAAGGGCCCAGCCGGTATGAAGATCTACGAAGACCTTCGCTCTGCCCAATCGCGGCTGGATGGCCTGCAGAACGGGCTTCTCGGCCTGGTGGCGTTGCTGCTGCTTCAGTTCTGGCTCCTGCAGGGCGTGAACTCGAAACACTATCGCGAACTGGCTGAGAACAATCGGATCCGCACCCTGAGCATTGCCGCGCCCCGCGGCATGTTGACCGATCGCAACGGGAGAATCCTGGCCGAGAACAAGCCGGCCTTCAAGATCGTGGTCACGGTGGGACCATCGGGCTCCATTGATCGGCTTTCCAGCACCCTTGCCGCTTTGCTCAAGATCGATGAAGCGGAAATTCGCCACAAGCTCAGCCGCCCACGCGCCGCCTATCAGCCGGTCACCATCAAGGCCAAGGCCACTTTCGAGGACGTGGCCGCGGTCGAAGCGCGGCGCGTCGAGCTGTCGGAGGTGAGCGTCGAGGTTGTGCCCATACGTTCTTATCCGCAGGCGCGCAGCGGCTCACACGTGGTGGGCCGCGTGGGCGAGGTCACCGATCGCCAACTCAAGCAGCCGGCCTTCGCGGACTACGAGCCGGGCCGTGTGGTGGGTCAGTCCGGACTCGAGGCCCTCTACAACGAGGACCTCACGGGAGTTGATGGGTTGAGACGCGTGGTGGTCAACAGCCGCGGGGTCGAGATCGAACTTTCGGAGGATCAACCGGCGCAGCCGGGCGGGGCGGTGGAGCTCACGTTGTCAGCCGACCTCCAGGGCGCCATGGAAGAGGCGTTCAAGGATCGCGCGGGCAGCGCGGTGGCGCTCGACCCGTTGACCGGGGAGATTCTCGGCCTGGTGTCGTCTCCCGGGTTTGATCCCAACAACTTCACCTCGGGCATCGAGCGCTCGGTGTGGGAAGGCCTCACCCGCGATCCGAAGACGCCCCTGCTCAACCGGGCGATCCAGGGCCAGTACGCGCCGGGGAGCCTTTTCAAGGTGGTGGTGGCGGCGGCCGGGCTGGAGGAAGGATTGGTCACGCCGGAGTCAACCGTCTACTGCCCTGGCTATGCGTCAATCTACGGTCACGTCTTTCGGTGCAATCGGCCGGCCGGGCACGGCGCGATTTCTCTGGGCCGGGCCCTCGGCGAATCGTGCAACGTCTACTTCTATCAGCTTGGCGCGCGACTGGAGATCGAGCGGCTCGCGAGCTACGCGCGAAAGTTCGGCCTGGGTTCGGTGAGCGGGGTGGATCTGCCGAGCGAAGCCAGCGGACTCATTCCCGATCCCGCGTGGAAGGAGCGCCTCTACAAGGTGCCCTGGTACCAGGGCGAGACCATTTCCGTCTCGATTGGCCAGGGCCAGGTCCTCGCCACTCCTCTGCAGATGGCGCGGATGATGGCGGCGGTAGCCAACGGCGGCCGCCTGGTGCAGCCCCATATCGTCCGCCTCATCGCGGGCAGACCGACCCCCTACGACGCTCCGAAATCCATGGGCTTCAAACCCTCTACCCTGGCCGCGATCAGCCGCGGACTTTTCATGGCCGTGAACAGCTCCTCGGGGTCGGGACGGCAGGCCCGCGTCGTCGATCTGGAGATCGCGGGCAAGACGGGCTCGGCTCAGGTCGTCTCCTCGGCGAAGTTGTCCAAGGACATCGAGGCTATCCAGCCTCACGCCTGGTTCGCGGGGTTCGCGCCGGCGGATGATCCGCGCATCGTGCTCGCGGTTCTGGTGGATAACGGGGGCAGCGGCGGCGGCGCGGCCGCCCCGGTGGCGCGGGCCATCCTCGAGAAGTTCTTCGGTCGAGGGGCGCCCCTGCCTCCGCTCAAACAGGTATCACCTTAAGTGCTGAGGCGTCTCTTCCAGGGTCTCGACTATCCGCTCGTTGGTCTGACGCTGCTGGTCAGCGCCCTGGGGGTGGCCATGATCGCGAGCGCCACCCAGGGCACCAAGCTCGAGGGGCTGTGGGTGGGCCAGCTGGCCGCCATTGGGGTCGGACTCGTGGTGCTGCTCTTCGCGGCCGCCACCGACTACCGTCGTCTGGCCGACCGCGCGCCCTTGCTGCTCGGCCTCACCCTGCTGATACTGGTCGCCACCCTGGTGATGGCGCCGCGCATCGCCGGCACCAAACGCTGGCTGAGCGTGGGTCCCGTCCAGTTTCAGCCTTCCGAGTTCGCCAAGATCATCGCCGCCCTGGTCGTCGCCAAGCTGTTCTCCGAGATGAAGAAGGACTCGCTGGGGCTCGGGGATCTGCTGGCCCCGGCCTCGGTCACCGCGGTGCTCGCTCTGGCTATCGCCGCCGCTCCCGATCTTGGAACCGCAGTGTCGCTGTTGCCCATGTTCTTCGTGGGCGCCTTCCTGGCCGGCCTGCGGTACAAGTCCATCGTGATCCTGAGCGGATTCCTGCTGATCTTCGGCCTCATCTCCTGGGAGTTCCTGCTGCGCGACTACCAGAAGGCGCGCATCTATTCGTTTCTCGATCCCGACCTTGATCCGCGCGGTTCCGGATACCAGAAGAAGCAGTCGCAGATCGCGGTGGGCTCGGGCGGATTGACCGGCAAGGGATATGGCCTCGGATCTCAGACCCAGCTCGGTTATCTGCCCGCGCGACAGACCGATTTCATCTTTTCCGTGCTGGCCGAGGAATTTGGCTTCGTAGGGGTGGTGGCGACCCTCGGGCTCTACCTCGCCCTGCTTTGGCGCTGTCTCGACATCGCCCGACTCGCCCGCGACCGACTGGGGGCGATCCTCGTCGCCTGTCTCACCGCCACACTCACGTTCCAGGTTGTTTACAATGTCGGGATGGTGGCGGGTCTTCTCCCCGTCAAGGGCCTTCCCCTGCCGCTGATGAGCGCCGGTCGTTCTTCGGTGCTCGCGACATTTATTTCGATCGGCCTGATCCTCAGCGTCAGGATGCGCCGATTCGCCAATTGACGGGCCCAACATAGAGCTTTCTCAAATGACATCTTTCGCAGCGTTGTTTCCGGTCCGCGCATGAGGCGCGAGCTGGTCGTCACCTCTTCTCCCAAGGAAACCCGCGTCGCCCTGCTCGAGGACTCCCAGGTCGCGGAGTTCTTCATCGAGCGCTCCGACCACGCGTCCACCGCCGGCAACATCTACAAGGGTCGGGTCAGCCGGGTGCTTCCCGGAATGGGCTCAGCCTTCGTCGACATCGGCCTCGAACGCGACGCCTTCATGCACGCCGAGGACGTCTTCGAAGATCTCCCGGAGAATCTGCTCGAGGAGGAGGAACGAGGGGCCAAAGCCGCGCCCATCGAAGACCTCGTGAGCCCCGGGCAGGACATCGTGGTTCAGGTGGTCAAGGAGTCGCTGGGCACCAAGGGCGCCCGCATCACCGCGCACATCTCGCTGCCCGGCCGGTTCATGGTCTTCCTCCCCACCGTCGAACACGTCGGGGTTTCCCGAAGGGTACAAGACGATGAGGAGCGAAAGCGGCTCAAGAGTTTCCTCAAAGGCATCAGGCGCGAGAACGGCGGTGGCGGTTTTATAGGACGCACCGCGGCGCTGGGGCGTGAGGTGGTCGATCTCGAACGCGACGCCCGCAATCTGATCCGCACCTGGGACGAAGTCCGGGGCGTGGCCTCACGCGGCAAGGCGCCGATGCTGCTCTACAAAGAGCCGTCGCTCGTCGAGCGTCTCCTGCGCGACCTGCTCGGCAAGGATGTGGCCGGCGTTCACGTGGACGACCCGGAGCTTCACAAGAAGGTCTACAACTTCCTCGACCGCGTGGATCCCGAACTTCTCTCGAAGGTCCGCCTGGTCAACCGACCCGGCCACATCTTCGACGACTTCGGCATCAACGCCGAACTGGAGCGCGCGCTCAAAACCCGGGTGCCCCTTGAATCGGGCGGGTCGATCGTCATCGAGGAGACCGAGGCCCTGGTGGCCATCGACGTGAACACCGGCCGTTTCGTGGGCAAGAGCGATCACGAAGAGACGATCGTGAAGAACAACATCGAGGCGGCTCGGGAGATCGCGAGGCAGCTTCGCCTGCGCGACCTCGGCGGCATCATCGTCCTCGATCTCATCGACATGAAGGACCGGAAGAACCGCAAGAAGGTTCTGGCCGTGCTCGATGGCGAGCTGCGGCGGGACCGGGCCACGAGCCGGGTGTTGTCGGTGAGCGAGTTCGGCCTGGTGATCCTCACCCGCAAGCGGGTGCGCGAGTCGCTGAGCAAGACCTTGTGCGAGACCTGTCCGGAGTGCGCGGGTGTGGGTCGGGTTAAGAGCGTGCCCACCATCCTGACCGAGATCTACGACGAAATCCGCAAGTTGCCCTCGGAACTCAAGGCTCAAAAGCTCACCCTCCGGGCCGCACCCGCAGTGGCCAATGTTCTGCTCGAAGAGCGGGACAGCGGGTTCCTCTCCGCCATCTCTTCGCTGCTTTCAGAACCGCTCGGTGTCGAGGCCGATCCTCTGCTCAGCCAGGAGCAGTTCGACATCCTGACCGGACCACCGACTATTTGAGTCAAGGGGGGCCAGACACGGACCCGGCCCCCCCTTGAGAACCCCCGGTCCAGCGCCCGGCGAGATTCTCAATAGTGCTCGATCGCGCGAGTGAATCGCGCGATCTCGAACGGGTGTCGCCAGGCGCGGCCTACGCGCGGCATCAGGCGCTCGTGGTCTTGCGACTTCTACCGCCGAGAATCAGCGTCTCGTCGGCGAGGTGGGCGGGTTCGATTACGCCCTTCGTGAAGCGGACGCCCTCGGCCTTGAGGCGACTCCGCTGAAGCGCGCCGCGGCGGTCGGGGAGGCGGATGACGCCGCCCGCACCGACCACGCGGTGCCAGGGCGTGTCGTCACGGCCTTTGAGCGCAGCCAGAATCCATGACACCGTACGCGCGCCGCCGATGGGTCGGCCCGCCATCTGCGCGGCACGGGCCACTGTTCCGTAAGTGGCGACCCGTCCCCGCGGAATCCTCTTCACGAGATCTCGAACGACGGCGCCCGTCGTCTGGTCTTGGTCGACCATGCCGCGCTCCGGCTCAGCGCGGCTGCGGCGTGGGTGTCGGTCGCGCGGGAGCGGAGGGCGTGACAATCCGTTCGGGAGCCGCTGAACCGGAAGTGGTGAACTCGTCGTCGGTGTTCACCGGACGCGGCGCCGGTTTCGGCTTGCGGCCAATGGTGGTGGGCGCCTCGCGCACGTAGACGGTGTACACCGCGTTTTTCTTGAGGTCGGCGATGTAGTCGCCATAGACCTTCTCGAACCGGGTACGCGACAGCTCCTCCTGAATGCGCTCTTTGACCTGATCGAATGCGGTGACCTCATCGGCGAGACGCTCGCGCACCTTGAGGATCCAGTACGTCCCGTCGACGGCGACCGGAGCCGAAACCTCGCCTGGTCGAAGAGTGGCAATGGCCGACGAGAGTGCGGGATTCAAGTCATCGGGCTCCACGCGGCCGAGATCTCCTCCGGCGCCCTGGCTCGCGCTCGTCGACATCTCACGGGCCAGTGTCTCGAAATCCTCGCCTTTCCGGAGCCTTTCGACCAGAGCGCTCGCACGCTCGGCGGCGCCGTCGCCCTTGAGCACGATCTCCATGAGATGGACGGTGGCCTTGCGGGTGAAGTCCGCGGCTTTGCGTCGCTCGTACTCGGCGCGCACGTCGGCTTCGGTGACCTGCGCCTTGGGATCGATATCGCGGGAGCGGACCTGGCGCACGACCACCGAACGCTCGATGTTGCGGCGAAGGGCGTCGATGGTGAGACCCTCTCGCTTGAGCTGGTTCAGGAACTCCTCTTCGGAGGTGATGTTCTGTTCCTTCTTGATGTCCTCGATGACCTGATCGAGGTATTCGGAGCGCAGCTTCATGCCCAGAGTGGCGGCGCGATCCACGAGGAGCAGTTCCTCCATCGCTTCGTCGAGGAGCCTGGCGTTGTTCTGGCGCAGAAAAGCCTCGATCTCGGCCTCCGGAACCCGTGCCTGCTGCACCGCCGCCATCTGGCGGGCCTCGAACTCGGAGAGGGTGACGATCTGGCTGTTGACCCGGGCGATCACCCGTTCGATCACATCACCATGGACGAGGACGGATGCGCCTAGGGCGGCCCCGAGAAAGAAAACGCTACCGAGCCGTGACAGCTTCATAGTTCACCTGTGCCTGAGAGACCAGTCCATCGATAAGTTGCTTCATTCTGAGACGCGTCTTCGCTTCTGCCAGTCGGGACTCGATGTCGGCCCGCGAGTCAGCGAAAGAACGGATGGCCGCGAGCGTCTTCGCCTCGAGCCGAAGGACATGGTAACCGAAGGACGTGGTTACGATGCCGGAGACCTGTCCTGGGGACAGGCCAAAGGCCGCCTGCTCGATCTCCGGTGGCAGCTCACCACGCCGGAAGGAGCCCATGAGTCCGCCACCCTGGGCATGCGGGGATCGCGACCGCGTCCGGGCCAGGAGCTCGAAGGCGTTGCGGTCGGAACCGAGGATCCGGACGACGTCGCGGGCCTCCTGGGTGGTCGAGACGAGGATCTCGCGCAAAGTGACCGAATCCTCGACCTGGGCCACTTCGGGATGAGCGTCGTAGTAGGCGCGGGCCTCGGCTTCGGAAACCGGGGCCGGGCCCAGGGTGGTGGCGAGCCAACGTTCGCTCTCCACTCTGGCGTCTTCGTCGGTCTTGAAACCGTGCGGTTGAGCGGCGATGGCCACCACTTTCTCCTCGACAAAGCGGGTGAAGGCTGAGGTGCGGATCAGCGGGTCGGAAATGTCGGTCCCGCTTTTCGCCAGGGGTTCGAGTTCCTTCAAGAAGACGCTGCGACGGACATCCACGCCGCCGAAACGGATGACCACGGGGTCGAGGGGGGCGCGGCACGCGGCGAGGCCCAGGAGCATCAGAAGAGCGAACGTTCTGTTCACGATCCCTCGATTTTCGCCGACCGAAGGCGTTCGAGCGCGCGGCGGGAGGCGTCGAGGGGGGCGCCTGGGGGCAAGGGCACGCTCAGCGTCTTCCCCCCGATTCCAAGCTTGGCTCCCGGCCACGCGGCGACGAGGTCGGCGAGCTTTCGCGGGTCAACGGGCGGGGTTTCGCCGAAAAAGATGTCGAGCCGCGAGCCGGCGCGGTCGACGCGGGCGATACCCAGGCCTTCCGCCTGAACCCGCAGCCTTGAATAGGTGACGAGATCGATGGCCTCCTGGGGCAACGGACCGAAGCGGTCCTTGAGGTCAGCCTCGATGGCCTGGAGGTCCTCTTCCCGCGCGGCATCCGCCGCCCGTTTGTAGATGAGGATGCGATCGCGGGCCTCCGCGATGTAGCTCGTGCGCAGGCGCAGATCGATGCGCAGGTTCAAGACCGTGCGTTCGGGCAGATGGGTGTCGCCGCCCGCCTCCAGCTCGCGCACCGCGTCACCCAGGAGCTTCAGATAAAGGTCGAGGCCCACCGCGAGAATGTGTCCGCTCTGCTCACCGCCGAGGAGATTTCCCGCACCTCGCATTTCGAGATCGAGGGCGGCGAGACGGAAGCCGGAACCCAGATCCGAGAACTCGCGAATGGCGGCGAGACGGCGCTGCGCGATCTCCGAGAGCACGCGACCCGGGGGCACCATGAGATAGGCGAAGGCGGGACGATCCGAGCGGCCGACCCGTCCGCGCAGCTGATAGAGCTGAGCCAGGCCGAATCGGTCGGCGCGATGGATGATCAGTGTGTTGGCCCGCGGGACATCGAGTCCGTTCTCCACGATCGTGGTGGCCACGAGAACGTCGGCGCGTCCCTCGACGAAGGCGAGCATCGACTTCTCGAGTTCTCCCTCCGTCATGCTGCCGTGGCCCACCACCACCCGCGCCTCCGGGACCAGTTCCTTGATCATGCTGGCGAGGGAATAGATCGACTCCACGCGGTTATGGACGACGTAGACCTGGCCCTCCCGTTCCATCTCGTGGCGAATGGCGGTGGCGATGAGATCCTTGGAGAACTTCACCACCATGGTCTGAATGGCCAGGCGATCGCGGGGTGGAGTCTCGATCACCGACATGTCTCGAAGGCCGGAAAGACCCATCTGCAGCGTGCGGGGGATGGGGGTCGCCGACAACGTCAGGCTGTCGATGGTGGTCTTCTTCTGCTTGAGCCGCTCCTTGGCCGCGACGCCGAAGCGCTGTTCTTCATCGACGATGACGAGGCCGAGGTCCTTGAAGTCCGCGTCCTTCGAAAGCACGCGGTGGGTGCCGATGACGATGTCGACCTTGCCTTCGGCGGCCCGCTGCAGGACTTCCTTGTTCTCTTTCGTGGTGCGGAGGCGGGACACCATCTCCGTGGTCACCGGGAAGGGCGCGAAACGCCTCCTGAACGTCTTCAGGTGTTGGAAGGCGAGGATGGTGGTGGGGGCGAGAACCGCCACCTGCTTGCCATCCGCCACCGCGCGCATGGCCGCGCGCATGGCCACCTCCGTCTTGCCGTAGCCCACGTCGCCGCAGACCAGGCGATCCATCGGGGTGGGCGAGGACATGTCGGCGAACACGTCGTCGATGGCTTTGCGCTGGTCCGGCGTCTCCTCGTATTCGAACGCGTTCTCGAACTCCTGCAGCCACGGTGAACTCGGCGAGAAGGCGAATCCCTGGCGGGTCTTCCGCTCGGCGTGCACCTTGAGCAGTTCGGCGGCCATGTCGCGCATGGCGCGCTTGACCCGGGACTTGGTCTTGGTCCAGCCCGTGCCCCCGAGTTTGTCGAGGCTCGGGTTCGATGCCTCGGCGGCGCGGTGTTTCTGAATCCGGTGGAACGACTCGACGGGCACGCGGAGCAAGTCGCCGCCCTGGTAGCTCACCACCATGAACTCGGCGTCGGAGCCGAGAACGTGCAAACTCTCGAGGCCGACGAAGCGGCCGATGCCGTGATCCTCGTGGACCACGTAGTCACCGGGCTTCAAGTCGCGGAAGTCGGAAAGGAACGAGCGGACGACGTTGCGCCGCTTGTGGACATGCACTTCTTCGGGGTAGACATCGCCGTCGGCCAGGATGCGCAGGCCGCTGCCCGGAAACTCGAGACCGCGCGCGAGGTGGCCCGCACCCACCTCCACCGCCGCGTCTTCGCCGATGGCGATCCCACCCTCGAAGAGGGTTTCACTCAGTCGCTGGGCGCGACCGGGAGTGCCGAGGAGGATGAAGGTCTTTCCGCTCGAGGCCTGAAGATCCTCGCGGAGTTGTTTGAGGTCGCCGCGATACTGGGGAGCGGGGCGCGAGGCGATGTGGATGAGAGGGCCATCGGGTGCGATATCGAAAAGATCGGTGCGCTCCTCGCGGTCGAGATACGCACGGACGATCTCGGGATCGACGAAGGTTTCGAAAGACCGGACCGTTCCCGGGTCGTCGGGATCGAGGCCTTGGTGCATCTCGGTCTTAACGTGAAGCGCGCGGTCCATCTCTGCGCGGACGGCCTCGGGTTCGATGACGACGAGCCAGTGGGGCGGAAGGATCTGGGGGATCGCGAGGCGAGAGCCTCCGGCGGGCACGCCGAACGGAAGGAGCGTGACCTCCTCGACTTCGTGACGACGACGCTGGGTGGCAGGATCGAATTCGCGGAGGCTGTCGATGCGGTCGCCGAAGAACTCGATGCGCAGCGGCCACAGGCGGCCCGGGGGGAAGACGTCGACAATGCCGCCCCGCCGCGCGAAGGCGCCGGCCTCGACCACGGGATCTTCCCGGCGATAGCCCGCGCCGTCGAGGTGATCGAGGAGCATGTCCACAAGCAGTTCCTCGCCTACCTTCACCGAGAGACGTTTGCGGTCGATGACTTCGGGCGCGGGCACCGAGTGAACAAGCGCGGGGGCGGAGAGCAGAACCGCGCGGACCGTGCCGTCGTGCAGGGCGAGAGTCGACTGCGTGCGTTCGTGATCTTCCGGAGTCGGGCCGTTGCCGGAAACGAGAGGCGGTACAT
This sequence comes from Vicinamibacteria bacterium, assembly GCA_017990495.1. Taxonomy (GTDB): domain Bacteria; phylum Acidobacteriota; class Vicinamibacteria; order Fen-336; family JAGNNV01; genus JAGNNV01. Next base: position 36,529 of record JAGNNV010000008.1, read on the forward strand.
CCTTGAAGGTGGCGAGGCTCCCCGCCTGCCCCAGCCAGGAGATCAGTGTCTCGGCATCGCCGGCCAGTGACTCGATCTCTTTCTCGTGGGGAGCGACGAAGACAAGCAGCTTTGCGGTGGAGCACAAAGGGGCGAGGAGACGCGCGGCGCCGAACAGACCGGTGACGCGGCTCGTCCGGTTTTCATCGATCGCTCGTTGGAGCGCCTGGAACCCGGGCTCGCGGACCAGGAACGTCGCCGGACTTTTCACCTCGGAGCGCCGGCCCCGCCCTCCGCTTTCTGGATGAGGCTGGTGGTCGATCGATCGGGGAGGAGATCGACCTGTACCACCCGGCCGCCGAGCTGTTCCACTTCCGCGCGCCCCACGATCTTGTCCAGGGCCCAGTCGGCGCCCTTGACCAGCACGTCGGGGCGCAAGGCCTTGATGGTTTCGAGCGGTGTGTCGTCGTCGTAGACGAGAACCCGGTCCACGCATTCAAGGGCGAGCAGGGCTTCGACCCGCTCGGCCTCGACGATCACCGGGCGGCTCTCGCCTTTCAGCCGCTTGACCGAAGCGTCGGTGTTGAGCCCCACCACGAGGACGTCGCCCTCGGCCCGGGCCAGCTCGAGCAGACGGACGTGGCCGGCGTGGAGGATGTCGAAACAACCGTTGGTGAAAACGACGGCGCGCCCAAGGGCGCGGAAACTCGCGCGATCGTTCTGCAGGCTGGCGAGTGTGTCCGCGGCGCGCCGGCGTTCGACGCGCTCGAGGGGCCTTAGTTCGAGTTCGGGACGTGTGGGTGGCGAATCGATGGCCAGGGTTTCCGAGAATGTCCAGGTGTGGTGAGGACGATAAACACCCACGTCCTTCACCCGGCTGCGCACGCGGAATGAGTACAGGCCACGGTGGTAGTCGTAAGGGGTCCCGTCGCGCCGGTGTGCGGCGATGTCGAGGATGTAGCTACCCTCGACGAGGCGCAGGTCCTTGATCTCGAACGTGAGTTGGAAGGGCCCGGAGGCTTTCCGCGGCTTGTATTCCTCAAGATGGGTGTTCGTGCCGTAGACCGCGGTTCCGTCGGCGGTGAAGATCCCCACGCCGAAGACGAAATCCTCAACCGGCTCTTTCGCTAGGCCTTTGACATCGATGAGAACCGTGTCGCCGGGGACGAAGACGTGGGCGCTGCGACCGGCGGCGTCCTTGAGGAGAACCTCGTTCAGAACGATCTCTCCACTGCCCCACCTCTTCTTCTCTTCGGGGGCTTCGCTCGTAACTCTCTCGACGCCGGCTTCAACTTCCCGCCTTTCCGCCTTGCCGAGGAGTTCGTTTTCTTTCCCCGCCACGAAGCTGAGATAGGCATCCACCACGCGTTTGGGGTCGCCCGAATCCATGGCCTTGCCCTTGCGCAGCCACAGCGCCTCGTCGCACATCTTCTCGACGAGGCCAAGGCTGTGGGTGACGATGACGATGGTTTTGCCGCGTCGGCGGAACTCGCCGATCTTCTCGAGACACTTGCGTGTGAAGGCCTCGTCGCCCACCGCGAGGACTTCGTCGATGAGAAGAACGTCCGGGTCGACGTGGATGGCCACCGCGAAACCGAGACGCGCGTACATGCCCGAGGAGTAGGTCTTCACCGGGGCGTCGATGAAGTCTTTCATCTCCGCGAATTCGACGATCTCGTCGAACCGGCGGTTCACCTCGGCCCGGGTGAGGCCGAGCATCACTCCGTTGATGGCCACGTTTTCGCGGCCGCTGATTTCGGGATGGAACCCGGCGCCCAGTTCGATCAGGGCGGACACGCGCCCCGAAACGTCGAGTGTGCCGCTCGAGGGTTTGGTGATCCCGGAGAGGAGCTTGAGGGTGGTCGACTTGCCCGACCCGTTCTCGCCGAGGATGCCGTAGGTGCAGCCGCGTGGGATGTCGAAGGAAACATGATCGAGCGCGGTGAAGAGTTCGCTCGGACTCAGGTCGCGAATGAGCGACCCGGAAACAATCGCGCTCTTGAGGGTGGTGAACTGATTCTTGTGGAGATATTTCCGGTAGACCTTGGTGAGGTCTCGGGCGGAGATCGCGACCGAGGATCCGGCGTGCGCGGTCCCGCTCACAGTTCCTCCGCGAGTGCGTCACGCAGACGGTCGAAAAGGAAACAGCCGAATGCGAAAGCAGCGATCGCTACCACTGCCGAGTAGGCGAGACCCATCCAGTGGTCGAACCGGCCCTCGAAGAGCATCTGTTGATAGCTCACCATGATGTGGCTCATCGGATTCAGGCGGAGCACGTTTCGGAACTGACCCCCAACTGTCCCGTAGACGTACAGGATCGGGGAAGCGAAGAACCATAGATGGAAGAGATGGCCGATGATGTTGCTCAAGTCGCGGAAGTGCACGGTGAGTGCGGACAGGGCGAGGGCCATGCCGAGGGCAAGGACCACCTGGATGAGCAGAGGAATGAGGAAAAGCAGGGCCGCCCACGAGAGCTTCTGATTCCACACCACGAAGAAGAACAGGATGGGGAGAGAGAGAAGGAAGTTGAAGAGGTTCGTGATCACGCTGACCGTGGGCAGGATCTCGGGAGGAAAGAGAACCTTCTTGAGCAGGCCGCCGCTGCTCACCAGGACCGAGGACCCCTCGAGCACCGCGGCCTGGAAGAAGCTCCAGGGCAGGATGCCGCAGGCGAAGAACAGAAGGTACGGCTCCATCTCCTTCGGCCGCTGTCCGGGCATGACGTAGGCGAAGACCACGCCATAGGTGAGGAGATTCAGCAGGGGGTTGATGAAGCTCCAGACGAACCCCAGCACGCTGCCGCGATAACGGGCCTTGAGCTCGCGCGAGACAAGGCTCTCGATCAGAGCCCTGTAGCGGAAAAGCGTCTTTAACTGAGCGAGTATCTGCGGCCTCGCGCTCAGTCGCCCTTGGTGTGGGAGGCCACCGACAGGCGGGCGACCGCCTTGATGTAGTCGGCCTGGGCTTCGTTGAAGCCTTCTTCGTCCTTCACCATCTTCATGCGTTCCGCGGCTTGCGCGCGCGCAAGCTCAGCCTTGGCCACGTCGATCTCGGCCGCGCGTTCTCCGCCTTCGGCCATGATGTGGACGCGGTCGGGGAGAACTTCGCAGAAACCGAACAGACAGACGATCCGCCCGACTTCAGCGCCCTTGCGGTAGACGATTTCGCCCGCGCCCAGAGTGACGAGCATCGGTACGTGTCCGGGCAGAACTCCGAATGACCCCTCGGAACCCGGAGCCTGGACAGAGTCGACTTCGTCTCGGACGAGCAGACCGTCCGGAGTGACGACTTCAAGCGTGAGTTTGGTGGGGCGGACGGCGGGAGCGGCGGACATGAAAGGGACTCCTAGGCGGCGAGCTTCTTCGCCTGTTCGAGAACGTCCTCGATGGCGCCGGCCATGTAGAAGGCCTGTTCGGGCAGGTGATCGACGTCCCCGTTGACGATGGTCTTGAAACTGCGGACGTTGTCTTCGAGGGAGACGTATTTGCCGGGGATGCCGGTGAACTGCTCGCCCACGTGGAAGGGCTGGGACAAGAACTTCTGGATCTTGCGGGCCCGGCCGACGATCACGCGATCGTCTTCGGAGAGCTCGTCAATGCCGAGAATGGCGATGATGTCCTGGAGGTCCTTGTAGCGCTGAAGGATCTGCTTGACCGCCAGCGCCGTGTCGTAGTGCTCCTTGCCCAGGATTCGCGGGTCGAGGATGCGCGAGGACGAGGCGAGGGGATCGACTGCGGGATAGATGCCGAGCTGGGCGATCTGACGCGAGAGGTTGGTGGTGGCGTCGAGGTGAGCGAACGCGGTGGCGGGTGCGGGGTCGGTGTAGTCGTCGGCGGGCACGTAGATCGCCTGGATCGACGTGATCGAACCCTTCTTGGTCGAGGTGATGCGCTCCTGGAGCGCGCCCATTTCCGTCTGCAGCGTGGGCTGGTAGCCGACGGCGGAAGGCATGCGGCCGAGCAGCGCCGACACTTCGGATCCGGCCTGGGTGAAGCGGAAGATGTTGTCGACGAAGAGCAGAACGTCTTTGCCCTCTTCATCGCGGAAGTACTCGGCGGTGGTGAGACCGGTCAAGGCCACGCGGAGACGCGCCCCGGGCGGCTCGGTCATCTGGCCGTAGATGAGTGCGGCCTTGCTCTTCTCGAAGTCCTTGACGTCCAGAACGCCCGACTCCTGGAACTCGAGCCACAAGTCGTTGCCTTCACGGGTGCGCTCGCCCACGCCCGCGAACACAGACACGCCGCCGTGCTTTTTCGCGAGGTTGTAGATGAGTTCCTGAATGATGACGGTTTTGCCGACGCCGGCGCCGCCGAAGAGGCCGATCTTGCCGCCGCGCAGATACGGCTCGATGAGGTCGATGACCTTGATGCCGGTCTCGAACATTTCGAGTTTGGTGGACTGCTGGTCGAAGGCGGGGGCGGGACGGTGGATGGGATAGCGCTTGTCGCTCTTCACCGGGCCGAACTCGTCGACCGGTTCGCCCAGCACGTTGAGCACGCGGCCGAGGGTGCCCACGCCGACCGGCACCATGATGGCGGCGCCCGTGTCCTTGGCCGCCATGCCGCGGACCATGCCGTCCGTCGGCTGCATGGCCACGCAGCGGACCCGGTTCTCGCCGAGGTGCTGTTCCACTTCGACCACGACCCGGATGTTCCCGCCCTCGATGTTCACCGCGTTGTAGATGGCCGGGACGCCGTTCGGGAACT
>JAGNNV010000108.1 GCA_017990495.1 Vicinamibacteria bacterium
TCCATGGCAAGGTTGCCGAAGGTGCCGGCGATCATCTTGTCCACGAAGTCCGCCTCGCCGCTGCGCAGATCGTAGGTCAGGTCGCTGACCGTGCATTCCTGGCCCGACAAGCGCGCCACCTGCCCTTCGAGGGCCTCGGCCACGCTGGGCTTGCGCCGGTGGCCGTATTGATCGGCGGGCAGGGTCTCCGGCGTGTAGCCCTCCCAACTTGCCCCCTCCGAGAGAACGAACATGACGTAGTTGCTCGGATTGTTCCGCTTCTCCGTCAGCAGAAGGTCTATCAGCTTGTCCAGGTTGACCTTGAACTCCGGGATGGCGCAGCGCAGCGACGTCACGTAAGCGGTATAGAGCGCGGTGAAGCCGGAGTCGCGTCCGAAGACGCGGAAGATCCCCACCCGCTCGTGCGACGCCACCGTGGTGCGCTGCCGCTGGATGGCCGCGGTGGCGCGAGTGATCGCGGTGGAAAAGCCCACGGAGTACTCGGTGCCCTGGACGTCGTTGTCCATGGTCTTGGGAATGGCGATGACCTTCATCCCCAGCTTCTCGAGACGATAGGCGAAGCTCAATGTGCCGTCACCACCGATGACGATCAAGGTATCGAGACCCAGCCGTTCGATGTTCCGGAGAACATGGGCGCTCACATCCCATGCCCCGTCGGCCTTCGGGAAGGTCTCGCCGGCGAGGAACTCCGGAAGCGACCGCAGCCGTGTGGGGCTGACCCGGCTGGAGTGCAGAATGGTGCCGCCGAAGCGGTCGATGGTACGCGTGTTGGCTCGGTCGAGGGGCAGCAGGTACTTCTCGCGCGACGCCTCACACCCGTGGTCGAGATGGGTGAGACCTTCCCAGCCGCGCCGAATCCCGAGAACCTCACAGTCGTTCTCCGTCGCCCGATACACGACCTCCTTGATGATGGAGTTGAGGCCGGGAACGTCCCCACCTCCGGTCAGGATCCCAATTCTGCGAGCCATGCCGGTGATGATAGGCCGTGCGCGTCGCGAGACATCAGCAGGGGGAGCGGGGCCACCCGCTGAGTATCAAGGCCCGCTAGGGACGTCGACCGTACTCGACCGGCGTGCGGGCCACGCCCATGCCCACGTCGATCCAACCCGGCCAGGCCGGGTCGCGCCCCACGCGCACCATGTAGTCGAAGCCCTGTTTCGCCTGCATCAGCCAAAGCGCGGGGCCACCTTCCCAGGTGTTGCCCTCACCGGGCTTGACCTCGCGCCATTGGCCCCTGAGCCATTGGTTTTCTGGGTCGCGACGGCCCATCTTCCAGACATAGGTGCCGTCGGCATTGATGGTCAGCTGGCCGGATTCAGCCTGGGAGTCGGTGGTGGTGACCGTGGCCCGACCGCTGCGGTCGGTGCCTTCGGAGCGGCTCCCTCGGTTCGCCGCGCGCAGCAGCCAGGAGCCGAAATAGTCCTCGACCTTCGGGTGAGGTCCGCGATTCGAGTTGACCGCCCAGCCGATGTGGCTTGAGAGCGAACTCTGCGCACTCATGCGAGCGTCAAAGTCGGCGTCGGCGGTGAAGCTCGCCCCACGCGTCCTGATGCAATCGCGGATCCGGGCGAGGTTCTCGTCCCGCGGCGGGTTCTTCCAAGGATCCGCTCCGATGGTCGCGCCGGCGAAAGAGATCACTTCCTCTTTGCCCATCAGCCCGCCCGCGGGACAGTCGCGCGGCAGGGCGGCCTCGGCCCCTCCCCGTTTCGGCTCACGCGGCTGCGGGGGCAGGGGCAGGGGGCCGACCGGATCGGCGGGCGCCTTGGTTCCGGGGACGGCTGGGTTCGGCGCCGGCGCGCCGGGACGACGGATCTCGAGGGGATCGAAGGCGATCTCGGGGCCTTTGGGGAAGAACTCGCTCGGCTTCTCGTGAATCAGCACCTGCTTGCCGCCGGGCAGTTCACGAATGAACACGCCCCGCTCCCACTTGACCGGCCACGCGCCGCGGACTTTGTATTCGATGACGTCGCCCGGCTGATAGGCCTGGGCCGCGGCGACAAGAGGCAGCGCGGTCATGCACAGGGTGAGCAACCAAGCGGTCGCCCGGGACGAACCACCGGGGAATCTGCCGAAGCGAACCATGCTCAACCTCCTCATCAGACACTGACTGCAGCCAAACGCGGTACGCGGATTCGGTCCAATGTATCAGAAGCGCCGAGCCGCGGTTGGCCGTGAACGACGCGGGGGCCAGGGCCCGGCCTTCGCTGCGATAGAGTGACAGGCGTGGCCCCCGTGCGAGCAAAAAGCGTGAGCGCGCCGCTTCGCCCACGAGGGCCTGAGTTCGCGCTGTTCGTCCTCGCCTTCGGCGTCTTCGCCTACTTCTATCAGGCCGGCGGCTGGAACCAGAACACACGCTTCGACCTGGTTCGGGCCATCGTGGAGCAGGGTACGGTCCGGATCGACCGTTTCGAGAAGAACACCGGGGACAAGGCGAAGCGCGGCAAACACTTCTACGCCGACAAAGCACCCGGACTCTCGCTGCTCTCGGTTCCCGTTTATGCCGTCGTACACGCCATCGACGGTGAGAAGCGGGAGACCGACCGCTTCCAGGGAATCGCGGCCCACCTGTGCACACTCGCCACCGTTTCCTTGCCTTCCGCTCTGGCCGTGGTCATGCTCTACCAGGCGGGGGGGATCTTCGGCCTCTCCGCCGGCGCGCGGGCGCTGCTCGCCGTGTCCTACGCGTTCGGCACCATCGCGCTTCCCTACTCCACTCTCCTCTACGGCCACCAGAGCGCCGCCGCCTTCTCATTCATCGCCTTCGGCTTGCTCGCCTCCATTCGACATGGCCTGGCCGAGCCCGGCCGGGGCCGACTCTTCCTCACCGGCTTGTGTCTGGGCATGGCGGTGTTCATCGAGTACACCGCCGCCCTGTCCATCGGCGTCATCGCTTTGTATGCGTGGGTGAGCGTGAGGCCCCGCCGCCAGCTGCTGTGGATCGCGGCCGGAGCGGCTTTGCCGGTGGCGATGCTGCTCAGCTATCACGCGATCGCGTTTGGAGGACCGTTCACCCTGCCCTATGCGTTCTCCACTCAGGAGCCTCGGCATCGCGGTTTCTTCATGGGAGTGGGCGTGCCCTCACCTCGCGCCTTGTACTACCTGTTGATCGATGAATATCGCGGTCTCTTCTACAGCGCGCCCTGGCTGCTGCTGGCCGTGCCGGGCGCCGCCCTTCTCGCCCGAAGCCGTGTCTTTCTCGGCGAAGGCGCGGTCTGCGGAGCGATCGCACTCTCCTACATCTGGCTGAGCTCCTCCTTGACCGACTGGCACGGAGGGGCGGGGCTCGGGCCTCGACACCTGGTCGCGATCCTGCCTTTCCTCGCGCTCTGCGTGGGCGGGCTCTTCGCGATGAAAGTGCCTCGTTGGATTCGCGTGGCCGCCTTGGTGACCGCAGGGCTTGGGGTGAGCTTCTCCATGACACTCATGCTCGTTGGCACGGCGGTAAAGCCCGAGGTTCCCCGCGCCTTTGAGCAGCCCTTCCAGGCCTACCTCTTCCCCAATTTCATGAGCGACCGACTGGCTATCAACACCCAGTCGATCGACATGAGCACGGGACGGGGGCGGGTGGTCCGCCAGGCCTGGAACCTCGGCGAAGTCGCGGGCCTTGAAGGACGCCTGACTCTTCTGCCCCTCGCGGTGTACATCCTGGCCGCGGGGGCGTGGCTCGCCTTCGCGGCGCGCTCGACCGACGCAACTTCAAGATGAAGCGCATCTATCTGCTCCTGGCCCTGGCGCTTGCCTGCATGCAGATGACTCTGCTTCTGCGCACGGCCTGGGACAAGTCCGACACCATCGACGAACCGACCTACATGGGTTCGGCGGTGCACCAATGGACCCAGGCCACGCGGGGCGGCGCGAACTTCGCGTTCGACCGCAACTGCGAAGCTCCGGCCCTGCCCAAGTGGGGCATCGCCGCCGGCCTGCGTCTCGCCGATCCCGAACTGTTCTCGCTGTGGATCAAGCGGGGCAAGGCCAAAGAGCCTGATCCGCTCCGGCCGCCCATCGAGCGAACCCGACTCAATCTGTTCGCCGCGCGCTGGGCCACCATCGCCCTGACCGTCATCGGTGGCTTGTTCCTGTGGTCCGCGGCGCGGCGGTTCGGCGAAACCGCGGCCATCGTCACGCACGTGCTGTGGACCTTCTCGCCCACCATCCTCGCTCAGGGTTCGCTCGCGACCCTCGATGGCTGGCTCACCGCGTTCTGCTGCTTCGCCATCTGGGTGGCGTTCAGGTTGTGGGACCGCCCGGGCCTCTTCTGGACCACTGCGCTCGGGGCCACACTCGGACTCGCCGCCGCCTGCAAGGTCACGGCACTCGGCATGGCCCCCGTGGCCGCCGTCCTCGCGGGGACGGCACTGGCCCGGGCCGCCAGAGGGCGTGGAAACAATCCTGTGGCCGCCGTGGGCCTCGGAGCCTTGTGCGGAATCGGCGGCTTCTTCTTCGCGTTGTGGGCGGCTTACGGCTTCTCCTACGGCGAAGTGCTCACCGGCGGCCTTTGCGGGGGCAAGGGTGTCTTCCCTGGTCTTGCGCCTTTTGGACCCGTTCCCTTCTCTTCCTGGATCTCAGGTCTGCTGCTGCAGTGGATTCACGGAGAGGGTGGCCACCTGAGCTATCTCTTCGGTGAAGCCAGTTCGGACGGCTGGTGGTGGTTCTATCTCGCGAGCCTGGCCCTCAAGACGACGATCGGCGCCCAGGCCGCGGGCCTGCTCGGGCTCACGGCGTTGGTGAGAAGTCGGCCGCGCGCGAAAGACCTGGCGTTCGATGCGCTTCTTCTCGCCTTCCCCATCGTCCTCCTTGGCGTGATGAGCGCGGGGCGGACGCAGAACGGCATCAGGTACATAGCCCCGCTGTTCCCCTTCGCCATGGTGTGGATGGGGCGCGCCGTCACGCTTGTCGCCCCGGCTTTCGGCGCCTGGGGCATGCGGGCCCTGGTCGCCTGCCTGTCGCTCGGCGCCATCGAATCGCTGGCCGTCCATCCCCATCACCTGATGTTCTTCAACCAGTGGGCGGGCGGGCCCGAGGGCGGGCCTCGTTATCTGATCCACGGGGACGACTGGGGACAAGACCAGCGCAACCTGGCCGAGTTCATGAAGACGCAGAAGCCCTGGCGCCTTTACTACACCTTCTACAACGGCAATCCGGGCCGCTGGGGATTGGCCTGGGAACATGCGCCGTGCGAACCGATGAGCGGCTACTACGCGATCCACGCCATCGTGCTCCATCGGCCCAAACGCACGCCCTCGGAGTGCCTCAACTGGCTCACCATCGAACCACCGGACGCGCGCATCGGCTACTCCATCTACTTCTATCAGGTCACCAAGGCCCGACTCGAGCGCCTGGAGAAGGAGCGTGGAAAGCTGAAGCCCTTCTGGGAAGGCCGGCGGTCGGATCGCTCGCGGGATGAGGACGAAGACTAGGGCGTCAGCTGTTTGGAGCGCGCAACCGACCAAGGTCGAGCAGCAACGCGACTAACACGATGACCAGCGGGACGACCGCCGGCGTCGTCCCCAGAGTGGTTCCGAGGACCGGCACTCGCAAGAGAACAATGGCGGCGAAGGACAACATCGATCCCAGAATCGCCCACCAGGCCCACACCTCGCCGCGACGATAGGGGCCAAGGACGATGCTGAGGAACAACACCGCGAACCCGACTCCGAAGGCGGCGGCGGTGGCCCTCGAGCCTCGGAGCGCGACCTCGGTGCCGGGCGCTACCATCTCGATCTTCGTCAGGGTGGTGGGTCCGATCCCCCAGTTGCGCCAGTAGGCGTTGACCGCCGAAAGAAGGCTGAAAACCAGGATCAGCAGACCCGGAACGAACAGCACGACCCAACTCGCTTTCTTCATCTTTCGTTCTCCTCTGAGGGCGCGACTGCCTCAACCATACGCGCAGAAGGGGCAGGGATCCCCAGCAGGCTGCGCGGAACTTTCGATCCCGGGTTGTCGTTCGTTCTAGACATAGGTAGTCTATGCCTACCTTGTCTATGCCAAAGAACGAAATGCCTTCGGGCGCTCTGGTGCTCTTGATCCTTCGCGTCCTCCGCTCCGGGCCGCTCCACGGATACGCCATCGCCCAACGAATCCACGCCCTCTCCTCGGACGCGCTGCGGGTCGAGGAGGGGTCGCTTTACCCGGCCCTGCAGAAGATCCTTCTCAAGGGCTGGGTCACCGCCACCTGGGGTGTTTCCGAAACGAATCGCAAGGTCCGCTTCTACAAACTCACGCGCGACGGGGTGAAGCAACTCGAGGCCGAGATTGAAGGCTACGACCGCCAGACCAGGGCCATCCAGGCCATCCTGCGCACCGCTTGAGAGGCGTCCCCGATGAGAGAACTGCTCCGCCGTATCCACTACCTCCTCAACCGAAGGCGCATGGACGAAGAACTCGCGGAGGAGCTGGAGAGCCATCGCGAGATGGCCGCGGAGGCTTTGGGCAAGCCCCTGGGAGACCTGCTGCGCCTGCGAGAGGATTCGCGCGAAGCGTGGGGCTCCATGTGGATCGACCGCCTCGGCCAGGACCTGCGTTTCGCTTTCCGGTCCATGCGAACCTCACCGGGGTTCACCCTGTCTGCGGTGCTGGTCCTGGCCATCGGGATCGGCGCCACGGTGGCGGCGTTCGCGTCCTTCAACATGGTGATGCTTCGCCCTCTGCCCGTCACCGACCCCCACAGTCTCCTTCGCTTCCAGAGGCAGGGGCCGGAGCAGTTCTGGTCGGACCTGCCCTACCCCGCGGTCGCCTTCTATCGAGAGAACACCCGCACTCTCTCCGCGGTTCTCGCGCTCACCACCGCGCGGGTTCAACACGAGGCCGACGAAACCGAGTTGCGGACCTACTTCGTGACCGGAAACTTCTTCGCCGAGCTGGGCGGCGGCGCCGCGGCGGGGCGACTTTTCACCGCGGCGGATGAAGCGCCCGCGACGGAGCCGATGGTGGTTCTTGGACACCGATTCTGGACCAGCCGGTTCGACTCGAACACAGATGTGGTCGGCTCCTCGATCCGTTTGAACGGGAAGCCCGTGAGGGTGGTGGGTGTCGCGGCGGAGACTTTCAGCGGCCTTGGCTCCGACACACCCGCCTTCTGGGCCCTGATCACCCAGCATCCCTATTTCGTTCACGGCAGCCAGATCCTCACCGACTTCTCGGGTGAGCGGAAGAGCGGCGTCTCCATGTGGGGTCGGCTGGCGAAGGACGCGACGCCGCGAGCCGCGGAGGACGAGTTGGCCTCGCTCGCGGCGCGGCTCCGTCTTCACCATCCCGAAGACGTGTGGGAGGGTGAGAGGCTGCCGAGCGAGCCCGGGGGCTACCCGCAGAGCGTCGGATCGGTTTCACGCGGGTCGGGACCACCGCAAAGCCTCGAGGATCGCGTGTATCCGATGGCGGCGCTCGTTGGCGCCCTGGTGCTGATGATCCTCGCGGTCTCGTGCGGGAACCTCGGCAGTCTCCTGCTTGCGCGAGGCGCCTCGCGCGAGCGCGAGATCACCCTGCGGGTCGCGATAGGCGCGGGGACATCCCGTTTGATCCGCCAGCTCTTCACCGAGAGCCTGCTTCTCGCCCTCCTTGGCGCGTTGGCGGGGCTGCTCCTTGGCTGGGCGGTGGTGAAGACCATGCTCGCGGTGACGGAGGCGCCGCCGTGGTTCGATCCCTCGCCGGATTGGCGCGTCGCGACCTTTGCCGTCGTCATGGGAGTCGTATCCGCGCTGTTCTTCGGCCTGATGCCCGCCCTTCATCTCGCGCGCCAGCGCCATCGGATGACCTTCACCCGGAGATTCCTCATCGGCGCCCAGGTGGCGTCGAGTTGCATCCTTCTTATCGTCGCCGGCCTGCTGATCCGCGCCTTCGACCGCATGGCCTCGCTTGATCAGGGCTTTGAGTACGAACACGCTCTCGTGGTCGATCCCTCTCTTTCCGAGCACGGCTACGTCCCCGCCCGCGCGCGCGCATATCTCGAAGAACTCGAAGCCAGGCTGCGGGGGATCGCGGGGGTGGCGTCCGTCGCTCGCACCTCCACTCCCCCCCTCGGGGGTGAAAGGATCACGGCGAGGCTCGAGATCGAAGGCCGAAAACACGATGTCCACATTCACCAGGTGGATACGGCCTATCTGGAGACCATGAAGATCCCCCTGCGACGGGGGCGAGGCCTGATGGCCGCCGACCTCTCGGGCGTGGTGGTGAGCGAGTCTCTGGCCCGGGCGCGCTGGCCGAATGAGGACCCGCTCGGGCAGCTCTTTCAGGTGGGCGAGCCGACACCGCTCACCGTGGTGGGGATCGCCGGAAACGCGCGCTCGCTCGCTCTCCAGGATCCAGACGCGATGGAGCTCTATCGGCTGGCGTCCGAGGCCGACTTTCCAGGGATGGCCTTGATGGTGAGAACGAACGGCCCTTCCGAGGCGGTCGTCGCCGCCGTGAGCGATGCGGCCAAGGGCCTCGATCCGAACCTCGCGCCGCGGGTCCTTCTCCTCAAAGACCAGTTCCAGCAGCGCCTCGGGGACGTGGAACAAGGAGCGCTCGCGGTGAGCCTGCTTGGGCTCATCGCACTGATCGTGGCCTCGCTCGGCATCGTGGGCCTCGTCGCCTACGCGGTGGCTCAGCGCACCAAGGAGATCGGGATACGGATGGCGCTTGGAGCGGAACCCGGCCACATCCTTCGGAGTCTGGCCGCGCAATTCCACCGCACGGTGGCTCTGGGCTTGCTCGCGGGAGTGGGAGGCGCCGCCGCGCTGTCGCAACTTCTTCGCCGGGAGCTTTATGGTCTGAGCACGTTCGACCCGTTGAGCTATATCGGCGCGGTCTCGCTTTTCGTCTGCGTGACCGGTCTCGCCGCGCTGATCCCGGCGCGACGCGCCCTGCGCGTGGACCCGCTCGTCGCGCTTCGCTGCGACTAAGCAGCCCGAGGGCCACCTCAGGCCACAGCCAGCCTCGCGAGGTATCTCGATTCGAACAGCGCGCTCGGGATTCCCTCGCTGAAGAGGAATCCCTGCATTTCCTCGCAGCCGAGCAGACGCAGAAGCCGCGACTGCTCGTCGGTCTCGACGCCCTCGGCGACCACCTTCAGCTTGAGCGAATGCGCGAGGTTGATGATGGTCGAGACGAGAGCGAGTCCCTGCGGGCTGCCCGTCATCTCGATCACGAACGAGCGGTCGATCTTGAGAGTGTCCACGGGCAGGCGGGCGAGGTAGCTCAGCGAAGAGAAGCCGGTGCCGAAGTCGTCGATGGCGATGGTGACGCCGAGATCGCGGATGGCCCGCAACGTGGTGATCGAGTTGCGCACGTCCTCCATGATCAGGCTTTCCGTGATCTCGAGTTCGAGTCCCTGACAGGCGTTGGGAATGTCGCCGAGCACGGCTTTGATCTCGGCCACGAAGCCGGGATTGCGAAGCTGCCGCGGCGAGACGTTGACCGCGAGACGGACGGCGCCCAGCCCGTCGGCGCGCCAGCGCAGGAAGTCGTCGATGGCCTGCCCGAGGCTCCAGCGTCCGACCTCGGCGATCAGACCGGTGTCCTCGAGGATCGGGATGAATCGGCCCGGCGGCACCAGCCCGGTGCGAGGGTCGTTCCAGCGGATCAACGCCTCCGCGCTCGTCACCTTCCCGCTTTCAAGGTTCACCTTGGGCTGGTAGTGCAGCACGAACTCCCGCTTCTCGAGAGCGGGCCGGAGCTGATTCTCCATGGTGAGCTGGCCCGCCACCTTCTCGGTCATGGTCTGGTTGTAGAAGAGATACCGGTCGCCCATGGCCTTGGCCTTCTTGAGCGCGGCCTCGGCGTTGCTGAACAGAACTTCGGCGGTCGGGGCATCCGCGGGGAACACCGCCACCCCCACCTTCACCGCGATGCGGAACATCGCCTCGTTGAGCCGGAAGGCATGTTCGAGAAAGCCGTGAACCGTGCGGTCCAGCAGCCGTACGACATCGGTCTGGGTCTTGACCTCCGGGAGGACCAGCGCGAAGTGATCGGCGCCCACTCTGGCCAGCAGGCTTCCGTCTCCCGCGCTTCGGGTGAGCCACGCCGCCACCTGCTTAAGGAGGGCGTCGCCCGCGGCCTGGCCGAGGCTGTCGTTGATGTTCTTGAACCGTTCGAGATCGATCAGGAACAGCGCCAGCTGGTGGCCGCCGCTGGTGGCGCTGCGCATGTACTGGGACACCCGTTCGAGGAAGAGGGTTCGATTGGCCAGACCGGTGAGAGAGTCGTAGTAGGCAAGGTAGTTCAGTCGCTCGCGTTTCTCGATGGTGTCGATGGCGAAGCCGATGTCACCGGCAAGCTCGCCGAGGAGCTTCAGCTCCTCCTCGTGGAAGAACTCGGGTTCGCTCGCGTAGAGCGCAAGCACGCCCACCACGGCGTCGGAGGCGATCAACGGCAGCACGGCGATCGAGCGCACGCCGGCCTCCACGTAGCGGCCTCCCGACACCAGGGCGGGATCGCTCAGAGAGTCGTTTGAGACGATTGTCCGCTTCTCCTCGATCGCCCTCGCGATCATGCTGTTGCGGGCGCCCTCTCCGGAAAGGAGCGCGGTGACCGCGGCCAGGATCTCCGGATTCACTCCCGCGGAGGCGACGGGCGCGGGCTTCATTGAATGAGGGTCGACGAGCGCGATGAGGGAGAGGCGGAAGCCCCCGCCCGCCACCGCGATCCGACACGCCTCTTTGAACAGCTCATCCCGGTCGCGCGCGCGGACGATGAGGGCATTGATGCCGGAAAGCACGGCGTAGACCCGGTTCAGGTACGCGATCCGGTCCTGGGCCTCGCGCCGTTCGGTGACGTCCTTGGCGATGCCGGCGAATCGAACGATCCGATTCGCTTCGTCGTAGACGGGGAACACGCGCGACTCGATCCAGCGGATGGCGCCCTCCGGCCGGATGATGCGGTACTCGACCTCATATCGGCCCGACAACATCCCGCTCCGCCTCTTCTCCTCGACCGCCACCCGGTCGTCGGGGTGGGTGGCCTCGTCCCATGAGTCGGGATTCGCGTACAGGCTCTCGCAGCTGCGGCCCCAGATTTCCTCGTAGGCGCGGCTCACGTAGACAACGCGATCCCCGGTCGCCTCCCGCA
>JAGNNV010000424.1 GCA_017990495.1 Vicinamibacteria bacterium
CGCGAGGCGCGCATCGGTTACGCCGCACGGGTGGCCGCGCTTTCCCGCCAGGCCGCTTCCGTGGACGGGCTGTGGAGTTCGTTCGTGGCCGGCTGCGCAGTGAAGCCGGTTTCGAATGATGGCGGAGGACGCGAATGGTTCGGCCTCTGGGATGGTCGGGTGTTCGCCGACTACTCCGGCGGCCAGTGCCGCGACCTCTTCAATCAACTCGTGACCAACGGCGAGGTCATAAAGTCGGCCATGGTCGGCATTGAACAGAATATCGAGGACTGGCTCACCCCCGGTGAGATCAGGGAGATAAGGCGAAGCCACTCGATGAACTGGGATGGCTGGACCCTGCCCGCTCCTCCGCGACGAGACCCTTAACACCATCAACCAGGCAGGACAATCCCATTCGCGCCCTGCGCATCACCGTCATCGTCCTCCTGGCCTTCGCGCTGGGGACGGTGGGGTTCGTTCAATACCGCCGCTACTCGTCCAAGACGGCGCGTCACTCCGCCCGCGAGGCCCTGCTCTCCCGGCAGAACGCAGCCCTGAGCCAGCTCACCCTGGACGCCGAGCGGGGGGAGCTGCTCGACTTCAAGGACATCCTGATCGTGATCGATCAGAGGCTCGTCCAGGATCTCCTCACCGCGGTGACGCCTATGCAGGCGGACATCGGCGGGGGCTTCCACGTCAGCGTCAACTCGGTCGAAGCCGTCTTCGGAGACGGGGTCGCCCTCGTTCAATTGACCGGCACGGCAAGCCTGAGCGAGGCCCAGGTCGGGGCCGAGGTGACGGTGTTCGGCTCCATCGACGCGGTGCAGATCGAGCCTGGCTCGGGAATCCTGCGCTGTAACGTCAGCATCCTCGCGGTCGAGGCGAAAGACGCGGAGGCGCTCGGTCGTAACGATCCGGTGGGTCGTCTCACCGAGGCTCTCACCGAAGGCGGCCTTGACCTGCTGCTTGGCCCCCTCGAGATTCCGGTCAAGCTGGAGAACGCACTCGACATCCCCGCGGTGGATTCGAGGCGACTGGATATCGAGGCCGCCACCCTGCCCCTCACCGTGGCCGCCCGAAAGATCAAGGTCTTCGGGGGCAAGCTCTGGGTCTTCGTGGACGCCGCCCTCTTCAACCCGCCGGCTGAGCCCCAAGCAACTCCATGAGAACACTTCCCTGCGTCGTCCTTTGCGCCATCGGCGTTGCCGCCCTGAGTTGCGGGCCGGATCCGGCCATCGAGAATCAGAAACGCCTGGCCCAGCTTCGGTCCACTTACGACGGTCTGCACCAGCGTCTCGAGGCCGCGACCGCGAAGGACCCTCTCGTCGCCGCGGCCTTCGCCGACAAGGGAAGCGTGGTGGTGGCCATCCGGTCGAGCCTGATCGAGGAACTCGCCGCCAACATAGCGAAGCGATACCTCGACGATGTGACCGTGAACCTGCGGGACGTGAAGGCCAAGAGCCAGGGCGAGGTGCGCCGCAAAACCTTCCTCGGCCGGGTCAAGGTCGGGTCCTGGAACGTGAGTGTTGAGCTCGGCGGGATGATCGGCGACCTGCGCGCGGGAACACCGCGGGTTTCCCTGCGAGCCCCGAACATGATCGATCTCCAGATCCCCGTGGACGTGCTCGAGACGACAGGCGAAGCCACGCTCGATTTCGGCTGGGATTCCTCCGGCCTTGCCAACGTGGTGTGCAAGGACTTCACCTTGAACCGCGGGATCAAGGGCCGCGTCCTTCCCCAGAAGCACACCCTGAAGGGCGCCATGCGTCTCGAGAATACCGGGACGAGTCTGACCGCCACCCCGATCTTCCCGGACCGGAAGATCAACCTGCGTCTCGACCTCACCGAAGAGTCATGGGCCGTGGTGGAGGAGGCCCTCCGCTCGCAGAACACCGCGGGCACCTGCGGAGCCTTCCTGAAGCCCGACAAGGTCCTGGAGTTCCTGAAGGGTCTGGCCGCCAAAGGCGTGGGGGTGAAGCTCCCTCGTTCCATCTTCCGCACCGTCAGCCTGCCCGCGCGTCTGAGTCAGGAGGTGACGGTGAATCGGCGGGTGCTCAGCCTCGTCGTCAACGGAGAGAGTCTGCGGGTCGACGGGGCGACCTTGTGGTCAAGCGCCTCCGTTCACATCCAGACGGCGCCCGCGCCCGCCGCTCAGGCCGGAGGGTCCTTCTGACGAGTGGTGGCGACGCCCGACAGAACGGCCAGGCCGACCATGACGATCGCTCCCACCACGATCCACTGATTCGGGATGTGCATGAGGGTGGCGCCGTAGATGAGACCGCCGATGAGGATGAAGTAGCCGAGTATGTAAAGACCGAAGGACATGGGTTGCTCTTTCTGATGAGGGCTTAGCGCCGATTCGGTGCGACGGTTTCGGCAGGCGAACTGGCGGCGAATTCCGTGGGCGGCGGCGGGCCGGCGGGGGCCGGGTGACCGCTGACCGCCGTGTCCAGACGCCGATGGAGTTCGGCACGGACTTGAGGATCAAGAGCTTCGCCCGGGGGCGCCTGAGGGCGGGCCAGGGCGGCGAGGACCAGCACGCCGATGGCGAGCAGGCCCGCGACGGTTCTTGTCACTGGACAATCTCCGGGATCTCGGGATCCAGGCGGTTCTCGGGAATGCGGCCGAAGACATCGGGCGACTGACCGACCGGCCGATTCAAAAAGTCGGCGCGCGAGGGCTCGAGGGGAGCGGACTCGTCCGGAACGGGGACCATCTCCCAGTTGACTGAAGGTCTCATGTCCGCTCCTGTCGTGAGCGGTGGGCCGAGCGCAGGCGGCTCACCACCTGAAAAGCGAGGAAACCGCGACGCAACCACGAGCCCAGACGGCCGGGTTGAAGTGCTGAGGGCGCAAGCGCCCCTCCGAGAATCCACGCGGGATGATTGCCGACGTAACGGAGGACGCCTAGTCCCTTATCCACGAAAGTGAGGGGACGGCGCCACACCTCGACGTGCCGGCCGAGAGCCGCGCGCTGACTCGCGGCCCGGGCCACCAGTTCCGC
>JAGNNV010000425.1 GCA_017990495.1 Vicinamibacteria bacterium
TTCGTCGCGGGCGCCGGCAGCACCACCCTGCCCGTCTACATCTACTCGCTGCTCAAGAGTTCACTCTCCCCCGAGATCGCCGCCGCTTCCACGCTTCTGCTGGGAGCGACCACGCTGCTGCTCATGGCCACCGCCCTCATCGAATCGAGACCGCGGGTCGCCTCCGTGGCCATGGCTCTCGGTCTCCTGATCCTGCTCACGCCGGTAGCGCTCGCGCGGGCGCAGCAACAGGGAACCCGCGAGTTGAACCTCTATCTATGGTCCGCCTACATCAAGCCGGAGACGATCAAGAAGTTCGAGGAACGCACGGGAGCGCGGGTGAATCTCGACGTCTACGACTCCGCCGAGGCCCTGCTCTCCAAGATGCTCGCAGGGAACCCGGGCTACGACGTCATCGCCCCGCCCACCTACACCCTGACCGCCCTGATCCAGGCCGGCGTGCTCGCCGAGCTTGACCGCGACCGACTCACTCAATTCGAGAACACCGCGCCAGAATTCAAAGGTCAGGCGTGGGACCCCGAAAATCGCTACTCGATTCCCTATCTGTGGGGAGTGACCGGGATCGCGTCGGACTCGCGGCAAGTGGGCGAGATCGATTCCTGGAATGCGCTGCGCGATCCGCGGTGGGCAGGCAAGATCCTCATGCTCGATGACGCACGCGAAGCCATCGCTTTCGGCGCCTTCCTGCTCGACGAGGATCCAAACACCATCGACCCGGAGGTCCTTAAACGGATCGGCCGGATCCTGATCGACCAGAAGCCGCTGGTCAGAGCGTACGACTCGGCCAGCTTCGACGATGCCGTCCTTACGGGCGAAGCGGTCCTCGCCCAATCATGGTCGGGACAAATCGCGAAGATCATGGGGGAGGCGCCCTGGGTCCGCTTCACCATCCCCAAAGAGGGCGCGATGCTCTTCCTCGACAGCCTGGCCATCCCAAAGAACGCTCCGCACCAAGACCTGGCCCATGAGTTCCTCGACTTCGTGATGGAGCCCGAGATCGCGGCGGAAATCTGTCTCACCACCGGGTACTCAACGCCATCGAAAGCGGGACGCGAACTCCTGCCCGCGGGCGTGCGGGACAACCGCGCGATGTTCCCCGACGCCGCGCAGATGAAACGCTTGTACTCATACGCCGACCTGGGCAAAGCCGCGACACTCCATGACCGGCTGTGGACGGAAGTGAAGTCGGGCCGATGAACGAGGCCTTTTGATGCGTTACGTCGCTTTCCTCCGCGCCATCAACGTGGGCGGTCACGTGGTGAAGATGGACGTTCTCAAGACCACGTTCGCGGAGCTCGACTTCACCGCGGTGGAGACCTTCATCGCGAGCGGCAACGTCATCTTCGACAGCCCTTCCAAGGACCGAAAGGGACTCGAGCGAAAGATCGAGCGAGCCCTCGATGCGACTCTTGGCTATGAAGTGGCGACGTTCATCCGCACTCTTTCGGAGGTCGCGGCCATAGCAGTCCATGAGCCCTTCCCGAAAGCCATGACGGCCCCATCGGCATCGCTCTACGTGGGTCTGCTCAAGGGTCCGGTCGATGAGACCGCGAAACGAGTGATCGCGTCATTCCGGAGCGACATCGACGACTTCCACCTGAACGGCGGCGAAATCTACTGGATGTGCCGGCGCGGTCAGATGGAGTCGAAGTTCTCGAACGCCGTGTTCGAACGCAGGACCGGAATGAGAGCCACTTTCCGCGGCCTCAAGACCATGGAGAAACTCGCGGCGAAGTTCCCGCCTACCTAGAGACCGCGATGGTGAGCCGGGCTCCGCGGGGGATCTCGACTTCGTGGCCCTTCATGATCAGAACCGCGCCGGTGCCCGCGGCCGCGCCGATGACGGTGCCGATGGCCGCGCCCTTCTTGCCGTCCTTGATCGCGCCCACGATGAGACCTCCGAGCGCTCCGCCGCCGATGATCTTCTTGTCCTTGCTGCCCGTGGACTCGCCCGTGGTGTCGATGGCGTCGGATTCGAAGGCGATCTTCTCGCCGTTCTCCATCACCGCTTCAAAGCCGAAAACCAGCCGGGCCCGGCCCTGCACCCGCTTGGCCGGAACCGAGGTGAAGATGCGGCCGCGGACCTCGGCGCCCTTATCGAGGGTGAAGCCGTCGAGAGGCACATCTTCGGTCAGCACCGCGAGGACCGAATCGCCTTCCTGACTCGAGTCCGAGGAGATTGTGCTCTGCATCTCGATGGGAAGCAGGGTTCCGGCCGGAACCACGAGGCGCGGGCGAGGCTTGGGAGTGGCCTCACGGGTGGCGGCCGGCGCAGGAGCGCTGGGATTGGAGGCGGGACGGGACTCGGCGGCTGCGGTTGCGGGAACCTGAGCGGCGGCGTCGTTCGCGGTGGGAGGGCTCTGGCCCGCGGGACCGCAGCCGAAAGGAACGAACGCGAGGGTGAGGATCAGACTTGAAGTTTTCATAGGTAGCACCAACTCACGGTACCCCATCCCCCCATGCCCGTCTGTATCCTTCAACACATTAGCCTTCCAACTCCCTCACTTTCTAAGGAATACGCCCGTGACTCCTGCCCGCAAAACCGCACTTCACCTCATCCTGGTCCTGGGCGCTGTCGTCACCGTCGAGGCCGCGGGACGCGCGATGGAACCCAAGGACATCAAGACGATCCGCGCCGCCCAGGAGGCCGAGGTGTCGCCCGATGGCCGCACCGTGGCCTTCGTGATCGCGGAGCACGACGCCAAGGAGAACGTCTACCAGACCGACGTGTGGATGGTGAGCACCTCCGGAGGCGAGCCTTACCGGTTCACCCGACATGCGAAGAACGATCGCGCGCCTCAGTTCTCACCCGACGGTACGAAGGTGGCGTTCATCTCGGAGCGTGAGGAGCGGCCGCAGATCTTTCTTGCCGACCTCCGCGGGGGCGAGCCCTGGAAACTGTCGGAACTGAAAGGGGGCGTGTCGGCCTTCGACTGGAGCCCGGACGGAACCTGGATCGTCGCCCTGTCCGCCGACG
>JAGNNV010000426.1 GCA_017990495.1 Vicinamibacteria bacterium
GGGCCGGGAAGCGGAGCGGGCATGTTGATCCAGGTTTCGGGGGAGGCGCGCTCGAAGGACGAAGCCTTCTCCCTGGCCGAAGCGCTCGATCGCTCTCCCGCCTTTTCGAGCGCGGTGCTCACCTCGCTCGCCGAGAACGACAAAGGAACGGTTTTCGACATCGAGGTCGTATTCGATTCCGCGGAGGAGCCGGCGGTGAAGACGCCATGACTCCCCGTCGCTCGAAAGCGCGCCTGCGCGTGGCCGTGGCCGGCCTTGCGCTGTTGGTCCTGAACGTCGCCGCCTTTGCCGCGGTGACCTGGCCGCGGCTCACCAGGGTGCGCCGGGCCGAGAGCCGTGCCCAGACGGTGGCGGCGCGTCTTTCGGAGCTCGAACGACTTTCTGCGACTCTTCTCGCCCGCAAGGAACTGGTGGCAAGGAACCGGCAGGACATCGAGCGCCTGAGCCGCGAGCACCTGAAGCCGCGCGCCACCGATCTGTTCGCGGCCCAAAGAGAGATCGAGCGGCTGGCCCGGGAGGCGGGCCTGCGCACGCGGACCAGCACTTACGAGGTCGAGAAGATCGCCGGCACTGATCTGGTGCGGTGTCTGGTGACCCTGCCCCTCGACGGCAGTTACTCCAACCTGACCGGCTTTCTCTCCCGCATCGCGGCCACGAGCCGATTCATCGTGGTCGATCAAATGGCCCTGAGCGAGAACGAGCAGGGCGCGCGGATGAGCCTCCAGCTTTCCGCCGTCTTCACCGAAGGAGATGCCCGTGCGACGCAGTGAACGCGGCACCACCTTCATCGAGGTCCTGGCCGTGGCCGCGATCATCGCCATCCTGGCCGCCGCGGTCCTGCCCCTGTCCCGGGTGACCAGGCAGCGCCAGAAGGAACTCGAGTTACGGCGGACCCTGCGCGAGCTGCGCGGCGCCGTCGACCGTTTCAAGGACGCGGTTGACCGCGGCCAGGTGGGGGGCACCGACGTGAAGCTGGGAAGCGAGGGGTATCCGGAATCCCTCGAAACTCTGGTGGAAGGCGTCAATCAGGTGGGTCGGCCCGGGGTCAAACTCCGCTTCATGCGCCGGATTCCCGTGGATCCCTTTACCGGCAAGGCCGAGTGGGGGATGCGCTGCTACCAGGACGAGCCTGACTCCTCCTCTTGGTGCGGTGACAACGTTTACGATGTGTACACCCTCGCCGAGGGGTCGGCGCTCGACGGCACGAAGCTCAAGGACTGGTGATGGTTCGACTCAATAGGCTGTCAGGCATTTCCGTGAAGAAGGGGGGTAAGCCCTCAGGCTTCACCCTGCTCGAACTGATCGTGGTGATCACGATCATGGGCATCCTGGTGTCGATCGCCCTGCCCAACTACCGCAACTCCGTGTTGCAGGCCCGCGAGGCCGTGCTGCGCGAGAACCTCTACCGCATGCGCGACCTCATCGACCAGTATCAATCGGACAAGGGCAAGTACCCTGACTCCCTCGAGGCGTTGGTGACGGACGGCTACCTTCGCAGCATTCCCACGGATCCCATGTCCCCGGGCCCCTGGGTGGAAGTGCCGCCCGAATACGATGCGGCCAGCGGGGACGCGCCCACCGGTGTGTTCGACGTCAAGAGTTCTTCGGGCCAGGTGGGAATGAATGGCGTGCCCTACAGCGAATGGTGATGGGGAGGAAAGAGGCGGGTGTCACGGCGCTCGTCCTGCTCGCGCTGGTCCTTCTGGCTCGCGCCTTCTGGCCGGCCGGAGAAACCGCGGAGCGTGCGGCCCTGCGTCTCGACCGCGGATCCGAGGTTCCGGTGATCGGACTCGATCGCCTCGGCCGCGACCAGGCTCCGTCCAGCCGCCCGGATCGCGATGTCTTCAAGTTCGGCCGCGAGTCACGGGCGGACCTGTTTCCCGTCCCCGCTCCGGTGATCAAGCTGGCGCCAACGCCCATTCCCATGCCCACCGAGGAAGTGGCGCCCACCCCCACCCCCTGGCCCACCCTCAATGTCTCGCTCATCGGTATCGTCGATAATGGGGTCGGCGGGAAGATCGCCTCTTTCGTCAAAGACGGGGAGGTCGTCTTGGTCGGCCGGGCAGGGCAGGTGCTGGGGAACGCGTTTCGCGTGGTCCGGATCGGAACGGAGTCCGCGGAAATCGAGGAACTGGGATCGGGCCGTACTCGGCGACTTCCGCTCCGGTCGAATTGAGAATCGAATAGAAAGCTGAAGGCCCGAATTTGAATCGCCCACGAAACCTGCTCCATCGCGGAACCGCGCTCCTCGTAGGCGCCCTGGCGCTGGCTTCGTTGTCTCTTGGGTGCGGGGCGCACCGCGCCCATCGCAGCGGGCAGAAGCTCTCCGAACGCGGTGACTGGGACATGGCGGTGGCGCGGTTCACCAAGGCCCTCAATGCCTCGCCGCGCAACATCAAGTACAAGATCTCGCTCGAGAACGCGAAGATTCAGGCGAGCCGCATGCATACGGACAAGGCCCGCAAACACCTTCAGACCGGCAGTCTGGAGAAGGCGATGGAGGAGTACGGCATAGCCGCCGGCTACGACCCCTCCAACAAGGCGGCCACCGACGATATGGCGGTGCTGAAGGCCCGTATCGACCAGCTGGCCGCGGACAAACGCCAGGCCCGGGAACTGAGCGAGCGCCGGCCGGCCGACGCGACGCTGCCTGTGCCCCTGCTCTCTCCGCGGTCCCCCGTTCTCATCAGGCTTTCCACCACCGCGTCAGTGGAGAAGGTCTACCAGACCCTCGGCACCCTCGCCGGGGTGAACGTGGTCTTCGATCCGGACATGCAGGGCAAGGACCGCACCATCACCGCGAACCTGACCGGAGTGACGTTCCAGGAAGCGTTGAATCAGATCGGCCTGGTCAATAAGAAGGCCTATCGCGTTCTCGACCAGAACACCATTCTCATTTTCGACGACTCGAACGTCCAGACCCGCCAGCGCTGGGACGATCAGGTCATGCGCACGTTCTATCTCGAGAACGTCGA
>JAGNNV010000427.1 GCA_017990495.1 Vicinamibacteria bacterium
CCGCGTAGAAGCCCGGATAGGAGATGCCCCAGATGCCCACCTTGCCGTTGTGGCCCTTGACGTTCTTGAGAATCCATTCGACGGTGTCGAAAGTGTCGGAACTCTCATCGACGTCCACGGGCGAGCGCTTCACCGGCTTGTGGGGAGTGGTCTCGAGGAACGCGCCGTCCGACATGTACCGGCCGCGCACATCCTGGTAGACGAAGATGAAGCCCTCCTTCTGAAAGGCCGGCGAGGGCCCGAGCGCGGTGCGGTAATTGTCGATGCCGTAAGGCGACACGCTGTAGGGCGTGCGCTGCATCATCACCGGGTAGACGCGGGTCGTGTCCTTCGGCGTGTAGATCGAGGTGAAGAGGAAGGCCCCGTCCCTCATCTTCACCTTGAACTCGTGCTTGGTGTACTTCTCGCGGACCGGATTGGGCGCGGGGGCTTCCTGCGCCCGGACTTGAAGAGGGGCGAGAATGAGGCAGGCGGCGCCCAGGGTGATCCGCGTCAGGGTCATGAACATGGCCGGATCGTACCAGCCCGGCCGCCCCCCGCGTCCCTCAGAGGTCGACGCTGAGCGCCTTCCGGAAGGTGCGCAGGAAACGATCACCGAGGCCGCGCGGCCGCCACGCGCTCACCCGCGTGGGATGAATGGAAACCCGATCACCCCGCACGGTGACGCTGAGGCGTGGGGTTGTGCCCCGCGGCGCCCGCTCGAGGAGATCGTCGGCGAGCAGCAGAATCACCGCCGCGCGTTCCACCGTGGCCCGGTCGGCGGCCGACACCAGAGGCGCGTACTCGTCGAGGTCGATGCCCTCTTCGTCGGCGGCGTGGAGCACGGCGGCGATGCGCGCCACCTCGACCTGGGAGAAGCCGTCGAGTTCGGAAGCGAGCACGATGCGCGCCGCGTGTTCGTGCCGGTCGAAAAAATCGACCGCGCGTCCGATGTCGAGAACCCGCGCCGCATACTCGAGGGCGGAAGCAAACACTCGCCCCCGCTCCCCTTCGCCCCGCACGAGGTGCGCGAAGAGCGTGGACGCAAGTTCAGCCCGGCGCGCGCCGTACGCGGCATCGACGCCGCGGAAACGGAATAGGAGCGCCTCGATGGAGGTGGCGCGTACGCGCTCGGGTTCGGCGTCCATCTCTCCGAGGGCGGCATAGGCGAGGCCCTCGCGCAGGCCTTGGCCCGAAACCAGGATGTCGTCGGCGGCCACGGCGTCGAGCAACCGCCCGATCACCACCGCGCCCGCGACGATGGAGTCTGATCGGTCCTTCGAAAGACCGATGACCGACGCGCGCTTGCGCCGCGACAGGACGCGCAGTTCCGACTCGATTTCGAGCAGAGAGTCGCGGGTAACTTCTTGCCCGTGCAGACGCAGGGCGGGAGTGCCCACGCGGAATCGCGCGATCTTGGCCAGGTTGCGGACCGTGCCTCCGGTGCCCACGAGGCGCGCGCCCGGCCGGAGAGGCTTGAGCGGCAATTCCTCGAGGAATCCGTCGACATGCGCGCGCAGGCTCTTGATCTCCTTCTCCGTTGGCGGATCGCGCTGGAGATAGCGCCTCGAGAGGCGAAGCGCCCCGAGCGGCACGCTCCACGAACGGGTGCGCACGCGCTGGCTGAACTCGGTGATCTGAAGTGAGCCGCCCCCGAGGTCGAAGAGCAGGCCGGAACGCGATTCGAGACCGCGCAGCGCGCCATGGAATCCGTAGTGGGCCTCGGCCTCGCCGTCCAGGATCTGCAGGGGAGACTTCATGGTCTGGCTGACCAGACGGGAGAAGCGCTCGTGGTCGCTTGCTTCCCGTACCGCGGCCGTGGCGTAGACCCTGATGGCCTTCGCCCCCGCGCCCAGGGCGATGGCGCGGAAGTCCCGCAGAGCGTCGCGGGTGCGCTCCATGGCCGGTTCGCCGATGGCGTGATTCTCGACCACGCCTTCAACGAGGCGCAGGGACGAGCGCGCGCTGGCCACGATCCGCAGGTGCCCGCCCGCTTCGCGGTTATAGACCACGATGCGCGCGGAGTTGCTCCCGATGTCGATGATGGCGAGAGGCGGGAGGGCTTTCTTCATCACCAAGGGTAGGATTCACCCATGATCGCGCCCGAACTCCTTGAAGTGCTTTGCTGCCCCGCCGACCGTACGGCGGTCAGACTCGCCACCCCGGCCGAACTCGAAAGCCTGAACGCCCGCATCGCCAAGGGAGTGGCCAACAACGGCGGAGCCCCGGTCAGCGAAAAGCTCGAGGCCGCGATCATCCGCGTCGACGGAACGTTTGCTTACCCGGTCCGGGAGGAGATTCCCGTGATGTTGATCGACGAGGCCATCCCCCTGCGGGACGGTCTGGCCCCGCTGCGCTACGTTCCCCCTGCGGCCTGAAGCCCGTCCGAGGGCGCGGACGCGAAGGCTCGAAGCCTGATGACCTCGTCGCTTCCCGGGGAGCGGCCCGCACCGGAGCGGGCACACCATAGGTGACCTTCTCGAGGGCGAGGCCCGAGGGAGGCGCCGTGAACTCGGCGACCGACGCGCCACTGGCGGCCATGATCTTCGCCACGTCGGAAACGCTCAGCTTGCCGCGACCCACTTCGACCAGCACGCCGACGATGCGGCGCACCATCTTCCAGAGGAAGTGCGAGCCCTGGATGCGGATGAAGATATTCGGGCCTTCTTCGTAGACGTCCACCGCCTCCACCTTCACCTTGGTGGACTCGTCGGGTTTGCTCGGGTCGGCCTGGGCGAAGGCCGAGAAGTCGTGCAAACCGCAGAGGGACTTGGCCGCCTGAGCCATGGCCGCCACGTCCAGCGGATCCCTCACCCACCACACCACCGGCTTGTCGAAGGCGCTGCGGCGTCTGGAGATCCGATAGAGATAGGTACGCGCGGTGGCGGAATGGCGGGCGTGGAAACCCTCGGGAGCCAGTTCCATCTTCAGCAGGTTGATGTCGCCCGGGAGTTCGTCGTTCACCATGCGCAGCAGTTCGTCTGGATCGACCTGCC
>JAGNNV010000109.1 GCA_017990495.1 Vicinamibacteria bacterium
GACGACCTCTCCGGCCTCGATGTCGCGCGCAAACTCGCCCTGATCGCGCGCGAGGTGTTCGGCGTGACTCTCGACCCGGAGCAGATTCCCCGGCCGGGAGCGGAAGCGCTCTTGGGACTCCGCCCTGAAGAGTGTGGCGAGTCGGTGAAGCTCGTAGGGAGCGTGGAAGCGACCGAGCGTGGGTGCGAGGCCAGAGTGGAGTTGACCAGGCTGGCCGCTTCGCACCCGTTCAGCGGGTGTCGCGGCGCCTCGAACTGCGTGCTGATCACACTGCGCAGTGGCGTCGTTCTCGAGCTGAATGGGCAAGGGGCCGGACGCTGGCCCACCGCGGAATCGGTGATGGGCGACCTGCTCGAACTCTGGCGCGACCGGGAGGTGCGTCAGCATCGGCCGACCACGATTCTCGGGAGATTCGAAGGGGTCGCGAGCTGACCCGCCGAGGGGCGGAGGACAGATCGACTCCTGCGCCCCTCGTCGGCTACGCTCCTTGAAAGCAGTCGCCCTCACCCATCAACGACCACGGAGTCCTCTCATGTGCAGGAACATCAGAACCCTCTACAACTTCGAGCCGCCGGTGACCGAGGGAGAGATCCGCGCCGCCTCGCTGCAGTTCGTAAGAAAGCTCAGCGGCTTCAGCAAGCCGTCGAAGGCGAATGAGGCGGCCTTCGCGCTGGCCATCGACGAAGTGTCGCAGGCAGCCACCCGCCTGCTGCATTCGCTCGAGACCACGGCGCCCCCCAGAACCCGCGAGGAGGAGGCAGCCCGCGCGCGGGCTCGCAACCTGAAGCGATTCGGCCCTCCCAAGGAGAGGCCGGGGGCTTAGACTTTCGGGATGAGCAAGACCCCCCTCGCCGTCGCCTGCGGGCTTTTCACCCTCGTCTCTTTCGCCAACATCGCCCACGCGCAGACACGGCCCGAAGCCGACCTGTGCGCCGTGGTGCCGGGCGCCCAGCCGCTGCTGCCGGCGCGCCTGCTCGATGGCATGGGCACGACCGACATGCCCGTGACCACCAAATCCGATGAGGCGCGAAAGTTCTTCAACCAGGGCGTCTCGCAGATCCACTCGTTCTGGTTCCTCGAGTCCGAGCGGTCGTTCCTTCAGGCCGCCGCCCTCGATCCCGACATGGCCATGGCCTACTGGGGGATCTCCGTCAGTGCGGGCGGGGACTATCGGCCCGCGTTCCAGCTCTTGCGTGATCCTCTCGACGGCGGGCGCGCCCCGGGCGGCAACGATTCCACCGCTCCGAAAGAAATCGCGCGCAGCGTGGGCGGCGCGGCGCTCTCGCCGGCCATCCGCGCGCGGGAAGCTATCGAAAAGGCGATGTCGCTGCGGGACAAGGTGACGCCGCGGGAGCGTTTGTATATCGAGGCCGAAGCCGCGCGCCGCAACCCGCAATCGAAGAACAAGGACGCCGACCACATCGCGGGACTGCGCGCCCTGGTGACCGCCTATCCCGATGACCTCGAAGCGAAGTCCATTCTCGGCCTCGCCCTCCTCGACGGTTTCGAGTCGGCCAGCAAGAAGCCGCGCACGAACACCATGGAGGGTCTGAGGCTTCTCGAGGAGGTGGCGGCGAAGGACGACAACAGCTTCGGCGCGCATCACTACCTCATCCACGGATGGGAGGGCAGCACCACGCCCGAGCGCGCGTGGCACGCCAGCAAGCGCTACCCCGAACTGGTGCCCAACATTCCGCACGCGCTGCATATGCCCGGGCACATCTACGCGCAGAGCGACCGCATCGACGACGCCATCGCCGCCTTCGCGGCTGCGGCCGACAACGAACGCAGCTACATGAAGGCCGACACCCTGTACCCGAACGGGCATCACGGCCACAACGTGCACTTCCTCATCCACGCCCTGAACCTCGACGGGCGTTATCAGGATTCGATGGCCCAGGTGGCCCACCTGATGAACGACTTCAAGGAGACTCCGCGCGAACGTCGCGGCAACTCTCAGCGCGTGGCCTGGCGTCAGGGTTACTACGCCCTCGTGAAGACTCTGGTGCGGTTCGAGCGCTGGAGCGAGATCCTCGACGGCCGCACCATCCCGGTCTACGACCGGCCCGAGCAGAACGCGTGGCGATTGTGGGCCCAGGGTCTGGCCTTCGCCGCCACGGACCGGCGCGCGGAAGCTCAGGCCGCGCACAAGGAGATGGGCGCCCTCCTGCCCAGGCTCGATGCGTCGCGCCGCCCTCTCGCCATCGCGCACATGGAACTCGAGGCCACCATCGCCGCCCACAAGGGCGACCGGAAGAAGTCGCGCTACCTGTTCGCGAAGGCCGCCGATCTCGAAGCGGGCCTTCTCTACACCGAGCCGCCTTCCTACCCTCGCCCGGTGGTAGAAGGCTGGGGCCACGCCGCGCTGAAGTTGCGCGATTTCACTTCGGCCGAGAAGGCCTATCGCGAAGCGATCGCGCGCGAGCCGGGCGGTGGTCGCGCCCTGTTCGGTCTCGCCGCGGCCCTGCGTGGTCTCGGGCGCGTCGCCGACTCAGAGAAAGCCATGGACCTCGCCCGCAAAGCCTGGGACAAGGCCGACGCCAACCTGCCGCAGATGGCAGGTTCGACCCGCACCGCTGAGGTCGAGCCCCGCGATTAGGACGGGTCGAGAAACGTCCCGACCAGATCCGCGATCTGGCGGCCGGTGAAGCCGCGGCCTTCGACACTCGCGCGCAAGATCCCGTCCCGGTCGATCACTGCGGTCTGAAGACTGTGGGTGATCAGGCCCTGGTCGGGCCAATACTCGATGCCAAACGAAGCGCACACCGCCGCGATCGCTTCCGGTGATCCACTCAAGAAGCGCCAGCCCGGCACGTTTCCTCCGTAGCGAATGGCGAACCTTCGTAGCACTTCCGGCGTGTCGTACTTCGGATCGAAGGTCACGGTGAGAAGCGTGAGGTCGCGCCCCAGGCGGTCCCGGTAGCGGTTTCGCACTTCGGCCAGGTTGTTCACCATACGCGGGCAATAGTCGGGCAGCGGACAACGGCTGTAGATGAAGGTGATGGCGAGCACCTGACCACGCAGAGCCTCGAGCCGGACCGCCTCGCCGTGCTGATCGGTCAAGGTGAAGCCGGGCACGCGTTCTCCGATCTTCACCAGCGCGCTCGCTGACGGAGTCATGGTGAGGCCGGCGTCGGCGCCGGCCGCGGACAGCAGCCTCAACCGATCGATCTGCGTGCCGCCCTTCTCCGGCCGCAATCGAAACTCGACCACGTCGCCCGGGTGGACTTCCCGCATTTGCCGCGGGTCACGCGCCACGAGCGGCATGACCATGGCGTCCATGTATCCGGGGATCGCGTCGTGGGAGACGGTCAGCGTGGACGACGCCGGGTCCACGCGCAGCACGAGGCCGCGGGTCTGATAGGTGGTGGCGCAGGCTGCGGTGAGAAGCAGCGGCGCAAGGACGGCGAGGGCGTGGCGCACCGGGGCATTCAATCACACGAACCGCGCTCGGCGCCGACGCTCCCAACTGCGGTTTCGGAAGCGTAGGATTCGCCTCGTGGCAAAGCCGCGCATCATCCCGGAGCCGCTGCCGGGGCACCTGACCGAGGCGGGCGTGATCACTTCCTTCGCTCAGCGCATGATGTACACCGTGGCCAAGGACGTTCACACCGCCACCGACGCCGACGTCTACACCGCCCTCGCCTACTCGGTGCGCGACCGGTTGATGGAGCGCTGGTTCAAAACTCAGAGCGCCTATTACGTCGCGGACGCGAAGCGCGTCTATTACCTGTCGATGGAGTTCCTGATGGGTCGGGCCCTCCTGAACAGCGTGGTGAACCTTGGCGCGCGCGAGACCCACCTTCAGGCGCTGAGCCAGCTCGGCTACGACCTCGAGGCCCTTCAAGAGAAGGAGTGGGACGCCGGCCTTGGTAACGGAGGGCTCGGCCGCCTCGCCGCCTGCATCCTCGATTCCGCCGCCACCCTGGCTCTGCCTTTCTACGGCTACGGCATCCGCTACGAATACGGCATCTTCCAGCAGAGGATCGTCGACGGGGCGCAGGTCGAGGCTCCGGACAACTGGCTGCGTTATGGCAACCCCTGGGAGATCCCGCGCACCGACGCGATTTTCCTCGTCCGCTTTTACGGGCGCACCGAACACGTGAAAGACGCCACCGGGCAGGTGCGGGCGAATTGGATCGACACCCAGGAAGTCTGGGCCATGGCCTACGACACCCCGATTCCGGGCTTTTGCAACGACACCGTGAACACGCTGCGTTTGTGGTCGGCCAAGTCGAGCCGCGATTTCGATCTGCGCTACTTCAACGAAGGCGATTACGTGAGCGCGGTGAGGAACAAGACCGAGAGCGAGAACATCTCGAAGGTCCTCTATCCCCCCGATGCCCAGTACTCGGGCCGCGAACTGAGGCTCAAGCAGCAGTACTTCTTCGTGACCGCCACCTTGCAAGACGTCATGCGGCGGTTCCTCAAAACCGGCGGCCGGTCGCTTGCGGATCTCCCGAACGAGGTGGCCATTCAGCTCAACGACA
Organism: Vicinamibacteria bacterium; assembly: GCA_017990495.1. Taxonomy (GTDB): domain Bacteria; phylum Acidobacteriota; class Vicinamibacteria; order Fen-336; family JAGNNV01; genus JAGNNV01. The sequence continues at coordinate 4,491 of JAGNNV010000109.1, forward strand.
CCCATCCTGTGCTCGGCATACCGGAACTGATGCGCATCCTCGTCGACGACTACGGGGTGTCATGGGACGAGGCCTGGGTTATCACCCAAGGGGTCTTCGGATACACCAACCACACCGTGCTCCCGGAGGCGCTCGAAAAATGGTCGGTGGATCTCTTCCGCCGCCTCCTGCCACGTCATTTCGAGATCGTGGAGGAGATCGACCGGCGGTTCCGTGCCCAGGCCGAAGCGCTCGGCGGCGCTGATCTTGCGAGGCGCACCGCCATCCTCGACGAGTCGGGCCACGTGCGCATGGCCCACCTCGCCTTCGTGGGAAGCCATGCCGTCAACGGCGTGGCCGCCCTGCACACCGACATCCTCCGCCAGAAGACGTTCGCCGACCTCAACCGCGTGCTTCCCGGACGGATTTCCAACAAGACCAACGGCATCACCCCGAGGCGGTGGCTGCTCCAGTGCAATCCCGGCCTCGCCGGACTGATCACCGACGCGATCGGCTCCGGCTGGATCCTCAATCTCGACGAACTGCGCAAACTCACCCCGTACGCCGACGACAAGCATTTCCGGACGGAGTGGGCGGCGCTCAAGCGGATCAACAAGGTGATCCTGGCCGACCGCGCCTTGAAGCAGCACGGTATCCTGCTCGACCCCGACAGCATGTTCGACTGCCAGGTGAAGCGGTTCCACGAATACAAACGCCAGCTGCTGGCCGCCCTCCACGCTCTCGCCCTGCTCGAACGCCTGCGCCGGAACCCGGACGACTTCATCCCCCGCACCTTGATCTTCGCGGGCAAGGCGGCCCCGGGCTACGCCATGGCCAAGCTGATCATCCGGTTCATCCACGCGGTGGCCCGGCGGGTGGAAGGCGATCCGGTATCACGAGGCAAGCTCAACGTGGCCTTCCTGCCGAACTACTCGGTGTCGCTCGCCGAACTCATCTTCCCCGCCTGCGACCTGAGCGAGCAGATCTCCACCGCGGGAACCGAGGCTTCGGGCACCGGCAACATGAAGGCGGCGCTCAACGGGGCCCTCACCATCGGCACACTCGACGGTGCGAACGTGGAGATCCTCGAAGAGGTGGGAGCCGAGAACATCTTCATCTTCGGCCACACCAAGGATGAGATCGAGGCCCTCCGCGCGAAGGGCTACAACCCGGACGCCTTCATCGGCCAGGACGAGGAGTTGCGACGGGCCATCGAGATGGTCAACAGCGGCCAGCTCGACGGGGGCTCCGGCCTGTTTCGTCCCATCGTCGACGCCCTGCGGGGCGAGGACCGCTACTTCCTGTGCGCCGACTTCGCCGCCTACTCGGCGTGCCAGCGACGGGCGGCCGCGGCCTACGCCCAGCCCGATTCCTGGTGGCGCATGTCCATCCTGAATGTCGCGGGCATGGGAAAGTTCTCATCCGATCGCACCACCCGCCAGTACGCGGACGAGATCTGGGGCGCCACTTCGGTCCCGGTGTTGTAAACTTATGGGCTCCGCGCCGCCTTCCTGGACCCCTTGGTCCTTAAGAAGCGGCAAAGAGCAAGGTTATGGGAGCCGACGCGCACCCCCTGGCTTCGTCACCGCCTCGGCCTTGAATATCCAGAAGCGTGACGGACCGACGGCCATAGTGGCCTCAGTCATCAAGAAAGAGACAACATGCCTCGCGTAAAGCGTGGTTCCGCCAGGCGGAACAAGCGGAAGAAAGTACTGAAGCTGACGAAAGGCTTCTTCCTCGGCAAGAGCAAGCTGTACCGCTTCGCCAAGGAAGCCTCCATCCGCGCCGGCCAGAACGCGTTCGAAGGCCGCAAGCAGAAGAAGCGCGATTTCCGGTCGTTGTGGATCGTCCGCATCAACGCGGCCTGCCGCCTCGCCGGAGTCAGCTACTCGAAGTTCATCTCCGGCCTCAAGGCCTCGGGGCTGATGCTCGACCGCAAGGTGCTCGCCGACATGGCGGTGCGCGATGCCGCCGGTTTCGCCAAGGTCGTCGAACAGGTGAAGCCGCACATCCCGGCTCAGCCCACCCCCAAGCCGGTCCCCGCCGCGGCCAAGGCGTAAAGCCGCACCTGGCGGTTGTCCTCACTTGATGATCTGAAGACGCGGGCCCACGAGCTTCGAGAGAGGCTCGAGGGCCAGCTTGCGTCCGCCTCCGACCAGACCAGCCTGCAGGCGCTGCGGGACCGGTTCCTCGGCCGGAAGGCGGGCGAAGTCACCGCTCTCTTCAAGGATCTCGGCAAACTCGCGGCCGACGACCGCAAAGACGCGGGCGAGGCCCTCAACACACTCAAGGCCTTCTGCGAAGGGGCCATCGGCGAGGCCGAAGCGCGCCTCGAGCTGGGCTTGCGCGACTCGCGTCTCGCCTCCGAGCGTATCGATGTGTCCCTGCCCGGCCGCGCCCGGACCGCGGGCGGCAAACATCCGCTCACCCTGGTGCGAGAAGAAGTCGAGGACGTTTTCATCGGCCTCGGCTTCGATATCTTCGACGGGCCCGAAGTCGACGACGACTTCCACTGCTTCGAAGCCCTGAACATGCCCGCGGACCACCCCGCCCGCGACATGCAGGACACCTTCTATCTCGAAGGCGCGCCGCCCCGCCTCCTGCGCACCCACACCTCCACCGGGCAGATCCGGTCGATGCTCGCGAACGAGAATCCCCCCGGTGTGCGGGTGTTGTGCCCCGGCCGTGTGTTCCGGCGCGACGACGACATCACCCACTCGCCCATGTTCCATCAGTTCGAGGGCCTCGTGGTCGGTGAAGGCATCACCCTCGGCGACCTCATGGGCACGCTCGAGGCTTTCATCCACGCTCTGTTCGGCAAGGAGTACCCGGTGCGTTTCCGGCCCTCCTACTTCCCCTACACCGAGCCGTCGGTGGAGGTCGACATGGGCTGCAGCACCTGCAAGGGGCGGAAGACCGGCTGTCGCGTGTGCAAGCAGACGGGCTGGGTCGAGATCCTCGGGTCCGGCATGGTCCATCCCGCGGTGTTCGAGTCGGTGAACGCCCGGCTCGGGAAGGTGGTCTACGATCCCGCGAAGGTCAGCGGCTTCGCCTTCGGCACCGGGATCGAGCGCGTGGCCATGATCAAGTACGGCGTCTCCGACATCCGGCTCTTCTACGAAAGCGACGTCCGCTTCCTCGAGCAGTTCGCGTGAAGATTCCTGTTTCCTGGGTGCGGGATTTCGTCGACCTCACGGTCTCTCCGCAGCAGCTCGCCGACGACCTGACCAGCGTGGGCCTTGCCTGCGACGGCATCGAGTTCTTCGGGGTGGAGGCGGTGCTCGACCTCGACATCACCACGAACCGCGTCGACGCCATGAACATGTACGGCGTGGCCCGGGAGGCCGCGGCTTTTTACGGCCTGCCCCTCAAGCCTCTCGATCTTTCCTTCGCCGAGGCGGGGGCGCCTTCGTCCGATTCGCTGCGGGTGGCCATCGAAGCCCCCGAACTCTGCCCGCGGTTCGCAGCCCGGGTCTTCGACGTGCAGGTCGGGCCTTCGCCCTCGTGGCTCAAGGATCGTCTTGAACTGGCGGGACAGCGCTCGATCAGCAACATCGTCGATCTCTCGAACTACGTGATGCTCGAAATGGGCCAGCCGTCGCACGCCTTCGACCTGACCAAGCTGCGCGGGGGCGTGCTCCAGGCGCGCCTGGCCGCGGCCGGCGAAGTCGTGAAGACCCTCGACGATGTTGAGCGGACCCTCGCCCCAACCATGGGCGTGGTCGCGGATGCCGAGGGCGCTCTCGCCATCGCCGGCATCATGGGCGGCGCTTCCTCCGAGATTTCGGACGGCACCACCACCGTCGCCCTCGAGGCCGCCTACTGGAATCCGCTGATGATCCGCCGCGCCGCCAAGGCGCTTCTCATGCACACCGACGCCTCACACCGCTTCGAACGCGGGGCCGATCCTTCGGCCGGACCGGTCGCTATCGCCCGCTTCGCGAACCTCGCGGCCCGGGGCGGCATGGGAACGGCGCGGCCGGTGATGATCGAAGCCCGGGGAGCTGACCTCAAGTCTCGCCGCCTTTCCTTGAACCTCGGCAGCATCGACAGTCGGCTGGGCGCCCGCATCCCTGCGGAGCAGGTCGAGACCACGCTCCGGCGGTTGGGCTTCGACGTAACGCAGGCCGATGCTGAAGCCGCGCCCCTCATGGGAACCACGCGGACCTGGGAGATCGGCGTGCCCGCCTGGCGCGGCGACTGCACGCGCGAGGTCGATCTCATCGAGGAGGTGGCCCGCCACTACGGCGTGATGAAGATCGCCCGCACTGTGCCGGCGTCAAGGAGAGCCGCCGGCCTCACCAGGGCTCAGCGAACCGAGCGGCAATTGAAGGCCTTGCTCTCCGGCCTCGGATACCGCGAGGCGCTTCATCTGAACTTCGTGTCCTCGGCAAAGTGCGACCCTTCGCAGGGTGCTCTGGTGCGGATCGCCAACCCGCTCTCCGTCGAGCAGGACGCGCTCCGGACCTCGCTGGTCATGCCTGGTCTGCTCGAGGCGCTCGAGCGCAACCAGCGCCACGGGGCGCGCGACATCCAATTCTTCGAGACCGGGCGCACATTCGCTCCCTCGTCCGATGGCCCCACCGAGACCGGTCGACTGGCTCTGCTGATCTCGGGCGCCACCCCTCGCGGCTGGGCGGGCAAACCCCGCACTCTCGACTTCTTCGACTTGAAGCGCACGGTCGAGGACATCCTCGCGCGCCACACCAGTGCCGTGGTGAACTTCGATCGGGAGGGCGTGCCGCCATTCCTCCATCCCGGCCGCAGCGTGGTCATCAAACTCGACGGCGTGGCACGCGGCTATCTCGGCGAGGTTCATCCCGATACGGTGGCCGGCTTCTCGCTGCGCGATCGGCCGGTGGTGGCGGAAATCGCGCTGGACGCCCTCGGCTCACGCGCGGCCATGGCCTTCTCGTCCTTCTCGCGTTTCCCCGGCGTGGCCCGCGACCTCACTGTGCTCGTTCCCGCGGGGGAGAGCGCCTCGGCCCTTGTCGCGCTGGCGACCGAGAAGGCCGGCGCGACCGCCCGTCGCGTTGAGATCATCGACCGTTTCGAAGGCAAAGGTGTGCCCGAGGGGCAACTGAGCCTCACCCTTTCCTTCCTGTTCCAGGATGACGCGCGCACCCTTTCGAGCGACGAGGTCGAGCGCTCGATGGACGCGGTCCGCGCCGGTTTTGCCGAACGCGGCTACAACGCCCGCGGAGTCGCCTAAGATTTGGCCGTACAGCGCAGTCTGATTGGCGATACAGGAGAAGGAATGCAGGACAGCTTCGACGTTCTGGAAGAGAAGGTCAAAAAGGCGGCGGAGCTCGTCAAGAAGCTGCGCAAGGAGAACAAGAACCTCGACGAGCAGGTGAAGGACCACAAGGCCAAGCTCGCCGAAGCCGAGAAGAAGCTCGCCGCCCTCGAGGCCCAGATCGGCGATGTGGCCGGAGACGCGGCGAAGGTCGAGAGCCTGGTCGCGGAGATCGAGACGCTCAAGGGCGAACAGGAACAGGTCCGCTCCCGAGTGGCGAAGATCGTGACTCTTCTGGAGAGCCTCGACTGATCAGGCGCCTCAGGCGACACCCATGGCTCCCAAACCCAAACGCGTCGAAATCGACATCTTCGGCCAGACCTTCTCGCTGATCGCCGAGAATGAGGCGCGTCTGCAGGAGGTCGCCAAGTACGTCGACGCGCAGATGAAGGAGCTGTCGCAGTCGACCGCGACCATCGACTCCTTCCGGCTGGCCGTGCTCGCCGCCCTCAACATCGCCAACGAACGTTTCGATCTGGCCGACCGGCTGGAGAGCCGTGATCACGAGGCCGAGGCGCGAGTCGCCGCCTTGAACGCTCAGGCCGAGCGTATTTCCGTCGAACTCGACGAAGCGCTGCGCTGACCGCGCGCGCCCCCCACACCTTCCAATAAAAAAGGACGCGGCCGAAGCCGCGTCCCTGGTTGGAACGGAAGGGAGAGGTTAGAAGCCGCGCTTCTGCGCGCGCACGTTGCGACGGGAGCCTTTGCGCTCGCCGCCACCACCGCCGCCGCCGTAAGGACGGCCACCGCCACCGCCCGCACCGTAGCCACCGCCGCCGCCGCCACCACCGGCGTAACCACCACCGCCGCCCCCACCGCCAAAGGGACGGCCTCCGCCGCCGCCCGCGGGACGGGGCTTCTGTTCCTCGGCCTCATTCACGCGAAGAGCGCGACCGCCCAGGTCCATGCCGTTGAACTTCTCAGTGGCCTTCACCGCGTCGTCGGCATTCTCGAAGTCGACGAATGCGAACCCGCGAGGACGACCCGTGAGGCGATCCGTGGGAAGGAAGACTTCGCGAATCGCCCCGGCCTGTGAGAACAGGTCGCGAATCTCATCCGCGGTGGTCTTGAAGTTAAGGTTGCCGACAAACAGTTTCGAGCCCACCGTGCGATCTTCTTTCTGGGAAAACGCCCCACAGCCTGATTGCTGTTCTTGGAGGTTTGATCCATCGACTATTGTATCCCCAATTGCCACCTTGAGATGG
>JAGNNV010000428.1 GCA_017990495.1 Vicinamibacteria bacterium
CGGCGGCGCGGGCGTCCTCTTCGAGTTGAGTCTTCAGGGCGTCGAGTGAATCGAAACGCCGCTCGTCACGCAAGCGGGCCAGAAAGACAAGACGCAGGCTGCGACCGTAAAGATCGCCCTCGAAACCCGGAAAGTGCGCTTCGAGGCGCGGCTCCGTTCCTTCAAACGTGGGCCTCACCCCGAGGTTCACTGCGGCTCGTCGCGGCGTTGTCTCGGCGCCGATGAATCCGTCGGCCACGTACACCCCGCGGGGCAGCGCGGACACGCCGTCCAGATCGATGTTGGCGGTCGGAAAGCCGAGACCGCGGCCCCGATGGTCTCCGTGGACCACTTCGCCCTCGATCTCGTAAGGCCGACCGAGAAAACGTCTCGCTTCTCCGAGATCACCACGCGAGAGAGCGGCGCGAATCCTCGACGAACTCACTCTCTCGCCACCATCTTCAAGAGTGGGGGCTTCCAGGGTCTCGAACCGGCCGTGCCCCAAACCGCGCAGCGTGTCCACGTCACCCGCCCGACCCGCTCCGAAGCGAAACCCGTGACCTACCACCACGCAGGCGGCCTGGACGCCCTCGATCAGCGCCTGATCCACGAACTCCGCGGGCGACAGACGAGCCACCGCGATATCGAAGAGCAGATGCACGAGATCCTCGATCCCGATCTCGCGCAGCCGTCGCCGCCTCGAGGCCAGGGTCTGGATGCGTGGAGGCGCGCCACGGGGCGAGACCACCGCCGCGGGATGGGGATCGAAGGACAGGGCCGTGGGCACCAGATCCCGGGCACGAGCCGCTCCGACACAAATCTCGAGCAGGCGAGCGTGACCAAGGTGGACGCCGTCGAAGTTCCCGATGGCCACCGCCCGCGGCCGGTCACGGGCGGGCCGATCGAGCAACGATTCGACGCGGAAATCCAAACCCGAGCTTGTTACTTCACGCTGACCGGGCTGGGCGAGGGCGACGCCTCGGGCAGCGACGGCGCAGCCATCACCGCGAAGCGCCGGTCGAGGTGCAGCAAACCGTCCGGTCCGGGCATTTCGAGGCGGTACCCGCCGTCTGTGGCCTTGAGAACGATGCCTTCCACCGAAGCCTGCGTGGCCACGCCCTCGGAAACCAGTTCGTCCATCGACGCAGGCAGCCGACGGTAGGCGAGGCGGAACCCGCGCACGCGCGCGTCGGCCGCCTCAAGGGCTTCCCAAACCCGAGCTTCCCGCGCCGTATCCACCGCGGGCTGGAGCAAGGCGGGCATACCCAGAATGCCGAAAGGGGAAGTGAGATTCTGATAGGTGCCGAAGAGCGCGGCGAGCACGGCCACGCCCATGAAGACAAGGCCGGGCGCGCCGCCCTGCCCGCCCGACTTCGCCCGGGTGGCGGAGCCCTTGACGTCGGTGAGGGCCACCACGTCGCGGTCCATGAGGTCGAGCAGGGTCCGGCACACCGCGAAGTCGTGCAGCGGCGTGCATTCCACGATCTGCTGACAGCTCTTCTTGCCGTCGACCGCGTTGTAGACGAGCAGTTCGTCTCCGGAAAGGGCCAGCTTGCCCCCGCCGCCCTTGCCGTTTCCGTCGATGCCCGCGAGAAGGCCATTGAGGCTGTCGTCACTGGACGAGGCTTTGGTGGCCACCTGGCTCGGATCGACCACCTTCTTGAAGACCGCGGCCATCGTGGGTATCCGGCGTTCGATGATCGGCCATTCGTCGACCATCCGAATGCCTTCCATCAGCACGAAATCGGCGCCGAGCGACACCGCGCCCGTCCGTTCGTAGTCGACGGTGTTTTCGGTTTCGAAGTTGTAGTTGCCCTCGCGCCAGCGGAAGAGACGGAAAACCACCTGGAACAACTGAGCTTCGACGGCCTTGCGCAACGTGTCTTCGTTGACGATCTGCTCGGAGATCAACACATGACCCAGGCGCTGCATCGTCTGCTTCTGCACCGAAAGCGCGCGGTCGAGTTGGTCCTGAGTGATCGCCCCTTGGGTGACCAGGGCGTTTCCGATGCGGTCGGAGGGGCGGGTCATGGACGACTCGGCGGCCACGATGTTGCCGCCCTCGAAGATCACCTTGACCTTCTCGCCCGGGGTTTCGAGATGGAGCGTCCCCGTCTTCCGCTGAAGCCCGATCAGCTGAACGATGTCCGGGAGACCGAAGTCCTTGAGCGTTCCTGCTAGAGCCATGTCTTAAGCCTGGGCCTCTTCGCGCACGCGGCGCGGAGCCACCGCCACCGCCGGGGGCACCGGCTTCACCATCTGCGCCGCCACATAAGTGAGCACGGCGACGGCCGCGAACAGGTTCTTGAGCAGCGCTCCCAGGGGGCCGGCGGTGATGACCAGAGGAGCGAGGAAGTGGATGCCCAACACCGCGCCCAGGGAAATCGCCCAGATCAGCAGCAGAGGCAGGCCAAAAGAAGCATGCCCGACCGAGAGATGACCCGCGCCCGGCGACACCACCGAGGAAAGCCGATACACCAGACCCCGCAAAGTCACGTAACGCGAAATCTCCTGGCTCTTGGCCGCGCGGGCCGCGGGCGGGATGCCCCGCTTGACCACGAAGAGGTGGTGGCACTGCGAGCAGACGTCCTGGGAAGTCGAGCGCGTCTGACAAAGCCAGCAGAATGTGGTCCCGCACTTGGGGCACTGCTTGCTGAAGCTTTGCGCCCCGCGGAACTTGATCACCGCAGGAATGAAGAGAAGCAGACCGAGGCCGACAAAGGTCAGGCGGCTCATCGCGCTGTTGGCGGTGAAGACGGCCTGGGGTACCGCGGATCCAAGGAAGGTCGAAGGGGGTGGAACGATATCTGGCGGGGCCTGCAGCGTCGAGCCGTCGCGATCGAAGGAGAAGAGCCGGTCGTAACGGGCCATGAGCGCGGCGTCGAGTCCGTCGGCCTTGGTTCTCGATTCCTTGCCCGCGTCGAAGGCCAGGGTGTTGGTCTGCACCATCCCGAGGTTGTAAAGCGCGGTCGCTCGCTCGGATGCGGAC
>JAGNNV010000110.1 GCA_017990495.1 Vicinamibacteria bacterium
TCTACGTCGTTCCATCCGTGAATCCCGACGGTCGCGATCACTTCCTCAAGGGCACGGGCGCCGGTTCGCGCACCGGACACGTGCCGGTGGACGACGACAACGACGGTGTCGCCGATGAAGATGACGCTGATGACCTCAACGGCAATGGCGTCATCGAGCAGATTCGCAAGTACGTCCCCGGCAAGGGGAACTTCCGGACGAGCGTGCGCGACAAGCGTTTGATGGAGCCCGTCCCGGCCGGCGAAACGGGCGACTGGGTCATCCTCGGCCAGGAAGGGCTCGACAATGACGGCGACGGCCGGGTGAATGAGGATCCGGTCGGCGGTTACGACGGCAACCGCAACTGGGCCTCCAACTGGCAGCCCGAATACGTGCAAAACGGCGCTCTGGACTATCCGTTCCAGCTTCCCGAGGCCCGCGCGATCAACGATTTCCTGATGTCCCACCCGAACATCGCGGGGGTGCAGTCGTATCACAACAGCGGCGGCATGATCCTCCGCGGTCCGGGCGCTGAGTGGCAGGGCGAATATCCCCGCGCCGACGTCAGCGTCTACGACGAGCTTGGCAAGCAGGGAGAGCGCATGCTCCCGTACTACCGCTACATCGTCATCTGGAGCGGTCTCTACACCGTGCACGGCGGCTTTATCGACTGGACGAACGACGGCCTCGGGATGCTGTCGTTCTCGAACGAACTGTGGAACGGCGGTCAGTACTTCAACAGCCCCGCTCTCGTCGAGCAGCAGAAGAACCCCGACAGTCCGATCGCCGGTCGGCAGGGCGCTTTGTACTTCGACGACTTTCTGGAATTCGGCGATCAGTATGTCGAGTGGGCGCCTTTCGATCACCCGCAGTTCGGCAAGGTCGAGCTGGGCGGGTTCAAGAAGACGCAGGGCCGCGTGCCCCCGCGCTTCATGAACGAGGAGCTGAGCCACCGCAACATGGCGTTCTCGCTCTACCAGGCGGACGAGATGCCCCAGATGAAGATGGGTGAGTCCACCGTGGAGCCCCTCGGCGGCAACGTTTACCGCGTGCGCGTTGAGCTCAAGAATCCGAAGGTGATGCCCACGATCATGGCCAAAGCCGCGGAGAACAACGTCGTCCGCCCGGATCTGCTGACCGTCAGCGGTCAGGGCGTTGAGGTCCTGTCGGCCGGCTGGGTGCGCGATCGTTTCCGTCCGGGCGCCACCCAGCTCATCGACCAGAAGCAGCTCTCACGCATCCTGATCCGCAACGGCCACGCGGGTCGCACCACCCGAGCCATCGAGTACATCGTCAAGGGCGCGGGGACGATGACGGTCGCTTACGACAGCCTGAAGGGCGGGAGAGTCTCGAGCACGATTGCGCTGAAGTAAATGGGTCGCAGGGCTCCCGCAAGGGGCGCCCTGCGGTTCGCGGGCGTGCTGACAGCACCGGCGGACGGGAGTACGATTGCGCCCGCACCTCCGGTCGAAGGAGATCCGAAAATGACGCTCTCGCTCAAGGACGCAAGAATCGTCGAGATGAACCGTTTTCTCGATGACCTGGAGAAGGCGGCTCGAGTCGGTCCGGCCGCGCTGGAGCACGCGTTCAACGCGCCACCGGTCGGGCTCAGCGTTCATGAGATCAACACGGAAAAGAAGTTCCTCCGCGTGAGCCCGGGCCATCGCAAGATCCTCGGTTACAACCCTTCAGATATGGTCGGACGATCTCCTCTCGACTACGTCGTTATGAGGGGACTCTCCGAAAGCGCCACCAGCCGGAAGCTCACTCCGGGAGCCATCCTGATTCCCAGCACGCGCTCGTTTCGAAAGGCGGACGGGACTGAGGTCAGCCTCCTTCAGGTTGAGCGTCACCTCAAGGACGCCCACGACCACGTCGTCGGAATACGGACCGTCATCACCGAGGCGCCCAAAGAGTAGCTACCGCATTTCCTGGAGCCAGGGAACGCCTCATGACGGCGGGGGAATGACGCGTTTCAGGTAGGACGTGACTCCCGAAGTCACGTCCTCAACACCGATGACGAAGTCGTAGCCGGACGGGCCGATCGGCACCTCGACCATCATCTCTCGCAGGCCACCCTCGCGCTCGAGTTCGCGGACGCCGAGAGGGAAGACCACGTCCTTCTCGCGAACCACGGGCGCCGCCTTCTCGTCATCCGAGTTGCGGAACGAGACCACCATCTTCACCCGCGCCTCTTCCTTGTCCGTGGCCGCCTTCAATGACGAGAGGAGCAGGACCACCCTCACCTGAGCCGTGGTCGCGGTCATCCTCTGCACCTCCGCCTCGATTCCCAGGCCATCTTCTTCCAGCCCGAACACCATGGTCGACAGCGCCCTCTGCCCTCGTCGGTCGAGGGACACCGCGCGTCGATAAGACCGCCGATGCCGGACCTCGGCTTTCACGGTCTTCGCCGCTTTCGTGGTCAGCCTCAGCTCCAGGGCGTGGGTCCGGCCATCCGGCTCGCCGGGAGCGAAGCCAAGCACGTAATGTCCCCTCGCGTCGGCTTCGAATCGCTTCATGGCGGTCGGCGCATCCAGTCCCCGAAGCAGGGGAAAGCCGCCGGTTTCCTCGGCGAGAAGTTGCAGAGGATTCACGAGGTTGGCGTCCCGAATGCTGTCGTTCCTCGGCGTCGCGACGTATTCCCGATCCGCCTGGCTGATGTCTCCGGCCGAAAAACCAGTGAGGCCCCGGGCATCGATGGGGTAAAGACTCACCCTCGCGGCGTTCGCACGGGCCGCCGCTTCTCGAAGGGGCGGTGAGGTCTCCCACTCCTGCATGGCCGCGGTGATGGTGGTGAACTCCTTCTCGAGGGCCGGGGGGCAGATCGCTCCGAGCTGATCGTAGAGATGGATTCCCGGCCGTTGCTCGAGGCCGTCGCTCACGTAGATGAGCGCCTTGCGCCCGTCGAGACTGCCGAGAGCGCCCACCAGAAAAGAAAGGCGTTCACTCGCCCCCTGGACGTCCCTCGCCCGTGCTCCGGAATACGTCCGGACCATGCCGATGAGTTCGGGGAGAACGCAGAGGCAGGGTGGGAGATCCGGGCACTCCGGCCCCGCGACCTCGATACGCGACTTCACGTTGTCGAGCACCTGCCGCCCCTCGCCGACCCCGGGAGAGGTGGTCGCCCACGACTGAAGGCGAGTGAGCTCGGCCCGCACCACCGCGGGATCCCTGGTGAGCGGAGTGAGGGCTCGGAGTCCACGCTCGTCGGCGATGACGATCGCCTGGGCGCCCTGGGCGATGTGACTGGCCGCGAGAGCCGCCGCCTGATCAAGCGCGCGTTTTCGGCCCGGCGCCGACAGAAGCCATCGATCGACGTAGATCGCCACAGTCAGCTTCTCCGCCGCCGGGGCCTGGCTCGTTTCGGTCTCGCCTGGTCTCGGGCCGACACCGGAAGGCGAGACGGCACGGGGCGGTCGAAAGGCCGCGATGGGAACTCTCTGGTTGTCTTCGAGAAGCTCGAAGTCTTCCTGCCTGAGACCCGTGACCGGCTGTCCTTTGGCATCGATGACGTAGGCATCGACGATCACGATCTGCGCCACGGACGGAGGAATGGTGAGCGGCGTTCCCGGTTGCTGGTTGGGAGCGGGCGGGGCAACACTGAGCAGAGCGACAAGGATCGAGAACATGGCTTGGAAGGTCCTCCGGGCGTGATGCCAGCTTGACCAGCTACTGTAACAGGCGCATTCTCACGGACGTGGAGACACTGGTCGGCGTGTTTCGCTGCTTCCTTCCCGCGCGTTACTGGCGGGAGTTGCGTCAAGGCGCCGTGCTCTCGATCCTGCTGACTGCGGCCTTCGGCGTGCGCATCGGCTACGCCGGCTTCTTCGAACACGCGCGGGAGATGGGCGAAGCGGGTGCGAAGCTCGCCTTGAAGGTGGGATCCCCAGGCGGCGGCGTGGCCGGAATGTCCCAGGAGGAGGCGGTGGGTGTCGCCTTGATGAGCGGCGCGATGGCGCCGTTCTCCTTCTTCCTCTTTACCCCGCTTGGGTGGCTCGCCGACTACCTCTTCCTCTCGGCTGTCTTCCGCGGGATCACTCTCGCGGTGGACGACCCATGGGGCGATCCCATCCTCACCGGCATCGACCGCCTGGTTCGGGACAAGACCGAGGACCAGCGGGCGCGTAAAGCGGCCGAGGCGCGCGAACTCGCCGAAGGACCGGTGGTGATGGACGAGATCCTCGAGTGCCGGAAGTTCGCCGGCAAAGAGGCGGACTTCGTGGTGGTTTCAAGCCGGCGCAAAGATGGCTGGACTCAGCACACCACGGTGATCGCCGGCCCAGTGCGTCTCCGCCTCGGTGAACCGCGGGAGCTGGCCATTGAAGGGAAGCTGCGGACCTGTTATCCGCTGAAGGTCATCCGCGACATCCAGGTGGATCGACGGATCGTGCACTATGAGTGGCCGGATGGCGCGCCCGCGCTTCCGGACCTTACGGCCGAGTCGGAGGATTAGGGGGCGCCCCGACAAAGAACCTTCGCGGTCAGGGAAGCGGACGCTCCTGTGAGGCGTAGTAGTCGCGCACACGCTTGCTGGCTCTGAATTGCTCTTTGATACGGGCGTCGGCGTTCTCGGGCAGCACCCGGATCTCGAAGCCTGAGCAGTTCTCCACCGCGATGGGAGGCCCGAGGGCGTCGAGCGCCACTCGCGATACGCCAGGGGAATCGGGACGCATGGAGCCGAGGATGGCGAAGGTGTAGACGGGACGGTCATGGCGACGGGCGCCCACGCCACCCAGAAACCATTCGATGTTGGTGAAGTCGGGAAACGGATCGAGGCGAGGAGTCACCGACACCACGCGCACACCGGTGCGGGACAGCGCGGTCACGTACTTGGAGATCCAGTAATCCGCCACGCCGTAGTTGAGCTTGTGCCGGCGTGCGACTTCGTCGAGGCAACGGACCATGGGCGGATAGAACGAAGCCGCCGAGGGAACCTCCTTCGGCAGCGGTCGTATCCCGGGCAGGATGAAGACAGCGAGTGCGATCAGCAGCGCACCGACGCCGCGGCCGCTGAAGGTCGAACCGATCGCCACCACCACCACGACGATTCCGCAAAACTCCGGGGCGAGAAGGTAGCGTGTATACCCCGCACCCTCGCGGAAGGGCGCGCCGGTGGCGGCTACCGCAGCCACCGTGGCCAGGACCATGAAGCCGAACCACGCGGCAGCGATGCGGGCGACCGGATTCTGGGAGCGCACAGCGAGGGCGGCGGCGATCAGCAGTCCCGCGAGAGTGGTGAGGGCGAAACCGAGTTCGACCGGGGAAGACTTGAAGGCGACGTCGGACATCCGGTTGAGCGCGGGCCAGATCTGCTCCAACTGGATTTCCACCTTTGATCCCACTGTGGCCACGGGTGTGAGTACCCGGAACAACACCGCGCCGAGGACGCTGCCTGCCACGACCGCGACTCCGGCGCGACGGGCCCGGTCGTATCCCACAGCACGCGCGAACGAAAGGAGTGAGGCGAGCGCAGGCCCCACGAACCAGACCACGAACAGCAGATCCGAGGCGACCCCCGCGGCCGCCACGGCCACGAGCAGAAGGAAGCGGCGGCCCGCGCTGATGGCATCGAGAAGAAGCCCCAGCGCGATCAGGCTCAGGATCACCGTGAAACCGTGCCGGTTGCTCCAGATGAAGGCGATCAGGTTCAGTCCGAGACCATGACTGATCAGGGTGAGGGTCAGCGCGACGATGGCGGGACCGGCGGCGGGCCAGGCGGTAGCGAACCTCGACAAGGTGAAGCGCAGCGCCAGGGCCAGGATCAAGGGCTGAAGCAGGGCCTCGAGAACATGGCCGGCAGCCAGACTGCCCCCGAGATACTGCAGCAGCAAAGACCACGACATTTGCACGTACTCGGGGGCGTGGGAGATGTTCCATCCCGAGAAGTGGAATCCGTCCTCGAAAAGGTCGCGGTAGAGCAGGCCGTACTGGACGGTGTCGGAGGAAAAGAGGAACCAGAGGTCCTCGCGGGTGGCCAGGTTCTCCGAGATGAAGACGTAGGCCTGACGCAGCGCACCGACCAGAAGCAGCCAGGCGGCGATCTCCGGGCCACTCTTGCCCAGGCCACCCAGGCGCGCGAAAACTCTCCCCAAGCTCAAGACCCGGCCAGTCTATTCGGACCGGGGTTGAGACAATTCCACGCGCAGCAGGCGAGGCAGCACCTTCGCGCCTTCGATGCAGTCGAGTTGAATCGGATTGTCGCCGCGAAAGAGGTTCGCCGCCGGGATTTCGAAAGTGGCTTTCACGGCATGAGGGCCGACAAGGGTCTCGCCCACGCGCCGTCCTCCGGCCGACACCGAGACCCAGGCCGATGCGCGCGCGTCCATGGTCAGGGTCAGGCGGAGCATCCTGGCCTCGTAGAGGGGCGCGATCAGGGTGGCCGTGGCCTCACGCATCCGGATGTCATGAATGCCGTAATGGGCCACGGGGCCAAAACCGCGGCGAAGGAAGAAACGCAGGCGCGCCAGCTCATTCGAGGGCGACACGCCCCAGGCGAACTTCCGTTCCGCGGGGTCGAGGATCACGGTCTCGCCGCGTTGCAGCCGGCGTGCGGTCTTGAGGGTTTCCCGAGCGAAACCGAGGACATAGGGGCCGTCGCGCGAGATCGAAAGATCCACCCGTGAGTACCGATCGAGGGCGAGAGGCGAGATCGCCAGAAGAAGGGCAATGACTCCGATCACGCGATTCGCCCCTGTGGGTGCGGTGATGGTGCGCGTCCGTCCGTGCCCGGGGTCGAGATGAACAGTAAGAGCAGCCACGAAGGGCAGGACGTAGATGAGGAGCCGGCGCACATCGTCGGTGAAGAAGCTCGCGGCCGCTCCGGCGCCGGAGTAGGTGGCGGCCATGATGGGCAGGACCAGCAAGGGCCCGAGAGTGAGCAGGTGATCTTTCAGGAAATCGCGCGCCGCGGGGCGATACAGGGCGAGCAGACCGGTGAAGGCGAAACCTCCGAGCAGGAACTCGGGGGCCACCTCGACCAGGCCGGAGGGGATATGGCTGAGCGTGTCCAGCCATCCCGCTGCGGCCGCGGGGCTTTCCGTCTGGGGCGCCCATATCGCGCGAATCAGTGCGCTGATCAGAAGGGCCGGCGCGGCAGCACGCAGGGTTTCAAGGGCGGCCCCGCGGGCTCCGCTTTTCATTTCGCGCAGGAAGATCAGGGGCAGAAGCACAACCCAGATTTCCTTCGACAAGGCGAGCAGAAGCAGGGCGAGGGCGGTTACTCCCAGGCCGAGGCGAGCCTCGATGGCGATGAGGGCGAAGAGAAGCAGGGCCAGGGCGAAGGGCTCGACCAGGAACGGATTCGCGAACACCGCGCCGATCGAGGGCGTGGCCATCATGGCCAGGACGGCGGGAAGCGCCGCGCGCTGAGTCGCACCCAGCGTCCTAAGGTAGATGAAAAGAAGGCCGCTCACCGCCACCAGCGAGAGGCGAGCCGCCCATTCGAAGCCGGGCACGATAAGCCTCGGAGGAAGGAACGATCCGATCAGGCCAGGCAGGAGAATGCGATAGCCCCACGGCGCCACCGTGAACACCCGCGGCTCCTCGGCCATCGCGAGATAGACGTGGGCATCGAAACCCGGCAGCGTGAATCCATCCCAAGCCACGTGGGGATCGAAGTGGTCCTGGTGGTGATACCCGACGAGAGCGGCGCCGATCAGAAGCGCCACCAGCAGTCCCGCCGCGTCCTTGAAGAGTCTGGAGCTCAAGCGGCGTACCGGAAGAGGAAGTCGGTCAGTGAGAAACGGTGCGCTTCTTGCGCAGGAAGTCCATGAGCACCGCTTCGCCCAGGTCGTAAGGACTGGTGAAGTAGGCCTTGCCCCGGGTGAGTTCGGACACCTTGGCCACGAAGGCCACCAGCTCATAGTCGCGGGCCAGCATGAACGTGTTGATCATGATGTTCTGACGGCGGCAGTTGATGACTTCCTTCAAGGTCAGACCGATGACCTTGGGATCGAGGCCGAAGGGGTTACGGTAGATGCGGCCGTCGTCCAGGGTGAGTGCGGTGGGCTTGCCGTCGGTGACCATGACGATCTGCTTCATGTCCTTGCGCTCGCTGGCCAGGATGCGCTGGGCCACCCGCAGCCCTTCGCGGGTGTTGGTGTAGTGCGGGCCAACCTTCACTCGCCCGAGCAGAGACAAGGGAATCTCCTCCGCCGAGTCGTGGAAGAGAACCACGCGCAACGAATCGCCCGGATACTGGGTGCGCAGGAGATGGGACAGAGCGAGGGCCACTTTCTTGGCCGGGGTGAAGCGATCCTCCCCGTACAGGATCATGGAGTGCGAGCAGTCGAGCATCACCACGGTGGCGCACGACGAGCGGTATTCGGTCTGGCGAACCACCAGGTCGTCGTAGCCGACGTCGAGACCTTCCTCCTCGCTCATCTCGAGCGACCGAGTGCGGCGGATGGTGTTGAGCAGTGTCTCGCTCACGTCGAGGTTCAAGGTGTCGCCGAACTCGTAGGGCTTGCTGGGCCCGCTCGCGTCGACGCCGGTGGACAGGTCCTGGGTGTCGTGCGACCCGAACGAGGAACGGCCGAAGGCGCCCATGAGTTCGCGCAAGGCGCGATAGCCGAGGAAGTCCGTGCCTTTCTCCGACAGTTCGAACCGCACCGGGGCGCCCGCGCCCGAGGCCTCCCCCTGGCCCTCGCTGTCTTCAAGCGGCCCCGATCCGTTCTGCGAAGCCTGGATGAACCCCTCGTTCATCAGCCGCTCGATGACCTTCTCCAGGAACTCATTCAGGGTCTCTTCGCTGGAGAAGAGCTTCTGCAGATCCTCGTCGGGCAGGAGTTCGCTGGTCATCAAGGCATTGACGATGGCGTCCTTCAGATCCTGTTGCGAGGTCTGGGAATCTCCGTCCGCGGGCTCGCCGAAACCACTGCCGAGGAGGAACTCGGACATGGCGCTCACCAGCTCGGAGAGGTCGAGGTCCTCCCAGAGATTGGAGCGGTGCTTGTGATAAGTGAAGCGAGGCATGGTTTAGGAACTGGATCCCGGCTTTCGGCGCTAGTTCACCTGACGCTTGAGACGAGCCAGGCGTTCGAGGCGCTCCGGATCCGGCCCGCCGTCTTCGGTCTTGCGTTCGACCGCGATGTAGGCGCCTTCATCCGAGCGGCCGATCTTCTTCTGCGCGAACAGTCCTTCGAGGATGAACTCGGCGGCCGCGGCCCTTGTCGGCGCGTCGCTGCGTTCGGGGATCAGTCGGCCGGCGTGGGCGAGCAGACCGGGCACCCGCGACAACGCGGCGAGGAGATCCCCCGCGCTCTTGTCGTCCGACACTCCGATCTCGCCGCCTTGTTCGAAGAAATCGATAAGGGCGCGCAGGTTGGTCCCGCCGAATTCGCGAGCGAACACTTCCTTGAGGCCCTCGCGCACGAGATCCCGGGCCACCGCGGCGCCGCCCGCCATCTCGCCCTCGTATTCGAGTTCGATCTTGCCCGTGACCGCGGGCAGGGCGACGTAGATGTCAGCGATGCGGGGGACGATCTCTTCCTCGCCGAAAGCCAGGGCGCGGCGCTCGGCCGACGACATGGCGTTCTCGAGCACGCTGATGGCGAGACGCTGCGAAACGCCGCTCTTTTTGTCCACCCGCCGGTCGCGCCGGGCCGCGAAGGCCACTGCTTCCACGGTGTGGCGGACGAACTCGGGCACGAAGACGGGCAGGCTGCGTTTCGAGAAGGCTTCGCTCGCGGTGATCAGCGAGGAGAGCTCGATGGTCTCGGGATAGTGGGTGCGGATCTCGCTGCCGATGCGGTCTTTGAGCGGGGTCACGATCTTGCCGCGGGCGGTGTAGTCCTCGGGGTTGGCGGTGAAGACCATGGCCACGTCGAGGCGCAGACGCACGGGGAAACCCTTGATCTGGATGTCGCCTTCCTGAAGGATGTTGAACAGGCCCACCTGGATGCGGGGGGCGAGGTCGGGCAATTCGTTGATGGCGAAAATGCCGCGGTTCGACCGGGGCAGCAGGCCGTAGTGGATGGCCCCTTCGCTCGACAGGATGTGTCCGCTCTTCGCCGCCTTGATCGGATCGAGATCGCCCAGCATGTCGGCGATGGTGACGTCAGGGGTGGCGAGCTTTTCGACGTAACGCTCGTCGCGGTGGAGCCACTCGACTTCCAGAGCGTCGCCCAAGGCCGCGGACTTGTCGCGGCACGTGCGACACAGAGGGAAGAAGGGATCGCAGCGGATCTCGCAGCCCTTCACGATGGGCAGCCGCTCGTCGAGCAGCGACACCAGCTGGCGGATGAGCCGGGTCTTGGCCTGGCCGCGCAGGCCGAGGAGGATCATGTGGTGCCGCGAGAGCACCGCGTTCACCACCTCGGGGATGACGCTTTCGTCGTAGCCCACGATGCCGGGGAAAAGCGGCTCTTGGTCGCGCAGCTTGGCGAGCAGATTCCGGCGCATTTCGTCCTTGACGGATTCGCCGCCTTTAAGACCCTGTTGCTTGAGTTCGAGGAGTGTTGTCATTGCTTCGCCTGGGATTATCGCTCCCCAGCCTGTTTGGACCCCGCATTGCCCCGCGGGCGCGCCCCACGATGAGGCCAATTTGGACCTGTCGTCGCCCACGCACTCGCAAGCGGTCGCTGAGGACGGTCCGTGTTGCGAAGCTGTCGAAGCGACCCCGCGCTCGCAACCGCCACCCGGAGCCCCTGCCCAGCCAGTTGGACCTGTCGTCACCCCCGGGCAAGCCACGCCGTTTCGCGTGCGCTGACCCGGGGGCCTAGCGCGAGAATCCGTTTCCATCCGCGAAACCCCGGACATCGCTCGCGCACCGGTCGCTGAGGGAGGTCCGTGTTGAGTGCGGTCGAAGCGACCACGCTCGATTGATAGCATTCGACACCCCATGTTCACCCTCGGCTTCGATATCGGCGGCACCTTCATCAAGGCCGTGGCCTTGCGGGACGCGGACGTGGTGGCGCGGGGGGAGACGCCGGTGCATCACGAGTCCATCGACGCCTTGTGCGTCC
>JAGNNV010000429.1 GCA_017990495.1 Vicinamibacteria bacterium
CTGCGCCCTTTGCCTGCAGCGCGGCATCGACCTTGCGGGAAAGGTCGGGCGAGATGGTGGAGGTTTCCACGTAGCGGAAACCCTTGGCCACGCCGTGGATCAGGCCGTCGTCCGCGAAGACCAGGCGCTCGACCGCCGCGGGGTCGGAGATGCAGGCGAAGACCACGTCGCTCGCCTCGGCCAGAGCCCGGGGAGAAGCCGCCACGGAGGCGCCCCGCTCGCGCAGGGGCTCGCACTTGGCGGCGGTGCGGTTCCAGACGGTGAGCGGGAAACCCTTCTCGAGGAAATGAGGGGCCATACGCTGTCCCATCAGGCCGAGGCCGGCGAAGCCGATCCGGGGTTTGCTGGTCGAGGTCACGGTCGAGAGATTACCTTGATCCGGGCCTCAACCTCGGCCAGCAGGTGGGCGATGACCTCGGCCGGGGACATTTCGCTCGTGTCCACGTGGATCGCGTCGTCGGTGCGGACCAGAGGGGAGTCGTCGCGGTTCATATCCTGGTGATCGCGGGCCCGGATATCTTCGAGGATCGCGTCGTAGGCCGCATCCTGGCCCTTCGCGCGCAGCTCGTCGCAGCGTCTTCGCGCCCGCGTCTCCGGAGCGGCGTCCAGATAGAACTTCACCTCGGCCTTCGGGAACACCACGCTGCCGATGTCGCGGCCGTCGAGAACGACGCCACCGGCGCGGCCGAGTTCCTGCTGCTGCCGCACCATCTCGCGGCGGACCGCGCCGATTTTCGCCACCGCGGAAGCGATGCGGGTGGCCTCGCGGGTGCGGATCTCATCGGTGACATCGCGTCCGTCGAGAAGGACCCTCCGGCCTGTGGGGTCGAAGGAGATCCTCGCGTTCGCAGCCGCGGCGGCGAGCGCCGGCTCGTCGTCGGGAGAGAGATTCTGCTCGATCGCTCGAACAGCGATCGCGCGATACATCGCCCCGGTATCGAGGTAGGTGTAGGACAACTTCTCGGCGAGGGCGCGGCCGATGGTCGACTTCCCCGCTCCGGAAGGCCCGTCGATGGCCACGACAATGCCCCGGCTGGGGGCGGCTCCGGCGTGGGAATCCACCACGTCTACCGCGGACGGGTGCGGCGGGTCGCGGACTCGGGGCGCCTTGACGCCACCGCCGGTCGGGCCGCTCGGGCCGAGGCTGACGATGTTCGGGTCGCGGCGGCGGCGGCCGGACGGGTTGCGGAGAACGAGGTGCGAGTGGTGGTGGCCGCGAAGGGACGCGGACGCGCGGGCGGAGCGGCGGCGGGCGTCGCGGGGCGAGCGCCCTCTTTGCCGACCGCTGCGGCCGCGGGACGCGCGCCCTTGCGCGGACGGAACGGCGCCTTGACCTCGACGTGTTTGTCCGAGCGCGTATTGCCGCGTCCGCGCATGAACGACGCCACCTCACGCGGAGACAATGAACGGAACTCCCCGACGTTCAGGCCGGTGGCGGTGAGCAGCCCGAGGCCGACACGCTTGAGCTTCTCCACGGGATGGCCGAGGGCCTGCAGGAGACGCCGAACCTCGTGGTGTTTGCCCTCGTGCAGCCTGACCTCGACCCACGAGTTCTCGGCGGCCTCGATGACCCGCGCGCCGTCGAGCGCCAGGCGCTCGCCGTCGATCACCAGTCCACGCTTGGCCCGGGCCAGGGTTTCCACGGTAGGAGTGCCCTTGACCTTGGCGTGATAGCGGCGCTCAACCTCGTAGCGAGGATGGGCGACGCGTTCGGCGAACGCGCCGTCGTTGGTGAGCAGAATGAGGCCTTCGGTGGCGTAGTCGAGACGGCCCACCGGATAGAGCCCGGGGAACTTCGGCACCAGATCCATCACCGTGGTGCGGCCTTCCGGATCGGAGCGAGTGGAGACGACGCCCTTGGGCTTGTTGAGCAGCAGGTACACGCTCTCCACGGTGGGCTTGACCCGCTGGCCATCCACACGAATCGAATCGGTGGAGGCATCGGCTTTGGCGCCGAGTTCCTCGACCGTCACCCCATTGACGCTCACGCGCCCCTGGGTGATGAGTTCTTCGGCGGCCCGGCGCGAGGCGAGGCCGGCGCGGGAGAGGATCTTCTGCAGGCGTTCCATCATGGTCTTTGCTCCCTGGAGCCTCAGGAGTCTGACTTATCCGGGCTGGAATCGTTGCCGGCTTCGCCCTCAGGGGCGGCCGCAGCGGCCGCAGCCTCGGCTTCGGCCCGGGCCCGAGCCGCCGCTTCGGTGATGTCCGCGGCGTCGACGGTGGAGTCGAACGCGATGTCGCGCTGAGCCGGATCTGGAGGATCAGGGTCGAGGAACGGAACCTCGATGGGCGTGGGAGTGTCGAGAGCGCGCTTGAGGCCGATGACGTCGACGTCCTCACCGAGGATCTCGGCGAAGTCCTCGATCTTGGGAAGATCGTCGAGGTCCTTGAGGCCGAACTGCAGCAGGAACTCCTTGGTCGTTCCGTAAAGCAGGGGCCGGCCGACCACTTCCTTGCGGCCCACGATCTTGATGAGACGCCGTTCGAGCAGCGTCTTCACCACGCCGCCCGACTTGATGCCGCGCAGTTCGATGATCTCGGGCAGAGTGGCCGGCTGCTTGTAGGCAATGACGGCCAGCGTCTCGAGAGCCTGGGTGGAGAGACGGGCCGGGGACTTGGGATCGAGAAGTTCGCGCACCCACTCGTTGTGCTCGGGACGCGATGTGATCTGGTAGCCGCCCGCCACCTCGATGAACTGCAGGCCGCGGTTGTCGGCGGCGTAGAGCTTCTTCAGTTCCTCGATCTGCGCCTCGAGGACCGCCTTGTCGAGGCCCTTGAACACCCGGGCCAGCTCCTTCATGGTCACCGGCTCCTTCGAAACGAAGGTTAGAGCTTCCAGGATGGCGCGGATCTCCTCGGGTTTGGGGTGGAGTTCCTCGGGAATGGCTTCGGCGTCGTGAACCTCGTGGTTCGCGGCCTCGGAGGCCTCGGCGATCTCAGAGGTCTCGGGGACCTCAGCGTTTTCCG
>JAGNNV010000111.1 GCA_017990495.1 Vicinamibacteria bacterium
GCGGCGTCCTTCTTGTCGGCGGCTTCGGCCGCGCCCAGCGCGGTGAAAGCGGCCAGGGAAAACATCGCGATCTTGCTGAATCTCTTCATGTGACTCCTCCTGGTGACGGGTTGATCGAACGCACAGCCCAAGGAGCAAGGCCCATGCCAGTGACCGATGACCTCGTTTCTTAAGGCGCCCTTAACCGTACCGCCGGTTTGGCCCCTGGCGGGCGGCTTGGAGACCGTCCATGCGGGGCATACAATTTGGAACAGATGCTCTCGTCCTTCCAGGGCCTCATCGGCTACGTCGAGATTCCCGACCTCTTCACCTTCGTTCACCTGGGTCGTCGCACCGGGGTGACGGAGCTGACGAAGCCCGGTCAGTTGACCCGCGTGTTTTTTCAGAAGGGCAATCCGGTGTTCGCGACGTCGGACAAAGAGGGCCTGCGCCTCGGCGATCTCCTGCTGCGGCTGGGTCGGATCTCGCGCAAGGATCTCGACCGGTGCATGGCCCGCTACCGCGTCGGAGGGCCTCATCTCGGCCAGGTCTTCGTGTCCGACGGACTGCTGACCATCGAGGAACTCACCTCTCACCTCAAGGTCCAGATCTCGGAAGTCATCTTCGACACCTTCGGCTGGACTCAGGGCTCGTTCGCGTTCTACGACGACGTGTCGCCGCCGCCCGACGCGGTGACCTTGCAGATGGACATTCAGAACCTCCTTATGGAGGGCGTCCGCCGCATGGACGAGCGGGGGCGCCTCGCCGAGGTATTCCCAGACCTCGATGCCGCGGTGCAGGTGTTGGGCGACCGCGAGAGCATGCGGGAGAACCTCAACCTGACGCCCGAGGAGTGGCGGATACTTTTCCTGATCGACGGACGCCGCAGTCTGCGCGAGGTCTGTCAGCTCGACGGTAATCCTGATGAGCTTGCTCCCCTCGAAGTCTTGAAGCGCCTGTTCGGCGGGAATCTCGTGGGCTTCGCCGCGGCCCGTCCCCCAAGCCCCGAACTCGCCAAGAGTTCCACCGACGCGAACGCCACCGTGGTGACGCCGCGCGAGCAGATGCACTCGCCGATCACCGTTCCGAAGGGCCAGAGTCTCACCCAACTCGAGGCTTTGGGGCTACTGTCGGCGGTCGTGGCCCCGGAAGTTCAGGC
Organism: Vicinamibacteria bacterium; assembly: GCA_017990495.1. Lineage (GTDB taxonomy): Bacteria > Acidobacteriota > Vicinamibacteria > Fen-336 > JAGNNV01 > JAGNNV01. The sequence continues at coordinate 1,139 of JAGNNV010000111.1, forward strand.
GCGGGTGCCTTCCGATGCCCGCGAGCGCAGCGACGCCGACGTGGTGATCAACCCCAAGGCCGTCATGTATGCCTCGGAGACCATGGCTCTCTGGGCGCGACTCCTGCTGTCGGTGCCCGACGGGAAGGCCCGTTCGTTCCCCCTTACCATGGAGACCCAGACCCTGGGCCGCGGCCTCAACAACAACATCGTGATCGCCGATCCCGTGGTGTCCACCTTTCACGCCCGGATCGACCGCACGCGCGAGGGCTTCCGGCTGGTCGATCTGACCAGCAAGAACGGCACGTTCGTCAATGGGAGCCGGGTGAGTGACACACTGCTCCGGCCCCACGACGTGATCCAGGTGGGTGACGTCAAGCTCACCTATCTCGAAGACTGACCGTATAGCCCTTCGAAGCTCGGGAGGCCCCGCCCGGGAACTTTCCCCCGCCGGCCGTCGTCTCATACCTCAGACCGCCCTCGGCTCGTGCTCTCGCGACCGGGCCGCCACCTTCTGAGGACACGCCCATGATCGCCGAAACCTTCGTCCAGGACCTGCGCATCGGATTCCGGGTCCTCACCAAAGACAAGGGGTTCGCCTCGATCTCGGTCTTCGTCCTGGCTCTCGGGATCTGCGCGGTCACCACCATGTTCACCATGGTGAACGCCACCATGATCCGCGGCTTCTCCTTCCCGAACGCCGACCGGCTCACCGACATCACGTTCATCGATCCCACCACGGTTTCGCCGTTCGGGGCCAACAATCAGGTCTACGCGATGGATTTCGAAGAGTTCCGCCACGAGCAGAAGTCCTTCGAGCGCCTGGCGGCCTACCTGAACGGCTCCACGGTGAACCTCACCGCCGATGGCGAACCCCGCCGCTACACCGGGGCCTACATGACCGAGGACTTTCTGCGCATCCTCGGCGTCACCCCCCTGATGGGTCGCGATTTCACTCTTGAAGACAATCAGCCCGGCGCGCCCAAGGTGCTCTTGCTCAGCCATGGGGTGTGGCAGCGTGATTTTGGCGGTGATACCAACATCGTGGGGAAGGATGTCCGCCTGAACGGCAAGCCCGCCACCATCATCGGTGTCATGCCCCAGGGGTTCAGTTTTCCGAACAACGAGGAGATGTGGATCCCGCTCTACAGCGAGTTCCCGGTTCGCGCCCGCAACGATCCCCAGGCCAACAACCCCGCGGTCATCGGCCTCATCCGCGAGAACGTCTCGCTCGATCAGGCCCAGGCGGAGTTCGCCGGGTTCGCGAGGCGTTTCGCCGCTTCTTACCCGGACACCAACAAGCAGTTCAACGACGCTCAGGTGCGGCCTCTGATCCAGACCTTCACTCCTCTGCCCGTGCGAGGCATGCTCCTCACCATGTTCGCTTTCGGTGTGGGGGTGCTGGTCATCGCCTGCGTGAACGTGATGAACATGCAGTTCGCACGCGCCACCATCAGGCTCAAGGAGCTGGCCATCCGCTCGTCGCTAGGGGCCACGCGCATCCGCCTGATCCGACAGATGCTGACCGAGAGCCTGCTCGTGGCCACACTCGGCGCGCTGATCGGCATCGGACTCGCGTACGTCTGCACTGACTGGTTCTCCGCGGCCATGCGCAGCCAGAACAATGGCCCGCCCCGGTGGATGGTCTTCGAGATCGACCGTCTCGCTCTGTTCGTCACCGTCATCGCCACCTTCACCGCAGCCCTCGTGTCCGGCCTACTGCCCGCGCTGATGTCGTCGCGCACCGACTCCGCCTCCACTCTGAAAGACAGCGGGCGCGGCAACAGTTCGCGGCACGTGGGCCTGCTCACCCGCGGTCTGGTGGTTTTTCAGATCGCCGTCACCTGCATCCTGCTCATCGGGTCGGTGCTACAGGTTCGCTCCATCGTCAACCAGCAGACCATCGAGTACGGCTACGACACCTCCGGCATCATGTCCGCCCGCATGGGCCTGATGGACGGCGACTACCCGACTCCGGCCGCGCGCAAGCTGTTCTACGACCGCCTGCTCACCTCACTGCGTACGTCCTCGCAGTTCGACGCGGTGGCCCTCACCAGCCGGTTCCAGATGGTGTTCTCGGGCGCGGGGCCCATCGAGATCGAAGGCAAGATCTACAACGCCAAGGGTGATCGCCCGAACGTCAACTTCGAGCAGGTGTCGCCGGGCTTCTTCAGCGTGATGGGCCAGAAGGTGATCGAGGGCCGCGATCTCGCCGACGACGATCTCGACACGAAGCAGCCGGTGGCGGTGGTCAATGCCGCGTTCGCGGAGAAGCACTTCGGACGGGAGAGCGCGGTCGGCCGCCGTTTCCGCACCGGTGATGGCAGCGGGCCGCAGTACGGTCCGTGGCGCACCATCGTGGGCGTGGTGAGCACCGTTCGCATGTCCGGGCCGTTCAACAACCGCAACGTCGAGGAGAGTGGCTTCTACGTGCCCTTCTACTCCGTGGCTTTCGGACCCGCGGCCGCCGAACCCCTGGCCAACCAGTTCGCCACCGTGATCGTGAAGCCTCGGGGCGGCCAGAGCGCCGACGCCATCCTTCCTGATCTGCGGCGCGAGGTGCGCAAGGTCGACCCCAATCTGCCGCTCTACTTCGCGGCCACGCCGAAGTTCCATCTCGATGGGGCCGTCGCGGTGAACCGCATCGTGGCTACCTTGTTCTCGGCCCTCGGTGTGGTCGCCATACTCCTCGCCGCGGTGGGCATCTATGGCGTGATGTCCTTCTCGGTCAGCCAGCGCACGGTGGAGTTCGGTGTGCGCATGGCGCTGGGCGCCGGCGCCCCGAAGATCCTCAGCATGGTGCTTCGTCAGGGCGCCCGCCAGATCGCGCTCGGTCTCTTGTTGGGCCTCGCGGTTGCCCTCGCCATCGCCACCTTTGGTCGCGACGGCATCGCCAGCATGTTGTTCGGAGTGAGCGCCCTCGACCCCGTCACCTACGTCGCGGTGTTCGGCCTGGTGACCGTCATCTCGCTGTTCTCGGTGTTCGTTCCCGCAAAGCGCGCCACTCGAGTCCGCCCGATGGTGGCGCTGCGGGCAGAGTAGGGGTCAGCTCGACTCCGGGGTGACGGACCGAGCGGAGCCGTGCGCTGGGTTGGCCCGGCTCTTGCTTGGTTCAGGGACGCGGGGCCTGCTGCGCCCCCAGATGCGCGTCATCCCGATGCGATCCGAGAGGAAACAAAAATGAAGAGTCAATTTCTACTGAGCAGCCTGGCCATGGGCCTCGGGCTCGCAACCGCCGCTGCCGCCCAGGAGCCCGCCAAGGATTCGGCGAAGGGCAAGAACATGACGATCTCCGGTTGCGTCATGACCGACAAGGAACAGTCCTTCGTGCTCACGCACGTGCAGGAAATTGCGGGTCCCAGCACCACCGCGTCGAGCGCCACTCTTGACGGAATGGCGGGCCTGAAGGGCGGAACGCCTGGCGTGATCTACTGGCTGAGCTCGGATTCGGTCAAGCTCATGCGCGGACACGTCGGACACAAGGTTCAGGTCATGGGGGAGATCACCGACGTCTCCACCGGAACCGTGCGCGTCCAGCAGGACCCCGGCAAGGACGGGCCGGATAACAAGGTGGAGGTCGCGGCGCGCGACAAGGACTCCAGTGGCACGACCGACAAGCCCGTGGTCAGCGGCCCGGTGACTGGCAAGACGGACACTACCCAGACCCTGCCGGTGCGGCGCATCAAAGTCGACACCGTGAAGCTGCTCTCCACCACCTGTCCCTGAGTCCTTTCTACACTCTGCCGTGAAGGGGTCGCCCTTGGGCGCCCCCTCTTGTTCGTCGGCGCCCGGGCGACTTCCGGTGCGGTAACGTCGCGCCGTGAATCGCTTCCTTGGCTTCGTTCTCGCACTCGGCCTCGCCGCCTGTCGCTCCGCGGGGCCCATCTCCACCCCGTCTTCGCCCGCGAAACCCGCAGCGCCGGCGGCGAGTCAAATTGTCGTCCTCGTCTCCTTCGATGGCTGGCGCCACGACTATCTCGAGCGCTTCAAGCCGCCGACGCTCGCCGCCCTCGCTTCGCGCGGAGTGCGCGCGGAAGGTCTCATCCCCCAGTTCCCCTCGAAGACGTTCCCCAACCACTACACCCTGGTCACCGGACTTCGTCTGGCCAGCCACGGCATCGTGTCGAACAACATGTTGGATCCGGCCCTTCCCGGCCGCTTCGCCATGTCGAACCGCGACGTCATCGCCGATCCGCGCTGGTGGGGTGGTGAGCCGATCTGGAACACCGCGGAGCGGCAAGGCAAGGTGGCCGCGGCCATGTTCTGGCCGGGTTCCGAGGCGCCCATCAATGGCCGGCAGCCGACGTTCTGGATGAAGTTCGACGACAAGTTCCCGCACGCCGCGCGCGTGGCTCAGGCTCTTGACTGGCTTCGCCTGCCCGAAGGGCATCGTCCGTCGTTCGTCACTTTGTACTTCAGCGACGTGGATACCGCCGGGCACCGGTTCGGCCCCGACTCGGCGGAGGTGCGCGAGGCGGCCCTTCTTGTAGACCGTGCACTCGGTGAGTTCGTGGCCGGAGTCGAGAGCCTGGGTCTTGCTCCCCTCGTCAACTACGTGGTGGTGAGCGACCACGGCATGGCGGCGACTGCGCCCGAGCGGATGATCCGGCTCGACGACTTCATCGACGTCGAATCCGTGGATGTCATCGACTGGTCGCCCGTTCTGGGACTCTCGCCGAAAGACGGTGACGTGGAACGCGTGTATCGCGCGCTGAAGGACAAACACCCGTCCCTGGCGGTTTACCGCCGCGCCGAGATTCCCGCGGTCTATGGTCTCGCCGGCTATCCCCGCGTTGCCCCGGTGGTCGGCATCGCCGCGGAAGGGTGGGGCATCACGTCCAGTGTCGAGATGACCCGCTGGGCGGAGCCGGGACGCCGCGCGCCCGGCGGCAATCATGGCTACGACGCCCGACTCAAGTCGATGCAGGGCCTGTTCGTGGCCGCGGGTCCGCGCCTGCGCTCGGGCGAAGTGGTCCGGCCCTTCGAGAGCATTCACGTCTACGAACTCATGTGCTCGATCCTCGGAATCGCTCCGGCCAGTAACGACGGTGATCAGGCCGTCACCCGCGGCTTCCTGCGTTGAGCGACTCGAGGGAAAGAGCGAGGCTCCGCCTCGCAGCGTGGCCGTGATCTCGCGACGCGCCTGGATGCTGGCGGGATTCTTCTGCCTCATCCCTCTGCTGAACTTTCCGCGAGCGCTCTTGACCGATCGCGCTCTGTTTCTCAGGGACATTGCGACAGTGTGGGCTCCGCAGACGGAGGCGGTGGTTCGTCAGGTCGCCCAGGGTGAGTTTCCCTGGTTCGATGCGAGGCGCGGTTTCGGACAACCTCTCTTCGCCGACCCACGCGCCGAGGTGCTCTACCCACCGTCGTGGATCCATTGGATTCTGCGCCCGGAGACTTCCTACGCCTTGTTCTGCGCGTTCCATCTCGTGGTGGCGGCCATGGGCGCGGCCGCCCTCGCCCGCAAGCTGATGCCCTCGGCCACCTTCCCCGCGCTTTTGGTGGCGGGCCTCGCCTTCGCCGCGGGTGGACCGATGCTCTCCCTCGTGTCCCACTGGCATCATCTGGCTGCGGCCGCCTGGATGCCCTGGATCCTCGAGCGCGCGGAAACAAAGCCCGGTGAACCCCCGCCCTGGCTCGCGCTCTCCGTCCTCGTGGCCCTTCAGGTCCTGGCCGGCTCACCCGACTACTCACTCGCCACCGTGGTTCTTCTTCTGGTGCGCCTTGTCACTCGGGGCGAGCGCCCCCCGCGTGAACGCCTGCAACTCCTCCTGCCCCTTGCCCTGGGCGTCGGCCTGAGCGGGGCGCAGCTTCTGCCGACGCTGGCCTTCGGCCGCGACGCCGCGCGCGAACCTCTGCCCGTGGGTTGGTCCGTCTCGCCTCTCCATCCCGTGCTGACCGTGGAAGCCGTCCTCCCTATCCGCGTCGAGTCCTGGCCGCTCCTGACCCCGGCGCGGATCGATCTGCTCGGCGGCGCGCCGGTCTGGATGTTCTCCCACTACCTCGGTCTCTCGCTCTGGGTTCTGGCCTGGCGCGGACTCTTCCGAACCGGATGGGCGGGTCGGAGCTTCGCGGCCAGCGCGGTGGTCGTGGGTGTGGTTTTGTCCTGGGGCGTGAAGGACGAGACTCTTCAATGGTTGGTGTCGCAAATTCCCGTGGTCTCGCAGATGCGTTTTCCCACGAAGCACCTGGCGGCGGCCAGTCTCGGTCTCGCCCTGCTCGCGGCTCGCGGGGTCATGCCCGGTCCCGACGTCCGCCGCATCGGCCGATTCCTCCTCGTGTTCTTCGCCGTCGCGGTGTTGGTCGGGATCGGGATCTTCGTCAGAACCACCGACCCGGGCGTTCCTTTCGAGCCGCGCTCGCTGATCGCGCCCTTGGTTGCCGTGTTCATGTCTCTTGCAATGTTCGCCGTCATCCGCGGGTCCGCGGTGATCGCGAGGGTGGCGCCGGTGCTGGTGGCGGTTGACCTGCTGGGCGCCCACGCGCCGATGAACCCCACCACGCCCGCCGCCTTGTTCCGCGACCGTCCTCCGCTGGCCGCGGCGATCCCGCGAGACTCACGGCTCTACGTCTCCGACTACACGATGCAGCCGCGCGACGCGCCGGTGAGGGCGCCCGCGAGCGCTCCTTATGCTCTGGCCCGCGCGCCTCAGGGTTTCTCGCACGCCGAGTCGCTGGCCCTGGCCGCGACCTGGTATCTCAATCCGCCCATCGCGTCACGCTTCGGCTATCTGGGGAGCTTCGATCTCGACATCCTCGACTTCTATCGCCGTCCCCTGAAGACCGTCGTCGATACCTTCGTCACCTCCCACGATCCCGACTTCGTTCTGCGATCGCTGCAGCGGGGCTCGGTCGACTTCGTGGTGACCATGGATCCGCCGCGGATGTGGGAGGCGTTGCCCCTGGTCCTTCAGGAGAACCGGTTCTTCGAGGCCCCGGTTCGCCTTCACGCGGTGCCCGATCCCTGGCCACGGGCACGGTTTGAGCGGGCGGACGGAACTCTCGAGGCGGGGACGCCGAGGGTTCTCGACATGACCGACAGCCGCATTCGAGTGGAGGCCGCTCCGACCCAGGCCACCCGTCTTGTGATCGCCATCGCCAACTGTCGCGGCTGGCGCGCCACTGTGGATGGCGTCGAAGCAGCGGTGCTCGACAACGCGCTGTCCTTCCTCACGGTGCCCCTCGCGGCGGGCCGCCACGTCGTGGAGTTGAGCTACCGGCCGCCGCTCCTTGGGCCCGGGATCGCCTTGTCCGCGCTGTCCCTGGTCATTGTCCTCGTGCTCTCGTATCGCGCCCGGTCCGCGGGAAAGGGGTAGAGCGAGGGTCCGCGCGCCGTCACTCCGCGCCTCGCCGGATCAGGCGGATGGCATCGAGCCTGAGTCTTGCCCCCTCCAGATGCAGATCGAGCGAGGCCTTCTGTTCGACGAGCAGGTCGATCTCTTCCGCGCGCACGCTGGGATTCACACGCTGCAGATCGCGCAGACGGGAGATTTCGTGGTCGAGCCGCGCCGCCATCTCGCGACGGGCGTCCGCGATGAGCGGGGGCACTCTCCCGCCCGCCAGGCGATTCGAGGCGCGCAGCAGTCCGGGAAGCAGGCCCTCTCGCACCTCCTTCGCATCGAGGATGGCCGTATCGCCGCGCTGCAGAACGCGGGCGAGGGTGGCGGCGGGGATGGCCGCGGTTACGTCCTCGGCCCGCTGGTTGAGCACGATTCGCATGGGAATCGGCGGCAGGAAGCGATCGATGTGGAGGTGCGGTGGAGCCACGCACTCGAGCACATAGACCGCTTCGAGATAGAGGGCGGCCACCCGGGTGTCGGGCCACCACGCGAAGCTGCTGTTGCCCTGCTCCGAGCCGAGGATCACGTCGAGCGCCCCCGTCACCAGGGGATGGTCCCAGGTGAGGAACTGGATGTCCTCGCGCGAAAGCGCGCGTCCCCGATCGGAGGTCAGGGCGAGGCCGGAGGCGGGGAGGCCGGGGAAGGTGTCGGCGAGAACGCCCGCGGAGCCGAGTTGATAGGTCCTTGGGGCGATGCCTTGAACCGGGATCGAGAAATAGTCGAATACCGTGATCATGAACTCGTCCAGCGTCTCGTCGGCGTCCTGACCGCGGATCTCGTCCACCAGGCTCGAGGCCCGGTCGGGCCGGAACGAGTTCATTTCGAGAAGACGGTCGCGTCCTTGCTCGAGGCGCAGAGTGAGTTCCTCGCGGGCCGCCGCGGTCTCCGCGATGAGGCCGAGAAGGGCCGCGTCCCTCGTCCCGCGATCGCTCAGATGGAAACGGGCGGCCAGATCCACCACCCGCGCGCCGAATTGCTCGCGCAGGGCATGACCGCCGTGCAGGTTCTTCTCGAACGAGTTGAGGCCGGAGTGGTACCAGCGCGCCAGCACCTCCTGCGCGCTGCCGGCGACGAAAGGAACGTGGAGCGCGATCTCCTGGCGCTGGCCGATCCGGTCCAGCCGGCCGATGCGTTGTTCGAGCAGTTCGGGTTCGAGGGGCAGATCGAACATCACAAGGTGGTGGGCGAACTGGAAGTTACGGCCCTCACTGCCGATTTCCGAGCAGATCAGCAGGCGCGCTCCGTCCTCTTCCGCGAACCAGGCGGCGTGCCGGTCTCTTTGAATCAGCGAGAGGCCTTCGTGGAAGACCGCGGCTTTCACGCTCAGGTGCTGGCGCAAGGTCGCCTCGATGGCTTCGACCTTCTCCTTCGAGCGGCAGATCAGCAGCACCTTCTCGGGGTCGAGGTCGCGGAGCAGGTTCACCAGAAAGAGCAGACGCGGGTCGAGAGCGAGAGGGGGGACCGCGGTGGGTGCGGTCTTCGCGCCTGTGTCCGCGGCGAATTCGTGGGCGAGCACTTCGAGGCGTTGAGCGTTCCCCTCGACCGCCTCATCGAAAAGGAGAGGGCGAAGGTGGGCGCGGCGAGCCGGGAAACCCTTGACCGTGGCCCGAGTGTTGCGGAACATCACTCGGCCCGTCCCGTGGCGGTCGAGCAGATCTTCGAGGGCGACCGGGTCCGTGAGGCCCTCGGCCGCTTTCGCCACCTCGCGGTAGTTTTCGGTTTCGCGGATGAACTCCGTGAGGTCATGGAACCGCGCGGGATCGAGCAGTCGAAGCCTCGCGAAGTGGCTGGCCATGCCCAGTTGTTCCGGGGTTGCGGTGAGCAGAAGCAGGCCGGGCGCGCTGCGGCTCAGCGCTTCGACGGTGGCGTACTCGGGGCTCACCGCGTCTGGCGTCCAGCCGAGGTGATGGGCTTCGTCCACCACGAGGACATCGAACCCTGCGGCGATGGCCTGGCTCTGGCGACGGGGGTTGTCGTTGAACAGGCGGAGGCTGGCCAGAATCAACTGGTCTTCGAGGAAAGGATTGGCGTCGGGGCGGGCGGCTTCGATGGCGGCGCAGCGAGCCTCGTCGAAGACATGAAACCAGATGTTGAACCGGCGCAGCATCTCGAGAAGCCACTGATGCACCAGGGAGTCCGGCACCAGGATCAGAACCCGTCGGGCCCTTCCGGTGAGGATGAGGCGGTGGAGGATCAGGCAAGCCTCGATGGTCTTGCCCAGGCCCACTTCGTCCGCCAGCAGCACGCGCGGGGCGAGGCGGCTCGAGACCTCGGCCGCGATGTAGATCTGATGGGGCAGAAGATCGATGCGGCCCCCCAGGAAGCCGCGCACGGATGACTTACGGCGGCGGTGCTGGTGGTGCAACGCGGCCACGCGCAGGGCGAAGGTCTCCGGAGCGTCCACCTGCCCCACGAACAGCCGTTCCTCCGGCTTGCTGAAACTGATG
>JAGNNV010000430.1 GCA_017990495.1 Vicinamibacteria bacterium
CGAGAATCGGGCGGATGCCGGCGGCCTCGCACGCCTTCTGGAACTCCACGGCGCCGTAGACGCCGTTGGTGTCGGTCAGCGCGAGGGTGCGGTACCCTCGGCGCGCGGCGGCCTCGACCAGGACCTCCGGCGAAGAGACGCCGAGGCCGAAGGAGAACCAGGAGTGGACGTGCAGGTGGGTGAACATGAGTGCACGAGAAGCGAGAAACGAGAAGCGAGAAGCGAGGTCTGTCGGGAAGATCCCTCCGCTAAACCCGCTTCTCGCTTCTCGCTTCTCGCTTCTCGATCAGCAGTTGCCCGACCGGACAGTCCCCCACGTGCGCCCCCGGCAGTCGCCCGATGCTCATCAGGAACTCGCCGACGATCTCGCCGCCCATGAACTTGAACTCGCGCTTCATGAGCTTGACCCACTGCGGCTTGTCGAGAGGGCCCTGCGCGTCGAGCCACGCCGCGAAGGAACCATGCTCGGCGATCAGGGCCACGACGCGCTGCGCGTTGTGGATGGCGGCGTCGACCTTGAGGCGGTTGCGGATGATGCCGGCGTCGGCGAGGAGACGGTTGCGATCGGCCTCGCCATAGCCGGCGACGACGTGCGGGTCGAAACCGTCGTAGGCGCGCCGGAACCCCTCGCGCTTCTTCAGGATGGTCTCCCACGACAGCCCGGCCTGATTGATTTCGAGGATGAGGCGCTCGAAGAGGCCGGCGTCGTCGCGAAGCGGGAAGCCATATTCGGTGTCGTGGTACGAGCCGTGGACCGGGTGGCCAGGCGCGATGGTGCAGTAGGACATGGAACCTCGCGAACGGCGGACGGCGAACAGCGAACGGCGAATCCTCGCCGATCGGGTTGACCCGAATATACACCGAAGCTAGGATTCAGCCAGATGCCCTCCGTCGCCTTCCTCCGCGCCATCAACGTCGGCGGCCGCCAGGTCGCCATGGCCCCGCTGCGTGCCCTCTTCGAGTCCCTCGGCTTCAGCGACGTCTCGACCTACATCGCCAGCGGCAACGTCCGCTTTGGTGGGCGGGGGCGCGGAGCGGCGCTCGAAGCGAGGATCGAGGCGGCCCTCGAGGAGGAATTCGGGTTCGTGGTGGAGACCTTCGTGCGGAGCGAGGCGGAACTGCAGGCAGTCCTCGACAGCGTGCCGTTCTCGGAAGCCGAGGTGGCCGAAGCCCATGCGCTGATGGTGGCCTTCCTGAAGGGGCCGGTGAGTCCGGAGGTCGCCCAGGCGGTGGCAGCGCTGAGCACACCGGTCCAGCGCTTCCGCGTGATCGGACGCGAGTTGTACTGGTTGCGGGTCACCCGCGAGAGCGAGCCGAAGGTCGAGCGGGCGGTGGACAAGCTCCTCAAGCCGATGACCGGGCGCAACGTGCGGACCATCGCGGCGCTGGCCACTTAACGAAGCGCCGCGGCTGCCGTCCTTGCGGCATGCCCACCACATCCATCGTTCGAGCGGCGCGCGGCGCCTCGTGCTGGTCGTTGCTCCTCGTCATCCTGACGGGATGCGGCAGCGACGGCACCCCCACCATCCCCGAATCGCCGGTCGTGGTCGTCACTCCACCGCCAGCTCCGACGCCGGTCACGTTCGCGGGGGTGACCGCCGCATTGACGATCAATCCGGCACAACTCCCCAACTACGCGGCGCCGGCACTCCCGCCACACTATGCCGGGCTGATCGGGAGCAACACCGACAATGGTCGCAACGCACCGGTGACCGATGCGGGCGCCACGCTCGGCCGGGTGCTGTTCTATGACCGGCAACTGAGCCTCAACAACACCAAGTCATGCGCGTCGTGCCATGCGCAAGCCAGCGGCTTCAGCGATGAGGCCCAACTGTCGGTGGGCTTCGAGGGCGGCCTCACCGGCGCCCATTCGATGCGGCTGGTGAATGCCCGCTTCTACGGCCCGGGCAGCTTCTTCTGGGATCGTCGCGCGGCGACCCTCGAGGCACAGACGATCGAGCCGATCCAGAACGCGGTCGAAATGGGCTTCGATGCCGCCCATGGCGGTCTCGTCGCGGTGAACGCGCGGCTGCAGGGACTCGCGTACTATCGCGAGCTGTTCGCCCTGGTCTACGGCGACTCCACCGTGACCACCGATCGGATGCAGCGGGCGATGGCGCAGTACGTGCGCAGCATCATCTCGACGTCGAGCCGGTGGGACACGGGATACGCGCAGGTCTTCAATCCCGGCCTGCCGGATCGCGGCGTCAACACGCCGATCCCGACCTTCACGGCGCAGGAAAACCGTGGGCGGGAGCTCTTCTTCACGCCGCCGCCGCAGGGCGGGGCGGGGTGCTCCGCCTGCCATGTCGCGCCGAGCTTTGCGCTCGCCGGGAATTCGCTCAGCAACGGCCTCGATGCCGGCGAGACGCGGATCTTCAAGTCGCCGTCGCTCAAGAACAGCGGCGTGCCCGGGCGCTTCATGCACGACGGCCGCTTCAGCACCCTCGACCAGGTCGTCGCGCACTACAACAACGGCGTGCAGGACGGCCCAGCGCTCGACCAGCGCCTCCGTGGTCCGGGCGGCACACCGCTGCGGCTCAATCTGAACGCCGGCGATCGCGCCGCGCTGGTCGCCTTCCTGCAGACGCTGACGGATACGCAGCTGGCGGGTGATGCGAAGTTTGGGGATCCGTTCAGGCGGTAGGGCGAGAAGCGAGAAGCGAGAAGCGTGGCCCAGGGGAGAGACCTTCCCGCCGGACCACGCTTCTCGCTTCTCGCCTCTCGCTTCTCGATTACGGCTTCGCCGCCTCATTCTGCTTCTGCAGCCCCGCGTCGATCGCCTGGTTCGGCGTGCGGAGGCCGCGGTGGCACGTCATGCAGGTCACCTGCGCCGCGCCCGACATCTGCATCTTCGGGATGTGGTCGGCGTTGATGGCGTTCACCATCGTCTGCATGATCCGCGCACGCGACTTGTTCTGGCGCGACTCGTCGGCCCAGC
>JAGNNV010000431.1 GCA_017990495.1 Vicinamibacteria bacterium
GGGTTGTCCTCCCACTCCTCGAGAACCTGGGTGGCGTCAAGGCGTTCGGCCAGAGCTTCCACCAGGGTGGTTTTGCCGACGCCGATGACACCCTCAATGGCGATGTAGCGAAACTTCATGCCTCTTGAGTTCCATTCTAAGGGGTTCATTCCCGGGTATCGCGTGCGGGCCGGTGCGATCTTGCTGGGACGCCCTTAAAGTCCCCCCGGCATGGCCCGTAAACCCGAGGGAGACAAGAGAACCCAGATCCTGAACGCCGCGGTGGTGGTGTTCGCCCGCAAGGGCTATTTCACCGCGCGGGTCGCCGATATCGCGGGGTCGGCCGGCGTGGCCGACGGCACCATCTACCTCTACTTCAAGAACAAGGAAGACATCATCGTCTCCCTGTTCGCGGATGTCCTCGAGCGTCATCTCGCCCGGGCCCGACAGGAAATCGCGAGCGCGCGCACACCGAGGCAGAAGCTCCTGGCCATCGCCCGCCACCATCTGGCCGCGCTCAGTGAGCGGCGTGACGTGGCCATCCTCTTTCAAACCGAGCTGCGCCAGTCCACGCTGCTCGCCCGGATTTCCTCGAAGGAACTGCGCGGATACTTCGATCTGCTCTCCAAGGTCATCGAAGAGGGCCAGAAAGCCGGGGCCTTCCGCCCGGAGATTCCGCGCAGTCTGGTGGTGCAGTCTTTCTTCGGCGCTCTCGACGAACTTGTCACGTCGTGGATACTCTCGCCAACCCACTACAATCTGGTCGACCTCGCCGAGCCGGTTACGGACCTGTTCCTTGGCGGACTCGACTCTGGCCCCGCACGGCCCCGAACCAAACGACGCGCTACCCGCGGAGACGGCAAGTGACCGAGACCCTCGCAGAGATCTTCTACAACTCAGTCGATCAGTACCAGAAGGCCGATCACCTCAAGGTGAAAAAGGGCGGGGCGTGGACGCCCATCTCGTCGGATGAGTTCCGCACCGCGGTGGAGGAGACGGCGGCCGGCTTCGAGAGCCTGGGCCTCAAGTCCACCGACCGGCTGGGGATACTGGGCGAGAACCGGCCGGAGTGGGCCTACACCGATCTCGCCACGCTGTGCAGCCGGGCCACGGTGGTCACCATCTACCCCTCGCTCCCCGCCAATCAGATCCTCTACATCCTGAAGGACAGCGGTGTCCGCATCGTGGTGGCGTCAAATCAAGCCCAGGCCGAGAAGGTGCTGGCGGTGAAGGCCGAGGCACCCGAGCTGCAGCACGTGGTGGTGATGGACGATGCCGCGGTGTTCGGTACGCAGACGTTGTCCTCGGTGCGCGAAGTGGGTCGTCGCGCGCTTGCCCTCGACAAGGATCTGATCCGTCGGCGCGCGGCCACGGTGCGGCCGGACGACCTCGCCACCTTGATCTACACCTCGGGCACCACCGGCGACCCCAAGGGCGTGATGTTGACCCACGCGAACATCGGGTCGAACGTGGCTACCTGCGCACGCGAGATCTTCTCCCTGCTGGGTCCCGACGACGCGGTGTTGTCCTTCCTTCCTCTGTGCCACGTGTTTGAGCGGATGGGCGGGCAGTTCGTGATGCTGAAGCGCGGCGTCACCATCGCCTACGCTGAGAGCATCGAGAGCGTCGCCCAGAACCTGCTGGAAATCCAGCCCACCATCCTGGTCTCCGTGCCGCGTATCTACGAGAAGGTGATGGGGAAGGTGCGCGACAAGGTGGCGGCGGCGCCACCCGCGAGGCAAAAGCTCTTCGCTTTCGCCGAGCGCACCGGTCGCGCGGTGTTCGATGCCCGACAGGCCGGCGAAAGCGTCTCGCCCTGGTTGGCCCTCAAATACAAAATCGCCGATGCCCTGGTGCTGCGCACCGTGCGCGCGGGGCTGGGTGGCCGCATCCGCATCGCGGTGTCGGGCGGCGCGGCGTTGCCCAAGGAGATCGGTCTCTTCTTCGGGTCAATGGGCCTCACCATCCTCGAAGGCTACGGTCTCACCGAAACCTCCCCCGTCATTTCCGTCAACACCCCCAAGAACAACCGCACGGGAAGCGTGGGCAAGCCCATCGACGGCGTAGAAGTCCGCATCGCGGGCGATGGCGAGATTCTCACCCGCGGACCGCACGTGATGCAGGGTTATTTCAACAAACCTGAGGCCACCGCCGAAGTCATCGATCACCAGGGCTACTTCCACACCGGCGACATCGGGCGCATCGACGAGGACGGCTATCTCTACATCACCGACCGCAAGAAAGACCTGATCGTCACCTCCGCTGGCAAGAACATCGCGCCCCAGCCCATCGAAAACCTGATGAAGGCGCATCCGCTGATTCAGGAACTGGTGATGGTGGGCAACGCGCGCAACTACCCGACCGCCCTGGTGGTGCCGAAGTTCGAGAACCTCACGCGCCTCGCCGAGCAGGAGGGGATCACCAACACCTCCCGGGCGGAACTGATTGCGAACCCGCGGGTGATCGAGCTGATGGAGCAGGCCATCGCATCGATGTCGGGCGAGCTGGCCCAGTACGAAAAGATCAAGAGGATTACCCTCATCCCCCACGAGTTTTCAATCGACGCCGGCGAGCTGACCCCGACCCTGAAGGTCAAGCGACGGGTGGTGGAAGCCCGCTACAAGGACCTGATCGACCGGATGTACGTCTGACCGCACTTATTTGAGGAAACGTAGATGACCACCGAAACCCTTCAGCCCGTGGCCGCCAAAGGCGGAGACTTCCTCATCGAGGACCGCACCCCCGGCGAGGTCTTCACTCCCGAGGACTACACCGACGAGCAGAACATGCTCGCCCAGACCGCGCGTGACTTCATGCAGAAAGCCGTGCTGCCGAAGACCCCGCAGATCCTGAAACTCGACTACGAAGTGATTCGCCAGTCGATGCGTGAGGCGGGCGAAATCGGACTGCTCGGCATCGAGGTGCCCGAAGAATACGGCGGCCTCGCCCTGGGCAA
>JAGNNV010000112.1 GCA_017990495.1 Vicinamibacteria bacterium
CAATGAGTGAGGGTTC
Organism: Vicinamibacteria bacterium; assembly: GCA_017990495.1. Taxonomy (GTDB): domain Bacteria; phylum Acidobacteriota; class Vicinamibacteria; order Fen-336; family JAGNNV01; genus JAGNNV01. The sequence goes on from JAGNNV010000112.1 coordinate 17, forward strand.
CCAGAAAAATGAACCGGACCAGTCTGCCTGATTTGGGGCGTAACTCCGCGAAGTTCCCTGCCCTCGTGGCCAGCCTCTTTCTGCTGGCCGCCTGCGGTTCCGGGTCCTCTCCCTCCTCGCCATCGTCTTCTCAGCCCGCGCCCACCCCCACCCCGAAGCCGATGAACGTGGTGCTCATCGTGAGCGACGATCAGGAATCGGTGAGTGCTCGGGACATGCCCCGCATGCAGTCGTTGATCGCGGCGCAAGGGGTCACCTTCCAAAACGCCATCGCCACCACTCCGCTCTGCGGGCCCTCGCGCGCCACTCTCCTGACCGGCCGCTACGCCCATTCCCATCAGATTCGCTCGAATCAGCCGCCGCTTGGAGGGTATGGCACTTACCGCGACACCGGGATGGAAGCCGACTCGCTGCCGGTGTGGCTCAAGGCCGCGGGCTACCGCACCGCCTACATGGGCAAGTACACGAACGGGTATGGCGCTGGCTGGACCTCCGCCCCGCCCGGCTGGGACGACTGGCTCGGCACCACCGAACCTCAGGCCTATCGAAACTTCACGTACAACGACAACGGCGTCGATCGCACCGCGCCCTCCGGGACGTATCAGACGGACTTCCTGGCCACGCGCGCCCTCGATTTCCTGAGCAAGACGGAGGAAAAGGACGATCAACCCTTCTTCCTGATGGTCACCCCCTACGCTCCCCACAACAAGTCGCAGTCGGCCGCGCGCCACAATGCCTTGTTCTCCGACCGGGGCGCTCCTCGCACGCCGGCCTTCGACGAGCCTGACGTGGCCGACAAGCCTCGTCACATTCGCCGCATCGGCCGCTACACCTCCGCCACGGTGAACGCCATTGACAACGAGTATCGGAATTCTCTCCGCTCCTTGCAGGCGGTGGACGAGATGATCGAGAAGATCGTGCAGGCGCTCGCCGCTCAAGGCGAGCTCGAGAACACGGCCATCGTCTTCATGTCCGACAACGGCATCTCCACCGGCGCCCACCGCTTCTGGGACAAGACCGCGCCTTATGCCGAGTCTCTCGACATCCCCCTGTACGTTCGCGTGCCCGGCGGCGCGCGCGGCGTCACCCTGCCGCACCTCGTGGGGAACATCGACATACCGGCCACCATCCTCGACTGGGCTCGGGTGACGGCGCCGGCCGCCATTGAGGGACGGTCCATCACTCCGCTCCTCGCCGCCTCCACGCCGCCCATCGCTTCGTGGCGGTCCGATCTGCTCATCGAATACTGGGATAGCACCAATCCCGCCACCACCTTCATGCCCACCTATCAGGGCATCCGGGTGGAGAACGGCGTCGATTCCGCGGTGTATGTCCACCACATCACCGATGAAGAGGAGTACTACGACTTCAGGAAGGACCCGTACCAGCTCGATAGCTCGGTGGCGAGCCACGCCTCCGAAGTTTCCAAGCTGCGGGAGCGTCTGAAAGCCCTCGGCTCCTGCAGCGGCGCCGCCTGCCGCTAGGCTCTTTGGGCGCCGGCTCAGCGGAACGCGGCGATGCGCTTGGCGAGCAGGGTGGCGATGCCCGATTCCAGGCTACGCAGGTTTCGGGTTTCGCCGGGATCCGCTTCTATGTTGTAGAGGACGGGCACCGAGTCGCGGAAACCAGGGCGGATGTACTTCCACTTGCCCGAGCGCAGAGCGGCGATTTCGGAGTTGGCGAAGAAATAGTGTTCGCGGCGGCCGTCGAGGCCGGCACCAGGCATCGCGGCCACCTCGCCGCGCAGCAACGGCGAGATATCGATGCCGTCGTGGTCGCGCGGGGCAAGGGGAGCCCCGGCCAGCGCGGAGAAGGTGGGGAACAGGTCGAGCGAGGACGTGGCATCGCGGATGAGGCCGCCGGCCTTCACCACGCCCGGTTGCCACGCGATGGCGGGCACCCGGATGCCGCCCTCGTTGATGTTGCCCTTGCCGTAGGTGAACGGCCCCGGCGACCCGTCGGCGTCCGGGCCGTTGTCGCTCATGAAAACCACCAGAGCGTTCCGGTCGCGCCCCGTCTCTTTGAGCACGCCCATCACTTCGCCCACCGACCAGTCGAGTTCCGAAATGGCGTCGCCATAGACGCCCCAGCCCGAGCGGCCCACAAACTCGCCCGAGGCGTAGTGGGGACGGTGGGGCGCGTGGTGCGCGACATAGAGGAGAAGGGGCTTGTCGTTCGGCGCCTTGCGGATGGCGGCCGTGGCCTCGTCGGTCAGACGCCGGGTCAGAAGATCCATGCCAGGGAAGTCCGCGGTCACCTGGTCGCCGAGGATGAACTGGGTGGCGGGCGGAGAACTGAGCATTCCGTAGAAGCTGTCGAAGCCGTGGCGCAGAGGCAGATCAGCCACCTTGTCGCCGAGGTGCCACTTGCCGATCATCGCCGTCGTGTACCCGCGGCCCTTGAGAGCCTTGGCGATGGTGATCTCGCTCGTCTTCATGGACGAGCTGTCGTTCCACTTCACACCGTTGCGGAAGCCATGGCGGCCGGTGAGAAGCGCCGCGCGCGAGGGAGCGCAGACCGGAGTGGGCACGTACATCGCCTCGAACCTCGAGCCCTCGGCGGCCAGGCGGTCGATGTTCGGGGTGCGGGTGAGCGGGTGGCCGTAGACGCCGAGATCGCCCCATCCCATGTCGTCCGCCAGCATCACCACGATGTCCGGCGGGCCGGGGCGCGGGGTGGGAGTGGGCGCCGCATTCACCACGGAAGCCGAGGGTGCGGATGGAGCCGAGGCTCCGCCACACGCGCTCAGCAGAAGCGCCGCGGCCGCGCAGGCGAACCGCGGGCGAGTGGAGAGGTTTGGGATGTGCATGCGGCGGGGTCCGCGGAGTGTAGTCGAGTTATTGAATGCTCGGCCGGCGAAAAATACGCGCGGCGTGGTCGGAACGACGCATCGCCTCCTAGAGGCTCTCCCGGTCCAGGGTCGCTATGATCCGCGCATCATGACCGAAGACGACGCGCCCAAAAGCTCCCTCGAACTTGCCATGGCGCGGCTGCGCAAGAAGGACGCCGAGAGCGGCGACAGCATCCGCGAACTCTCGGGCGAACAGAAGGAAGAAATCGCGGAGATCCGTCGCGTTTACGACGCGAAGCTCGCGGAAGTCGACATCATGAAGCGCCCCAAACTGCCCGCCGGCCTCCCCGAGGAACTGCGTGAGCAGGTCGATCTGTTGAACGAGCAATACCTGCGAGAGCGTGACATCCTCGCCGCCGAGCGCGACGCCAAGATCGAAGCCGTCCGCAGCCGCGCCCCCAAGGCGTAGCCTCGGGTTGTCGACTCGGGCCTTTCGCCTGGCGGCGTCTCTCGCTCTGAGCGGAGGCTCGGTTCTGGCATTTCTCCTCCTCGCCGAGGGAACGGCGCGGCTCGTCGGGGTGAGCGTGGGCACCGTCCAGATCAACCGCGGCGTGGTGCGGATGAGCCCCAATCCGAAACTCGGCTTCGAACTTCGGCCGAACTCCCGGGTGGCGTCGGAGGTTGAGTATCGGATCAATGGAGATGGCTTCCGTGGTCCCGCTCTTCGCGACAAGCGCGCGGGTGAGCGTCGCGTCGCGGTGTTCGGAGACTCCATCGTGTTCGGATACTGGGTGGCCGAGGCTGACGCGTTCCCCGCGCAAATCGGGACGATCCTCGGCCCTCGCGTGGAAACACTGAATCTCGGCGTGCCGGGGTACAACCTCGATCAGGAAGTGGAGCACCTGCGTCAGCGCGTCGACACCCTTCAGCCCGACCACGTCGTCTTCGGCTTCTGCCTGAACGACCTCGAGGGTCTCCTGAGCTTCGAGTACGGACTCACCCAGAGCCGCAAGGAAGCGCGCAGCGGGCCGCGTCGAGCGCTCGAATCGCTCCTGTCCTTTTCGCGATTCGCCGCCTGGATCGAATACCGCCTCACCGAGCGCGAGGCCCGCGCCCAGTTCGCCCGCGCTCGCAATCCCCTGGGCGGCGAGTTGTATGAGGTGACGCCCGAGGCGCTCGATGCGCATCTCGACGCGAGCTTCGGCGTCCTCGCCGCGACTCTGAAGGCTCGCGGGATCGAAGGCACGGTCGCCATCTTCCCGGTGCTCGGCAATCGCTTCGAGAACTACCCCTACAAGGCGCTCCACGCCCAGATCGCGGCGGCGGCGGCGCGGGCCGGCCTCGGGGCCATCGACATGCTTCCGTGTTTCGAGCCGTATCCGTTCCGCGACGTGCGGGTGGATGTGGTGCACCCCAACCCCTTTGGCCACCGCATCGCCGCGCATTCCGTCGCGGATGTCCTGTGGGGCGACCTCTTTCCGGGTGAAGCGAAGCCCCCGAGCTTGAACCGCTCGTGCGCGAGCTACGAGGCCAAGGACTTCGCCGCGGTCGAAGGCTACTGAGGCTTCAGGCCACCTTCATCAGAATCAGGGTCATGTCGTCGTGCTGTTTGGCCCCATTCGCGAAGAGGTCGGCGTCCTTCATGATCAGGTCCACAAGGTCGGCCGAAGGCAGGTGCCGATTCGCGCGCAGCAATGCGAGCAGTTTGTCGTCGCCCCATTCCTCGTCACGGGGATTCATGCACTCCGATACGCCGTCGGTGTATCCGAGCAGGAGATCGCCCGATTCCACCGCCACCGACGCTTCGAGGAACGGCACACCCTCCATCAGGCCGATCACCGGGCCTCCCGCTTCGAGGCGTTCGACCCGGCCGTCGCACCGCAGGAGCATCGGAGCGTTGTGGCCCGCGTTCACGTACGCGAGCACCCCGTCACGGTACTCACCGTAGAAGAAGGTGGCGTAGCGGTTGGAGGGCGAGGACTCGAAGATGAGCTTGTTGATGTTCGCCATCAGACGGGCCAGATCGCGGCTTCCGGCGAGAGCCTGCCCCCGCAAGGCGGCCTGGAGCCCGGCCATCAGCAATGCGGCGGGGATGCCCTTGCCCGCGATGTCGCCGATGGCGAGGCCGATGGATCGCTCACCCTCGAGAGGTATGAAGTCGTAGTAGTCGCCGCCGATGCCCGCGGCGGGGCGGCAGTGCCCGGCCAGTTCCAGGCCTTTGATGATCGGAGGCCTGGCGGGCAGCAGGGTGAACTGGACCTCGCGAGCGATCTCGATCTCCCGGGTCATGCGTTCCCGCTTGGCCACCTCGCTCGCCACCTGGTCGACGAGGCGTGAGTTGTCGAGCGCGAGCGCCGTCTGATGCGCCACCGACTGCAGCAGCCGCAGATCAGAGGGGGAGTACGCGGCTTCGGACGATTTGGGGCCAAGACTCAGGAAGCCTTCCACCGCGGACTTGGTGCGCAGGGGGATCAGCACCTCCGACTGCAGTTCGCGAAGTTTGGCCGCGTCCGTTTCCGGAATGTTCTCTCGCCGCACCCACGAGCGCTTGTCGTCGAGATACACGGTCTGGGGCTTCTGCAGCGCGGCCACGCAGCAGGTGAGAACCCCGGCGTTTCCGAACTCGAGGGCCACCGCATCCCCGCCGTAGCCGGTGGCGAAGGCGGGCACGAAGCCCCCGTCTCCACGGATGAAGGCCGCCACCTTGGGCACATGCAGGGCCTCGCTGATCTTCCGCGACACCGTCTCGAGCAACTCACTCCGATCCGCGATCGAGCGGACCTGATCCCCGAGTTCGGCGAGGATGTGTTCGGCGTTCACCGCTTCGCGGAAGAATCGACGGTCGATCCAGAGGCGGAAGCGGTCGGCGCCCTTTTGCATGAAGACGACAAAGAGCAACGCGAACCCGATCCACTGCAGGCGGTCCACTTGTCGTTTCTCCGGGTCGGTGAGGATGTCGGTGAGCGCGAAGAGCACGAATACGCCCACCAGGACCTGCAGGAAGCGCAAGGCCCGTTGGGCCAGCGCGTACTGAAGACCCTGCCGAATCACCATGCCCACTCCCATGGCCTTGTGGACGATCACCACGTAGGCCAGGGTCAAGGGGAAGATCAACATCATCAGGACGGCGAAGAAGCGCAGGCCGTCCGGGCCCACCTGGTTCCATCCCCGACCGGTCAGCAGGGCCACCGTGGCGACCACCGTCACCGGCGCCATGCTGATGCTGGCTCCGGTCATGAGGATGCGGACGCGTCTCAGGGCATCCGGGTTCTCCGTGTTGCCGATCCTTATCCCGAGTGATGTGAAGAAAAGGGACATGGTCACGTAGATGAGGATGAAGCCCAGCCGCCCCGTGCTCCGGTTCATGGCGATGAAGGGCGCGGCCCACTCGAAGCTCGCGACGGCAAGGCTGGTGAGCGCCTCCAGGATGGTCATGGCCAGGAGCGGCCCGATGGCCAGCCACTTGAGCCACGGCTTCTTGAGGTCGAGGGCCAATCGCTCCGGAAACACCAGCGCGAACGAGAGCATGGCGAGGGGCCAGCTCGACGCGAAAAAGGATACCCAGAGGGTGGCCGCGGTTCCCAGGCCCGGACCGAGGCGGTCGAGGCCCACCAGGGTCGATCGGGCCAGAGCGGAGAACGTCAGCATCATGAACAGGAGCAACCAGGCGGGCCGGTCTTCGATCTTCAGGTAGGCGACGGAGAAGCCCACGCCGAGGAAGAAGGCCGGCAACAAGAGCTCCAGCACCAGCGCCCCGGCAACCGCACCCGGCGTGGGAGGCGTCCTGGGGGAAGGGAGCGGAACATCGAGGACCGTGAGCCCTTCCGGACGATCCACTTCCACGAGGCCATGGCCGTGAGGCGCGGCCAGAGCCAGACCCCGACTGAGGTCCGCGAAGCCACGGATCTCCTGGCCGGCGACTTTCGTCACCCGGTCGCCCACAAGGAGGCCGGCATCGGCGGCGGCTTCCGACGTGGAGCGAACCTCCGTGGTGGCCCCCTTCAACTGGAAAGGCGCGGGGGGATACTGGCCGGGGTTCACCAGGGCGGAGATCAGAAGGAAGACACGGGCTCCGTGATAGGCGAGGGCCGCGAGGAACAGCACGAACAGCAGGGTGCGCCGGGCTTCGATCCTCATGGCTTCACTTTTACAGGGTCCGCCGCCCTTCGGCTACTGACAGAAGTAATGAAATGGCAGGGAACACTTGACATGGCTTTGACGTTTCTAGAATAATAGAAACATGGAAATAAGAGAAGCGGTTCAGCGGCTGGGTGCCCTGGCCCACGAAACCCGGCTTTCGGTATTCAGGTTGCTGGTACGTCGTGGGGTTCAGGGTCTGGCCGCCGGAGAGATCGCGACGCGCATGGAGATTTCCGCTCCGAACGCGTCGTTTCATCTCGCCGAACTGGCGCGGGTGGGGCTCGTCACGGCCCGGCGCGACGGTCGAAGCGTCATCTACTCCGTTGATTTCTCGTCGATCGCGGGTCTTCTGGATTACCTGCGAGAGAACTGTTGCGCCGAAGAAACATCCCCACTCGTCCCCTTGAACTCAATCATCAGGAGAAAGAAATAAAATGGAAACGCTCGATCGTCAGGATAAGGAAGCCGTGGTCGGAAACGTCCGCGGCAAGTACGCCGCCATCGCCCTTGAAGGAGGCTCCTGCTGCGGCGCCGGCGGCTGCGGAACCTCGGCGGAGGAGAAGGTCACCCTCGATATCGGCTACTCGAAGCAGCAGCTCAACGCAGTTCCCGAAGGCGCCAATCTGGGCCTTGGTTGCGGAGCCCCCATCGATCACCTGGCTCTGCAGCCCGGCGAGACGGTGGTGGACCTCGGGTCGGGAGCGGGAATCGACGTGTTCCTCGCCGCCGACGTGGTGGGGCCGACGGGCAAGGTCATCGGCGTCGACATGACGCCGGAGATGCTGCGGCGGGCCCAGCGCAATGCCGAAAAGGCCGGGGTCACGAACGCCGAGTTCCGCGAAGGCCGGCTCGAAAACCTGCCGGTCGACAGCGGCACCGTGGACGCCATCACCAGCAACTGCGTGATCAACCTCGTGCCCGACAAGGCCGTGGTGTTCAAGGAGATCGCCCGCATTCTCAAGCCCGGCGGGCGGATCGTGATCTCCGACATCATCCTCGACAAGGCCCTGCCTCCTGAGATCGAGAAGGACGTCTACGCCTACGTGGGCTGCATCTCGGGGGCGGCCATGCGCGAAGACTATTTCGCCATGATCCGCGAGGCGGGACTCGCCGAGATCGAGGTCCTCAAGGACATTGACTACGGGGCGGTGGTGATCGACAACGCCCGCGCCGAGGCCGAGCGGCTGGCGGCCAAGGCGGGCGTGGAACTCGATTCGCTCCGGGGCACCGTTCGTTCGGTGACTTTCCGGGCGAAGAAGTCGGCAAGCGCCGCGGCTTCGGAGCCGGAGAGCAAGGCGGCCGCCTGCTGCGGCCCCACCTGCTGCTCGTAGGCGGAGGCGTTTTACGGAGGCGCGGCCTTTCGAGGCCGCGTCCCCGTCGTGAGAAACTGCGCCCCTTGTGACCGACCCTCGCCCGGCGGACCTGTCCGACATGGACGCGAAACACGCCTCCTTGCATTGGCTCATCGCCGCCGTCTTCCTGCAGATGTTGCCGGCCACGCTGCTGGCGCCCGCGATCCGGCCGCTCTTCGCCCAGGTCCACGCAGGCTCCGAGGGTTCCATGCACGCCTTCATGTCCCTCAACATGCTGGGCGGCATCCTCATAACCCCTCTGATCGCGCGCCTGGCTTCAACCGGATCGGCCGCGAGCCTGGGCCGGTGGCTGATGTTTCTCGCCGGCCTCGATGCCATTCTTCTCCTCGTGGTGTCGATGCCCCTCGCGACGCCTCTGGTGCTGTTTCTTCGCACCATCGAGGGCGCCGCGCATCTGGGCGCCGCCAGTCTTCTCCTTGCCCGCGCCGCCGCTTACAAACCGCTGGTGGGCGCCGGTCGTGCCATGGGCATGGCGGGCGGAGCGGTCATGCTGGCCATCGCCTTTGGCAGCGGTCTGGGCGGCCTGCTGGTGGCCGAGAGTCCGCGCCTGCCCTTCATCGTGGGCGGAGGCCTTGCCGGGCTGGTGGCGTTCGCGGGGCCGTTCCTCTATCGCTCGACCTTGCCGGTTGAGCGGTCGGAGGCCTCGTCGGTTCGCCTTTCGTGGCGTGATCCCAATGTCATGGGCCCGCTTTCCGCGGCCTTCGTCGAGCGGTTCACGGTCGGCCTCATCATCGTCACCTTTGCTCTTTTCGCTACGAAGACGCACGGCCTGTCCGACCGGAGCATCGGCCTTCTCTATTCGATGCTGATGTTGCCCTTCGCTCTGCTGATGTATCCGGCAAGCCGCCTCGGCGACCGTGTGCCCCGCGCCGCGTTGCTCGCCTTTGGAACGCTGCTCTACGGAGCGGCCATCACCTCGCTGGCCCTGGTTCCGAAGGCGTTCCTGCCCGTGTCGATGATCGCGGCCGGTGTCGCATCCTCGTTTATGTACGGCACCGTCTTGTGCTACTGCGCCACCCTTGTCCCCTCCGATTCGCGCAGCCGGATGATGGCGCTGGTGAACACCTCGGGGGCCTTGGGCATGCTTCTCGGCCCGATGGTTGGCGGTGTTCTGGTGGCCATCGGACGGACTCAGGTGGATCCTCTGGCCGCATATCGGAACGTCTTTTATCTGGCCGGCGTGGTATGCGCGCTCTGGGTGGTTGTCCAGGCGCGCTGGCTCACGGGCCGGCTCCAGACCGAACGGGGTGAACATGCCCTCGCCACCCAGGCGACCTAGCACCTACGCGCCTCTTCCGAGGGTCGCTCGCGTCGCGGGTCCTTCGAAGTCGAAGGCATCGCGGTTCGTGGCCGGCTTTCTGGCGGTTCTGATTGGCCTGCCCGTGGTCGCGCTGACCGTGCTCGCATCCATGACGGTGCAGGTCGACACCGAGGGGACGCCGAGCACCGCTGGTCCGAGTGGGGCGGGGGGCCTCGCCAGTCGGTGGCCGGACATGCCGCAACGCCCCGACAACGCCGCCTCCGATCCGAAGTTCGCGCGCCGGGCGGCGCTTGGGAAGCTCCTCTACTACGATCCTGTTCTCTCGGGGAAGAACGACATGTCGTGCGCGACGTGTCATCACCCCGACCTTGGCTACACCGATGGCCGCGGCAAGTCGATGGGCGAGGGCGGCAAGGGTCTGGGCCCCGGCCGCAGCGGAGGCCGGGTGATCCGGCGTGGCGCGCCCACCATCTGGAACGCCGCGTTCAGCGAGAGTCAGTTCTGGGATGGCCGGGCGAAGGACCTCGAGGATCAAGCGAGAAACCCCATTCTGGCCCCCGAGGAGATGGGGGAGACGGACGCGAATCTTTCGGCAGAGATGGCCACCCTGCCCGAGTATCAGGGGCTGTTCGACGAGGCGTTCGGGGGGCATATGGGCTCGTCCATCAACCTGCAGAACGTCACCAAAGCCATTGCGGCCTTTGAGCGGACACAGCTCTCCTCTCGCTCGCCCTTCGACCGTTACGTGGCCGGAGACCGCAGCGCCCTCACCCTTTCACAGCGGCGCGGCTTCGACGTGTTCCGCTCCGGACAGGCGCGCTGCTTCGAATGTCACTCGCTGCCCACGTTCTCGAGCCCCAACTTCAAGGTGGTCGGTGTGCCCAAACTCGACGACGAGGCCGAGGATCGCGGCCGGGGCGACATCGCGGGAAGCCCCGGCCTCAAAGGCGCGTTCAAGGTGCCGACGCTGCGCAACGTCGCCCTGACCGCCCCTTACATGCACAACGGTCGATTCGCGACCCTCGAAGAAGTGGTGGACTTCTACGCGAGGGGCGGCGGTCCTGGGCTGGGCGTCCCCACCCCGAATCTCGACGACAAGATCCGGCCCATTCATTTCACCGACCAGCAGCGGGCCGACCTCATCGCCTTCATGAATGCCCTCACCGATGAGAGCGCCCTGGCCGATCCGCCGCGTCGCGTGCCCTCGACCCTGCCCGTGGTGGGGCG